>JBEBBO010000035.1:0-6016 GCA_041158345.1 Pseudomonadota bacterium | reverse complement strand
CTTCATTCTAAGCCCGGGAGCCTATCAAATTCTCCATTCAGTCCACCTACGGTTTGAGTGACATACTATTTCCTGAGAAGCGATGCTTTCAAATCCAGCATTGACGGGGGTTTTTAGATTTTTATCCGAATTCCCGGATCGAACCCCTCCCCTTGTTTCACAAGATCGACTATCTTGGGACCATGAGCAGTAATCAACGTATCGAAGTGGAAGAACAACCCGGTCAGCGCGACCGTGATACGTCTTCGGAGTTGCCTCCGAAAGATCAGGAAGGGATCCTAGAAATATCCCCTGGCACTGTCGTTGAACCCACGCGATTCGGCGATTGGGAACGGGCAGGTCGTTGTATCGATTTTTAGGCTGAATCACGGGACATGCACATCGACTCCTCAACACCCCAAAGACCCAGAAGGGTCTTGTCCCCCCATCTCCAAATCTATCGACTGCCGCTCACCGCCCTTCTGTCCATTTCGCATCGGATCAGTGGTGCACTTCTGGCCTTGGGTTTCGTCCTGGGTAACCTTCTTTTGGCCGCAGCCGCCACAAAGGCGCCGATATTTGAAAACGTGACCGAGTGGTTCACACAGCCTCTGGGACGGTTTTTGGTTGCCGGATGGTTACTCCTGTTCAACTATCATCTGGTACATGGCATCCGACACCTGCTTTGGGACCTGAGCCTTGGATTTTCCCGTTCGAAACAGACCCTATGGGGCATTACCGAGATCATGTCAGCGCTGATTCTGACAACACTGATGGTCTTTGCACCCTGCTGGTTAAAAAGTGGAAGCCCGCTATGAGACGACATCAGATCGATTCGGGCGAGAGCGGTCGACGGGATTGGCTGCTTGAGCGGGGCACCGCGCTGATTTTAATGGTGCTGGTCCCCTGGTTGGGCCTCCACCTCGCCTTCCTTCCAGGCTTGCACCGGGCCGATCTCGTCGAGTGGCTTGAGTCCCCCTTAAAAGCAATCGGCCTCGCCACTCTCATTCTCACGACCCTTATCCACGCTAGCCTTGGCCTGCGCTCAATCCTGATGGACTACATTTCAACCCCCTCGCTTCGCGGTTTTTCACTCCTGATCACCCGGAGCGTACTGGTCGTCTCGGCAGTCATTGGCCTCGGTGCGCTGTGGGTACTTCACCATGGAGTCGGTGCATGAAATCCAGTTATCCCCTGATCGAACATGAACAGGACGTTGTCGTCATAGGTGCGGGCGGCGCAGGTCTTCGGGCTTCACTGGCATTGGCCGAGCAGGGTTTCAATACGGCCTGCATTACCAAAGTCTTTCCGACCCGAAGCCATACGGTTGCTGCGCAGGGAGGTATCAGTGCAGCCCTTGGCAACATGGGTGAAGATGACTGGCGCTGGCACATGTACGACACCATCAAAGGCTCGGATTGGCTCGGTGACCAGGACGCAATTGAAGTCCTCTGCCGCGAAGCCATTCCGGCCGTTCTCGAACTGGAGCGCTATGGGGTGCCCTTCTCCCGAACCGAAGACGGCCGTATCTATCAACGCTCTTTTGGGGGCATGACGACGCACTTTGGCGAAGGCCAGGCCAAACGCACCTGTGCAGCTGCAGACCAGACGGGCCATGCCATCCTGCATACCCTTTACCAGCAATCGCTCAAAAGGCAGGTTCAGTTCTTTGTCGAGTACATCACGCTGGATCTCATCATGGTCGATGGGGCCTGCCGCGGCGTTCTGGCTTGGTCACTCGAAGAGGGAACGCTGCATCTATTCAAGGCCCATCAGGTCATTCTGGCCACCGGCGGGTATGGTCGCTGCTATCTTTCATCCACGTCCGCGCATACCTGCACCGGGGATGGGAATGGCATGGTGCTTCGCGCCGGGCTCCCACTTCAGGACATGGAGTTCGTGCAGTTCCACCCTACCGGCATCTATGGATCAGGCTGTCTGATTACCGAGGGCGCACGCGGTGAAGGCGGCTACCTGACCAATTCGGAAGGCGAACGTTTCATGCCCCGTTATGCGCCCCATGCCAAGGATCTTGCCTCAAGAGACGTGGTCAGCCGGGCCATCACGGTGGAAATTCGGGAAGGCCGTGGCATTGGCCCTCACAAGGATTACGTCCACCTCCACCTGGAGCATCTCGACCCCCGAGTCATCGACGAACGGCTGCCCGGCATTGCCGAGACGGCTCGTATTTTCGGCGGCATTGATGTCCGAAAGGAGCCGATCCCGGTTCTCCCTACCGTCCACTACAACATGGGTGGCATTCCGACCAACCATAAAACCGAAGTGGTGACCTTGCGGAATGGCGATCCCGAATCCGTGGTTCCAGGCTTGATGGCGATTGGCGAGGGCGCCTGCGTCTCGGTCCATGGTGCCAATCGTCTGGGATCCAACTCCCTGCTGGACCTGGTGGTCTTCGGCCGGGCTGCCGGCCTTCGCTGCGCGGAAATCCTTTCGCCTGGAAAGCCCCATCCCGACCTGCATGATGCGGCGGTAGATCCTTTGATTGCCCGGTTCGACCGACTCCGCTGGGCTTCAGGCAAAAATCGAACCGCCGAGGTCCGCCTCGCGATGCAAAGGGTCATGCAGTCTCACGCCAGCGTCTTCAGAAGGGGCGATGTTCTCGAGGAAGGTGAAGGACAACTGAAAGCGGTTGCCGAGCGTTTCAAGGATGTCGGAATACAGGATCATGGACTCATCTGGAATACCGATCTGGCTGAAACCTTGGAACTCGACAACCTGATAGGTCAGGCTCAAGTCACCATGTCTGCAGCCAAAAACCGCACCGAAAGCCGTGGGGCACATGCGCGAGAAGACTTTCCCGAGCGGGATGACACGAACTGGTTGAACCATTCGATGACGTGGATCGATGCCTCGGGGACGGTCACGGAGGCATTAAGACCGGTGCATCTGAAACCCCTGTCAGCCGATGTCGACGCCGTTCCGCCGGCGCCCCGGGTTTATTGAGGCGATTAAAACCATGGTCGAATTCTCACTTCCCAAGGACGCCCGCGTTGGACCGGGCCAAACCTACCCGGCACCTCAAGGCACTCAAAACATCCTGGTCGTTGAGGTCTATCGATTCGACCCGGAAGCGCCCCATTCGCCTCGTCTTGACCGCTTTGAGCTGGACCGCGATGCCTTGGGTCCGATGGTGCTGGATGCGCTATTCAAGATCAAAAATGAGGTTGACAGCAGTCTGACCTTCAGAAGATCGTGTCGGGAAGGCGTGTGTGGATCCTGCGCCATGAATATCAATGGCCGGAACACCCTGGCTTGCACCCATGCGCTGGATGGCCTTAAAGGGCCCATACGGATCTATCCCCTCCCCCACCTGCCGGTCATCAAGGATCTGGTGCCTGATCTTTCGGGCATCTACCGTCAGTATGCGGCGATCGAACCCTGGATTAAAACCACCTCAGAGCCCCCCAAAAACGGGGAACGTCTCCAGTCCATCGAAGAGCGTCACCTCCTCGAAGGTCTGGTCGAGTGTGTGCTTTGTGCCTGCTGCTCGACCAGCTGCCCCAGCTACTGGTGGAATGGCGATCAATATCTGGGACCGGCAGTTTTGCTCCAGGCCGCTCGCTGGATCAATGACAGTCGGGATGAAGCCACTGAGGAGCGTCTGAGAGCGTTGGATGATGCGTTCAAGCTCTATCGGTGCCATACCATCATGAACTGTACCGACAGCTGTCCCAAGGGACTGAACCCCGCCAAAGCCATTGCCGACATCAAGAAGGCGGTTGCTCGCCTTCCCGATCCACAAAAGGAATGAACGGGGATATTCGCTGGCGGTGTCGGCGGGGTATGCGCGAGTTGGATGAACTCTTCGCCTACTTTCTTGAGCATCAGTTCAGGGACTTGCCCGAGACTCTTCGGATTCGCTTTAGCGAGTGGCTTGAACTCTCAGACCCTATCCTCTGGGATCGCCTGACAGGCCCTCTCCCCAAGGATCCATTGGACCTCGATCTTGCCTTGCGCCTCAGGGGTTTTCCAGGCCTCGCTCCAGGAGTTACGGAGCGGTAATGCCATATCATTTTGAAATTGCCGCAAACAACCAACTTGGTTAGTATCTACCCATGGAGAAAAGAACTCCTCATTGCCGGCTCAATGTAGTCAAAACCCTCATTGGAGAAGGCCGTGAAGGAGTGCACGGAAGCACGACGACCCCCGAGACGGAGAGCCATTATTGCGTCGCAGGGCGTTCGAGGGCATTTTCGGTGTTGATCCGCGCCGTTTCAATCTTAATTTTCTTCTCTCGTGTGAGCGCCCAACCTATGGTTGGGATGGGGATGACGTGTGGGATGTATTGCTCACCATTCCGATGAAAAGGCACGTGATTTAATGCAGTTGAGTGATTGACGGAGTGTAATTGCAGCCGCTAAATTAGCGTCTGTGAACATTTTCTATCGCGCCTTCAAAATCAGAGCCTGGTATGGATGACATTTTGTAAAGTCCTATTTCTCGGATTTATTTCAGTGCATAGAAAGCAGAACGGACGGCTTACCGACGGTTGACACTCTGGTATTCGCGGATTGGTTACCGCATGACAATGGTTCGTCGGGGAGCTGCCTTTCTCTATCCGCGAGGATCACCTCCTACTAGGGGGCCTCATAGGCTCTACAAGGGTTCTCCCACCGTTGTCCGTTCCGCTTTCTATGCACTGCATAAATCTTTTTCAACCTACGACGCTAAATAACTTGGGCAGCTTTGCCCTATGGCCCAAATAAAGCCCGAAAGCTCTCTTGCGATTGCAGTACAGGCTTGTAACTTATTTTTTCCACGCTGCTGAAATGAGTGATAGCGACCACAGAGCCGGACCTGTGCTTTCCAGGCAATCTCCTGTATCGCCTCTGAGGCACCCGCAGAACGCTGCTCAAGTGCTCGTGTTTTTCGAGCTGGAAAACGGTAAGACCAAGCTGACTCAATCAATAGCCGCCGTAAATGGCTATTTCCGGTCTTGGTGATTCCGCCACGATTCCGACTGCCTCCACTGGAGTATTCACTAGGAACCAATCCGAGATAAGCCATCAGTTGAGGAGCACTATCAAATCGTTTGATGTCACCAAGTTCAGCAATGATGCTCAGAGCTGTTACCTGTTGAACGCCCCGCAATGCCATCAGACTCGTAACGACATCTTTGAATATGGGGTGTTTTGACATCTCTGTCAGTTGACGATCCACTGAATCAATTCGATGACTCATGGATTCCATGGCATTCAAGTATTCTTGGAATACGATCTGCTGACTCGGGCTATCAAATTTCTGCTCGGCTAACCAGCCAAAGTGAGCCTTTGTCCAAGGGCTCTTTCCTGGATAGCGACGACCGTGTCTCAGCAGGAATGCGAGCACCAGTTGTTTGGTTTTTTTCTCCAAATTTCTGAGATCCACCCGGGCTCGAGTGAGGTCCCTCAAAGCTTCCTGTTCATCATCAGGAACCCATGATCCGGTTAGTTCGCCCGATCGTAGAAGTCTGGCGAGCATGAGGCTATCGCGACGGTCAGTTTTGACACGATCTCCCGCCTTGCGTGGAATCAGTGAAGTTGCTGCGACGAGGCAGTCCCAGCCCAAATCAAGTAACTGTCGATGAATACCAAAGCCACAGGGGCCTGACTCATAACAGAAGAATAAACCACCTGTAGCAGGCTTAATTTTTTCGCAAAGTTTGCGAATCGCATCGGGGGTATTCCTGATCTCTCCGAAATAACGGACCTCACCACCGGATGCCTCAGCTATGGCAACGGCGATCGTTTCCTTGTGAACGTCGAGACCAATGTATTTGCTACCATCATTCATGACCTGTCCCCTTAGTTGTGGCTCTGAGCCCTTGGTTTTTGCGAACCTCAAGCTTAACCCACGCTAGCTGAGGTTCGGCAGGTCATCCATATCGTCTACCCGACCCAGGATCAGAGGCGGCTGTTTGCCCGAACGGAGGGCGCCTGCCGGTTTGTCTATAACCGATCGCTCGAACACATCAAAGCCTCCTATGAAGCCAAGAAGGCCGGCTCCGTCGAACGCGCGGATACCCCGATTGATTTCA
>JBEBBO010000034.1:0-4614 GCA_041158345.1 Pseudomonadota bacterium | reverse complement strand
ATGCCTTACGAACATCCCTAAAAAGAATCCAGATCCCATGCCTACACAGACCCAATTGCGCGCCCGGTGGGTGGCAACCACCGGCATTTTGGCCCTCGGTCTTTGGACCCTTCACGGTTTTTTGCTGCCTATCGTCTGGGCTGTCGTCTTTTCCTTGACGCTTTGGCCATTGTACTGCGCACTCCGAAAAGAGCTGTTCCCGGGACCCCGGGGGGGCATTTATGCGGCGCTGGGCCTGTCCCTCGCAATGGCCATCCTGCTCTATGGGCCCGTGAGTTATGGACTGGTTCGCCTATTGAAGGAAATGCAATCGCTCATGAGTCTCATCCACACGGCGCAGTTAGAGGGGATTGCTCCGCCGATTTGGCTTGAATCGATCCCTTTGGCAGGACCTGAGCTACTCCACCTATGGAATCAATGGCTTGGAAGTGCGGAATCCTTCAAAGATCTCGCGCATGCGATGTTCAGTAGCCATCTTCCAAGTTATACGCGCACGTTGGCGGCATTCATTGTGCATCGTCTGGCCTCCGCCTTTTTTACCCTCGTGGTCTTTTTCTTCATTCTCGTGAATGGTGAGATGCTGAAGGATGAAGTCTTGAAGAAAGCCGAACGTCTTTTTGGCGAAAATGGGGATCGACATGTCCGTCATGCCGCCAATGCCGTCAGGGCCACTGTGAATGGGATTGTGCTGGTTGCTCTCGGTCAGGGTGTGGCATTGGGTTTTGGCTTCCAGATGGCCGGCTTTCAACATGTGGCGCTGTTCGGTGTTATCACGAGCCTTGTGGCACTCATTCCCTTTGCAGCCAAGTTGATTTCCATTGGGGCTGCGCTAGTCTTGATCTCTCAGGGCACTGTCGCAGCCGGTATCACGTTCCTGATCTATGGGCTGGTGGTCGTCATCCTCTCCGACAACTACGTCAAACCCCAATTGATCGGCAATCAGGTCCGACTGCCCTTCATCTGGACACTACTTGGAATCCTGGGGGGAATCGAAAGCTTCGGCTTCGTCGGCTTATTCCTTGGACCCACCATCATGGCGGTTCTGATGTCGATCTGGCGAGACAGCCTTGAGTCCGAGCGATGAATTCCCTGGTGACCCGAAAAAATCGACGGGGATGGATCAAGGCGCTATGGATTCCTTGGAGCTATCTCATCCTCTCTGCCGTGTTATCGGCAGTGATTTCCTATCCCCTTTACCGACTTTTTGGTGAAGGGGACATCAGTTTTTTTCGCTCCCTGGTCAGTCGAATCGGACAGGGCTTACTGCTCCTTGGCCTCTTTCCCATCTCGCGATGGCTAGGGCTCACACGCCCCGAGTTTGGCCTTAAAAAAGGCCCTTTCTCTGGGATATTCAAGGGATTTGGGCTGGGGGTCCTCACCTTGGGATTGCATAGCCTTTTTCTCGTCCATATCGGTGTGAGAACACCGCAAATCCCCGAGTTCGGTCTCATCCATCTCGCGCTCGTCTCCTTATCCGCCGCGGGCGCTGGATTTGGCGTGGCGCTTCTTGAAGAAACGCTTTTTCGTGGGGCCTTGATTGCGATCTTGATTCGTCTCTCAGGACCCCGGACTGCGATTCTGATTTCAGCGCTGGACTATGCAGCCCTTCATTTCATAGGCACTTACTGGACCACAGACCCTGCGTTGGTGGGTTGGGACACCGGTTTTAGAATTGCTTTGGATGGGTTTGCGCATCTTCCCGCTGCCGATCCTGGATCGTTTCTTGCCCTTTTTCTGGCGGGGGTTCTTTTAGGAACGGCACGGATTTTTTTTCGAGGGGGCCTTTTCTTCTCCATCGGCCTTCACGCCGGATGGGTTTTTGTCATTAAGATTTTCAAGCCCTTGACCCTACTCCAGCCGCTTTCACCCTGGATTTTCTGGATAGGGACCTATGACCAGGTGATCGGTTACCTTTCCTGTACTTGGCTCTTCCTTCTACTGACCCTGATTTATCTTTATCCAAACCGGTTTCAAACCCCAAGCGTTTGACCTGCTACCTGCCCTGAGGGACAGGATTCCTTTCGAGATTGACGATGACGCAGAAAGACGAAAAATTTAAGGAGCCACTTCCTAGGGTCAATGATTTCGACTTTGGACCCGAAACGGCTCGCGTGTTTGACGATATGCTGGACCGATCCGTCCCCTTCTATAGTGAAATTCAGCGGATGATGGGCGAAATTGCCAAGGATTTTGCCATTCCAAATTCAAAAATCTATGACCTCGGTTGCTCCACGGGAACGACGCTCCATCACCTGGATCAGGTCATTGATGATCCTGTTACCCTGGTCGGAATCGATGCATCACCCGAAATGTTGGCGCGGGCGAAGACAAAGTTCACGGAACAGCCGTCGAAGCACCCGATAGAGCTGATTGAAGCCAATCTCGAGGACCACCTCCCCATTGAAAATGCTTCGGTCGTGGTTCTCAATCTCACCCTGCAATTTGTTCGGCCCATCTACCGGGAACAACTTTTGTCTCAGATTGCCGAAGGGACCCGACAGGGAGGATGCTTGATCCTCGTCGAAAAAGTCTTGAGTGAAAATTCAGCCCTGAACCGTCTTTTCATCAAGAATTACTATGCGTTCAAGCGCAGGAATGGATACAGCGAGATGGAAATTTCTCAAAAACGGGAAGCGCTTGAAAATATTCTCGTGCCCTACCATGAGGCTGAAAACAGGGAACTCCTCATCCGTAACGGATTTACAACCGTAGAACCCTTTTTTCGCTGGTATAACTTTTCCGGCCTGATTGCGCTGCGAAAGTAGGCCTCTGTGGCTCTGGTTTTTGCGATAATTCCGCAACCTTTATTCCTAACGATTATTCAGTCTCAATCTCCATCATGGCCGCCAGCGCATCACGCAAATCCAAACCCGGACTTCCCATGCAAAAGGGACACCTGGTCATGTGGAATGATCTCAAGGGCTTTGGATTCATTCGTCCTGAGGGGACCGAGGACGATTACTTTGTTCACATCAGTACGTTTAAAAAAGGATTGCCGCGGCGACCTGAACTCGGTGATGAAGTCCATTTCAGACCCCACGATGGGACTTCCGGAAGGAAGCGCGCCGCCTTTGCATTGATCCCGGCACTGGAACCCCCCGCTTCAGCCAAGGGTCAGCATTTCACCTTAAACCCAAGACCCCGAACGGTGCTGGTCAACCTGTTGATCATCACGCCGTTGATCCTCTCGGGTTACCTTCTCGTCCTTGCCAAGAACCCGATTCCGTTCTTTGCCTACTGGATCCTCAGTATTCTGGTCATGTTCCTTTACGGCACAGACAAGGCCCATGCAGCGACGCATCGCTGGCGTGTTCCCGAACTCTATCTCCATATGCTCGAATTTATGGGGGGATGGCCGGGCGCCCTCATCGCCCAGAATGATTTTCGCCACAAGACGCGAGTGACCACCTACGTCTGGATTCTTCGGGGCATCATTGCCATCCATCTGATGGCGTGGTTCATCTATTTCTACTGGACTGCTAAACAAGCGGGCTTGGGATTTGAATAAGTCTTCCGACTGATCAAACCAAAGCCGCTTCGATCTCGCTGACCAAGGACAGGACTTCAAGGGCTGCCGGACCCTTGGGTGCAAATTCCAGAACAGAAAGCCCTGCGGCTGCACTTTCTGCAAAGACCACCCGTTGGGTGATGGCGGTCTTGAAGACCTCAAAAGGATAATCCTTCAGGGCATCCGCGACTTCCCGCCCAATGGCCGTATTGCTCACCAGTCGGTTGACCACAAAGCGTGCCTTGAGATCAGACTTGTAGATCATCGCTTCCTGGATCAGCTTGACGATTTCATCGGCGGCCCAAATGTCATAGGGGGAGGGTTGTACCGGGATAATCACCAGATCACTCGCCATGATGGCTGAACGCGCGAGATCGTTCACCCGAGGTGGCCCATCAATCACCACATGACTATTTTGGCTGCCTAAGCCAGGCACATCCTTGTGGAGCGTGGCTCGCGCCATACCGACCACAGGAAAAAGGCTCTCGCCTTGACGACTGGCTTGCCAATCCAATGCACTCGATTGTGGATCGGCATCAATCAGTAAGGTTTTTTCCCCGGACAATGCAAATGCGGATGCGAGATTGATCGAGAGGGTCGTTTTACCGACCCCACCCTTCTGATTCAGAACACTGATGATCATGGGTGAGAGATGCATTTTGGCGGAGGATGGTCCCCATCATAGGGCCTGAGAGAAGCGCTCGCAACTCGCTTCCCAGGAAGAAAAGCATTCTTACATTATGAAATATAAAGATTTTTCTTTATGGTAGTTCTTAGGAGGGTCCAAAGCTGTGGATAACTTAAAAGTTCTTTTCCGAACAGTCAGTTGCCCAAAAATACACCTGTGGAAAAGAGGCGAATGAGAGACTTCACTCCCTGTGGGTAAATCCACCTTTCAGTCAAGGATCCAATCCATGCACCGTTTATCCACAGAACTGAAGCGGAAGGGTCCACAGCCTTATCCCCATGAACCCCTCAAAAAAAGTTATTTTTCTTTACCGAGATTCAGGGGAATAAAGAGCGTATTGCCCTGCCGTTCGATCAAAAGAGCGACATGGGGTCCGGCTTTATCCGCTAATTTTCGAACGGACTCGACATCAGAAACC
>JBEBBO010000033.1:0-6283 GCA_041158345.1 Pseudomonadota bacterium | reverse complement strand
GTGATTGAGCGCTTTGCGGCATCCGGACGGGAGTTCATCGTCGATCCCATTCTTGATCCGATTCATTTTGGTTTTACCGATTCTCTGGTGCGTTATCACACCGTTCGCGCCCGTTACCCCGAGATTGAGATGATGATGGGGGTGGGTAATCTGACGGAGCTGACGCATGCCGATACGGCAGGGATCAATGCGTTGCTGTTGGGCGTCTGCTCCGAACTCGGTATTCGCCAAATTCTCGCGACGCAAGTGAGCCGGCATGCCCGTCGTGCCATCCGTGAAGCGGATGTGGCCCGACGGATCATGTATGCCTCTCGGGAGGCGAATCGACTGCCCAAACACATTGATGATGGCCTCATGGCGCTCCATGAGCGCAACCCCTTCCCGTTGTCGCATGAGGAGATCGTTGAGCTTCAAAGCGCGATTCGAGATCCCAGCTACCGCATTCTCGCCGGTGAGCGGGGTCTTTATGTCTTTAATCGCGAGGGGCTTCGGGAGGGCGACGAGCCCTTTGCCTTTTTTCCTCACCTCGGCGTTGAAGAGGATGGGGGTCACGCCTTCTATCTCGGCGTGGAACTGGCGCGGGCAGAGATCGCTCAGAAACTGGGCAAGCGGTATACCCAGGACCAACCGTTGGATTGGGGCTGTGCCATAGAGGCCCCTCCTGCGTCTCTGGTGAATCCGCATGACTACAAGCCGGCTGGAACAACCCTCGCTGCCCGTGAAAAAGTTTCACGTGAAACAATCGCTGATTCGAAGGAGACTTTCGAATGATCCGTGAGATCATTTTGACCACGATCTCAGCTGCCGGTGAGCCGCATCTCGCGCCCATGGGCGTTCATGTCCTCGACGAGGGGCGGTATCTCGTGATGCCTTTCAGGCCGTCAAGGACTCTCGATAATTTGGTGGCGACCGGAACCGCGGTCATGAACTATTGTGAAGATGTTCGCGTCTTTGCTGGCTGTCTGACCGGCCGTCGAGACTGGCCGCTGAGTCCTGCCGATGAGGTGGCCGGTGTTCGTTTGGCCGAAACCCTGGGGCATGCGGAGCTTTTGGTCGATCGTTTTGAAGATGATCCCGTTCGGGCCAAGTTCTATTGCCGCGTGATCCACGAGGCGACCCATCAGCCATTCAAGGGATATAACCGGGCTCAGATCGCCGTGCTGGAAGCGGCTATTCTGGTGAGTCGATTGGATCGACTGCCCCCCGAACGCATCCGCACTGAAATTCAATATCTGTCGATTGCGATCGAAAAAACCGCAGGGCCCCATGAGCAGGAAGCCTGGGATTGGCTGATGGATCGCGTGAATCAACACCTGGGGGGCAGGGCATGAGCCACATGTTGGCGAGCGTGGCCTCATTGGCGGAGGCGGAAGCCTTGGTGCCCCTCTCGATCGAGATTCTCGATTTAAAAAATCCAATGCGGGGCGCTTTAGGCGCGCTGGAGCTTCAGGACGTCAGGCGAATCGTTCAGGCATTCCCGGATCAAAGAATCAGCGCGACCGTGGGGGATTTACCCATGAATCCAGACCTCATCAATGCCGCGGTGAACGCAATGGCCGAGACGGGTGTTCACTATGTCAAGATCGGCTTTTTTGATTCCGGTGACTGGCAGCCGGTGCTGGATGCGCTCAAGCCCCTTTCAGACCGCGGGGTACGATTGGTCGGCGTGCTGTTTGGCGATCAACACATTTCTCTGGAGTGGCTCCCCCACTTTAAGGTGGCGGGTTTTCATGGTGTCATGGTGGATACGGCCGACAAAGGTAGGGGTAGCCTTCTTCAGGTCCGGGAACTGTCATGGCTTCAGGATTTTGTGGCCTCGGCACAGTCTCTGGGCTTTCTGACCGGCCTTGCCGGGTCGCTTTCAGTTCAGGATATTCCGGCGCTTGTGCCCTTGGGGGCCGATTACCTCGGGTTTCGGGGGGCCTTGTGCAAGATGGGTCGAACGGGCGCTTTGGATGTATCCGCGGCAATCCATGTTCGAACCGCCCTGTCGAGCGGCGATAGACCTTTTTCCTAGGAGATTCCTGCGATGTGCTACACCTTCGTTCGTCCCCTTCTGTTCAAGCTGGATCCGGAGACAGCCCATCATGTTTCTCTGTCCGGGCTTTCCCTCCTCGCCCGATTGGGGCCCCTCAATCCACTGAGGACGCAGCTGAATGGAAGCGCTCGTGAGGTCATGGGGATTCAATTTCCAAACCCTGTGGGTTTGGCGGCAGGTCTGGATAAAGACGGCGTCTGTATTGATGGTTTGGGCGCCCTGGGGTTTGGCTTTCTGGAGATTGGCACTGTGACCCCAAGGCCACAACCTGGAAATCCCAAGCCCCGCCTTTTCAGAATCCCTGAGGCCGAAGCCATCATCAATCGCATGGGCTTTAATAACGGTGGGGCTGATGCCTTGATCGCTCGGGTGCGTGCCGCCCGCTATACCGGAATTCTCGGCATCAATATTGGGAAAAATAAGGATACCCCGGTCGAAGCGGCGCTCGAGGATTACCGCCTCGGACTCCAGGCCGTGCACGGCGATGCCGACTATGTCACGGTCAATATCTCTTCCCCCAATACACCGGGTCTTCGAAGTCTTCAGTCAGGATCGCATCTCGAATCGCTGATCCAAGGGATTATGGCTGAGCGGGCCCAATTGGCTGCAAAGACCGGCAAGGTGGTTCCCATTGCAGTCAAGATCGCGCCGGATTTGGCGCCTGACGAGATCGAGTCGATCGCCGATTGCCTGGTTCGATTTAACGTCGATGCGGTGATTGCGACCAATACGACCTCTTCACGTGAAGGGGTCATGCAATGGCCTCATGGGGAAGAAAGCGGCGGCCTGAGCGGCCGACCTGTTCGGGCTGCATCGACGCGGGTGGTGAGCACATTGTCTCGATGCGTGCAGGGCCGTATTCCGATCATTGCGTGCGGTGGAATCTTCTCCGTCGACGATGCGCTTGAAAAGCTGGATGCGGGCGCTTCTTTGATTCAGATTTACTCAGGCTTCATTTATCGGGGGCCCCCATTGGTCCGTGAGCTCGTCACGGGTCTTCGTTGATTCGGGGATTTACCCCGGAAGATGTTCCGGAAAGAGGGCAATCGATCCATCGAGGTTTCCGGTCTCTGCATACAGAAGGCGTTGCGTGTGGGGCTTGAGGATCGATCCGCCCATCAGTGCTCCCACGATGAGTTGATGATCCCCTGCGGGATACTCTTGTTCCACGCGACATTCCAGATGTGCAATGGCGCACTTAAGTAGCGGGCAGCTCGTAATCCCCTTGAACCACTCGAGTCCTTGCAGTCGGTCCCCTGGTCCTGCCAATTTTTCGGCCAGCTCCGCATGGTCCTGGCCAATTACGTTCACGCTAAACACCCCGCTTTTCTTAAGCATCTGATAGGAGCGGTGGAGCGGGTTGATGCTGAGCGCGATCAGCACGGGGTTGAAGGAGACGGGCATGATCCAGCTGGCTGTGAAAATGCGGTCTTGCTCATGGTGATGTACCCCGACGCCATAGATCCCCGTACTCAGGGATCTGATTAATGCTGCGATTTCGGCTTGATGCATGGTGCGTCTCTATCGCTGACCCAGACTTCTATAATGACGCATACTTTCTTGGTTTCACGTGGAACAATTTGAATGACCCAGTTTACGCACTTCGATGATGCCGGTCAGGCGCACATGGTTAACGTGGGAGAAAAATCTGTCACGCAGCGGACCGCCGTGGCAGAAGGTCAGATCCGGATGCAGCCGGAGACATTGCGAATGATCCAAGAAGGCGGCCACAAAAAAGGGGATGTCCTCTCGGTCGCGAGAATTGCGGGCATCATGGCGAGTAAAAAAACATCGGATCTGATACCCCTCTGTCACCCGCTCATGTTGACCTATGTCGGGATTGATCTCACGCCCATGGCGAATCCGGTGGGGATTCTTTGTCGGGCAACCGTCCGAACTGAGGGGCAAACGGGGGTAGAGATGGAGGCATTAACCGCCGTTCAAGTCGCACTACTCACCGTCTATGACATGTGCAAGGCGGTGGACCGAGGCATGGTCCTCACAGACATTGGATTGGTCATGAAGAGTGGGGGTCGGTCAGGCCATTGGCAGCGCTAGCCCTTGCGCTCCAGCGTCAGATAGGACCAGGAAAACCCCAGGCTTTCGTTAAAAGGCAGGTCTTCGCGAGACACCTCGTGCCAGATCGTGCTGGGGATCTCAGGAAAATAGGTGTCGCCATCAAACGTGCGGTGTATGACGGTCAGCTCAATTCGATGGGCTAGGGGCAAAAAGAGCCGATAGAGCTCGGCGCCACCGATCACAAAGAGGGATTCTGCGTCTTGGCTGATGTCACGGGCCTCCTCAATGGTGCTCACCCGCTCACAACCCGGAAACGTTTGATTTACGTTGCGGGTCATGACCACGTTACGTCGACCCGGGAGGGGGCGACCAATGGCTTCATGGGTTTTTCGACCCATCAAAATGGGGTGGCCCATGGTCAGTGATCGAAATCGCCGGAGGTCATCGGGAAGATGCCAAGGCATCGCGTTGTTAGCGCCAATGACCCGATTCTCGGCCATGGCAACGATCAGGATGATGTTCACTTAAGCGCCACTGAGCTGAGGTCTGAGAGGTCAGGAAGGGGCTCAATACCGATTTCCTGTTCTCGAGTCGGGTAGTCCACATAGCCCCTGGCGCCGCCGCCATAAAAAAGGCTGGGATCGGGGGTGTTCAGCGGGGCATGCGTCTGAAGGCGAACGGGAAGATCGGGGTTGGCGATGAAGGGCCGACCAAAACCGATCAAGTCGGCGCACCCTGCCGCGAGTGCCGCCTCTGCGCGATCTCGATCATAGCCGCCGCAGAGGATCAGGGTTCCTGAAAACCGCTTTCTGATTTCTCCCATCAGCTGATGGCCTCGCTGCCGAATGTCGGGGTCGCCTTCAAACGTGGGATCCACGATGTGAAGGTATCCAATCTGCCGGGAGGCTAGGGCATCGGCGATGGTCTCGAATAAGGCCTCCGGATGATCATCGGCCATGTCATTGAACGTTCCGAAAGGGGAGAGCCGAACGCCGACGCGTCCGGATCCGCAGACTCGTGCCACCGCATCAACGACTTCGAGCAGGATGCGGATTCGATGGGTGATGCTGCCACCATAATCATCCGTCCGATGATTGGTGCGACTGCTGATGAATTGATCCAGAAGATAGCCATTAGCGGCATGGATTTCGACGCCATCAATACCTGCGGAGAGGGCATTCTTTGCGGCTTGGACATACTGGCTGACTATGTCCGGGATTTCAGCACGATCGAGTTCGCGAGGCGTCACGAAGGGTACCATGGCAGGTTGGCCTTGCTCATCCAGGACAAAGGCTTGACCGGCGGGTGTGATCGCGGAGGGTGCGATCGGACGTTCACCCTGGGGTTGAAGAAGGGGATGAGAGATGCGTCCCACATGCCAGAGCTGGAGAAAAAGAAGGCCGCCACGCGCATGGACAGCCTCTGCGACGCCACGCCAGCCTTCGATTTGTTCGGCCGTAAAGATGCCTGGCGTCCAAGGATAGCCCTGTCCTTGCGGTGAGATTTGGGCCCCTTCGGTGACGATCAGTCCGGCACTGGCCCGTTGCGCATAGTAGAGGGCATTGAGGGGCGAAGGGACGTTTCCGGGTTGAGCCGCTCTGGAGCGGGTCATGGGCGCCATCACGATTCGGTTGGAAAGCGGATAGGGCCCGAGCTCGTACGTGCTGAATAGGGAATGGGTCATGGGGTGCGTCCTGAATCAGTGTGGGGCTACCAGATCAGGTCATCAGGAACCTGATACTTTGCGTAGGGATCATCTTCCGACGCGGTGTTGTCTTCCTTGAGATTATTTAAAAGGATGATCACACGTTCGTCCCGTTGCCGAATTTTCTCGATGGTTTCACGTGGAACAAAGGCATGCCCCTCCTCGAATCGCACAATCCCAATCACACCCCGCACCAGTTGATCGCGTAGCAGGGGGGTGAGGTAAAGCTTCTTCACCTTGCCGCCATCGGTAAAATTGAACGGGGTATCGCCCGTTTCTGAGGGTATGCGTCGGGCATTGATGAGATCCTTAATCTGGGCGTCTAACTCCCGACGCGCAAGATCGGCCTGACGTTGCTGGTTTAGGAGGCGGTCGCGCTCCAGCTTTTCTTGCTGGCGGGGCGCTGTGTCGATCGCGGGCACTGTCGGCCGGTGCGCATTGGCCTTGGTGGCTTTGACCTGTTCCTTTTGTACCTTCTTGACCTGTTTTTCGGTCACTAAGCCTGATTTCAGCAGTTGGTC
>JBEBBO010000032.1:0-2799 GCA_041158345.1 Pseudomonadota bacterium | reverse complement strand
TTAGCTATACACAGACTTTGCGTAAAAAGGCCACAATGCGTATTTCGCGTGATTCGGCCGGGCATTTCACGAACATCCGGCCACCTGTTCCACGCTAATTCGGCCACCCATTTCGGATCATTCGGCCGGGCGGTCGGAGCGTAGCGACGCAGGTCTTTTTGGAGGCTAATGTTCCCTCCAAGTTTCGTCAATCGATGGCTGTGTTTTCCGGCTGCTGTCCCCCTTTCTTTCTCCTCATAGATGGACCATCCAGTTGGATGCGGTGTGAGTTGTGGATGAGTCGATCCAAGATGGCGTCTGCGAGTGTTGGGTCTCCAATATGATCGTGCCAACGATCAACCGGAAGCTGACTGGTCACGATAGTCGAACGTGAGGCATATCGATCATCCAGAACTTCCAAAAGATCGCGCCTCTGGCGGTCTGTAATGCCGCCCTCAAGCCCCCAGTCGTCCAAGATCAAGACATCGATTTTGCTGAGCGTGTTGATCAACCTCGGATAGCGCCCATCGCCCCGGGCGATATCGAGTTCGGCCAGAAGGCGTGTCAACCGCTGATAAAAAACCCGATATCCCATGCGGCAGGCCTTTTGGCCCAGAGCGCAGGCTAGATAGGATTTCCCGACTCCGGTCGGCCCTGTGATCAGGATATTCTGATGCTGAGAGACCCAGGTCCCCTCACCGAGCTTGAGGATGAGGGTGCGGTCCAGCTTGCGGGGAGTTTTGAAGTCGAGGTCCTCGATCGAGGCAGACTGTCTGAGCTTCGCTTCCTTGAGTCTAGATGCGATGCGCTTGTTTTCTCGCTCCATGAACTCCCGATCCATCAAGAGGGCGAGCCGGTCCATAAAAGGAACTTGCTCGATATCCGACATGGACTCCTGTTCAAGAAGCCCCTTGATGACGCCGTCCAGTTTGAGCTTACGTAAGGTTTCGTAAAGCGGGTGAAGTAACATGATTGATCTCCCCCTTATTGAAAGGACTCAGGCCCACGGACGTTAACGTGTATCGGCAAGGTTTTATCCTGAGTAGGCTCCAGCTCCTGCTGATCCAGCCCCTTTTTCAAGATGGATTCAATACTGTCGTATCGGCAAGTTCCGATCAGTAAAGCCCGCCGGCATGCAGCTTCCAAACGATCACCACCATAGTCGTCACTCAACCGGAGAATGCCCTGGACAGACCGGAAGGACTGCTGAACATGCTGCCTTCGCTGCATGACCTTTTCGACCAGTGCTGCCGTTGCCGGCCCGTATTTTTGTGCCCAGCGGAGCAGGCGTTCCGGTGAGAACTCTGCATATTGATGGGTCGCCGGCATGTGCTCTGGCAGCGTCGTATGACGCCGGTTCACCAGCCCTCTCAGATGCGAAGCCACCCGGATGTTTTGGTGGAAGATTTCAACGGTGGACAGGGTCCAACGGATATCGAGTTTCTTCCCGACCAACGTGTGAGGAACCGAGTAGTAATGCGCTTCGACCTCCACGTGATAGTCCGGGTGGACCTTAGCCGTTTTCCATTGCGCGAACTCGTAGGGCTTTTCTGGTAGGGGCTTCAGAGCAGGAAGATCGATGGCTTGGAACAGGGTAAGCCTTGAGCCTTCCATCTTTCGGAATGGGCGTGCGTTCAGTGCCGCGACCAGAGGCCGAATGGCGTCATTGGCCTCATGCAGACTGAAGAAGGTTTCCTTCCTGAGTTTTGCAATGACCCAGCGAAGCACTAATAAGACACCGCCCTCAACCTTGGCCTTATCCTTAGGTTTCCGGACGCGAGCTGGAATGATGGCTATCCCATAGTGCGAAGCCATCTCGGCATAGGTCGACTGGATCTGAGGCTCGTATTTACAGGCCTTGGTCACGGCAGACTTCAGGTTATCGGGAACGACAATCTCGGGACAGCCGCCAAGAAATTCAAAGGCCTTCACATGAGCCAGGATCCAGTCCTCAACCTTCTGGCTTTTGAGTGCCATCACGAAGGTATAGTTTGAAGCGCCCATGACCGCGATAAATATCTCAGCCTTGCTGATCTCACCCGTGCGCCGATCAACGATAGGAATCGTGGTTCCTGAGAAATCAACAAAGAGCTTCTCGCCAGCTAGATGATGCTGACGCATCACCAGATCGCGTTTGCCATGCCAACGCGCGTAGTTATCGCAGAACCAAGCGTATTGGTACCCGTTTGGATGGGCTAACTTGTACTCCTGCCAAAGTAGCTGAAGGGTGACCCCCTTTGTTCGTAATTCGTTTTGGATAGTTTGCCAATCGGGTTCGGGGCGAAGCCGCTGCAATTTTTCATGCGCCCTTTCTGGTTCCTTGAACAGCGCGCGCGCCAACTGAGAATCTGGGAGATTCGGAGGTAAAGGCCATTGCAGTCCCGAGTTCTGAAAGCGGGTGATGTAGTCGCCAATGGTGCTTCGGGCGAAGCCACAAGTTTGAGCAATCTTTCGTGCTGATAGGTTGCAGTCGAATTTGAGCCTTAGGATTTCTCTTACGGTTTTCATGGTTAACTTCTCCATCACGTCTCCTTCGTCCGAAAAGGATCGATGGTAGGTTGAAATTAACCTGCGAAGCTCCCGCCTTGAGGGGTGGCCGAAAGGCCATGGAATCAGTGGCCGGATACCCGTGGAATGGCCGGCCGGATCATCGTGGAATGAGTGGCCGAATGCTCATGGAATCGATGGCCGAATCAGCGTGGAATACGCAAACTCGACCGCTGAACGATTGATACCGGGCTCAAAGGGACAAGCAACCGTCACCATAGCCTTAGGATTGTCAGGAACGATCATGGCGGTGACACCGCCGATGAACTGAAG
>JBEBBO010000031.1:0-28444 GCA_041158345.1 Pseudomonadota bacterium | reverse complement strand
GAAGAATCATGAACGGACCAACAACAGTCACGAGGTAGGGCAGTGAAAGACCATCTGCGAAGAAAGGCAGACGGGTCTTTGCGTACAGGAACGCGCCGAAACCGGTGATGATGTAGATCGGATAGCTCAGGTAGAACTCGATGATGTGAGACGGGGTGAAGTCCGTGTCACGAACGATCGTCTGGTGCCAGGTGCCGTCCTGCTCGGTGAAGTAGGAAGCGCCCCAGTAGATCGCGTTCGCATAAGCGAAGAGCCATACCAGATGGGTCATGTTGCGACGCAGTTCACAACGGGGAGACAGCGCTGCCAGGTTGCGATCACGGGTCTTCCAGATGTAACCCCAAAGGATAGAGGCGGTGGTGACTTCCAGAACGATTTCGGTGTACAGGAAGTTCATCCAGTAGGTTTCGAACTCAGGAGCGAATGAGTCAAGACCAGCTGCCCAGCCGTAAACCCCTTCGTACCAACGAACCCACATGTAGAAAACGAAATAAATGCCGAATGCAAAAGTCATCCAGCCCTTGTCGAGAAGCGGGCGATCTGCTGCTTCTACTCCAGCGGTTGTAACTGCCATAGTATTGACCTCAATGAAAGTCGAGGGTGGTTTCACCCCCAAACGTTTGATAAACATCGTCCGTGAAACCTCTTCTTCATGGGCAGTTGGCCCAAAAGACACCCCCAATCCAAGGGGTGGGATGCGAAGTCTATGCAGAGGTTTGATCTATGTCAACAAAAATTGCGACAATTTGTCGCACCACTGAAATGATTACCAACCAATTGATTTATATAGATAAATGCAAATAGACCCCAAAGATTCTGCGCAGAAATGGCTACTGCCCGCCACATTGTTAGGCGCTTTTTGTCTACCCGTCCTGGCCGGGACCTCTCCTGACATGGACCGCGCCCGGGCATTGACGGTCGGCTGTCAGGGCTGCCACGGTGATTCGGGTGAAGGTCAGGGCAGCCTCCCCCCCCTGAGAACGCTTGACCAGGCACAGTTCATCCAGCGGTTTCAGTCTTTCGCCCTTGAGGAACACGCCGCATCAGTCATGCATCGGATCGCGCTGGGCTACACCGCGGACGAGATCAGACTAATGGCACAACTGCTCGCCACGGAAACACCAGACCGATGAGGATCTCAAGACGACGCTTTCTGGAATGGGCTTCGGGTGCTGCAGCGATCGGCACGCTGAGGGCGGGCCCTGTTTCAGCATCCCGCGGGATTCCTCGGGTGGTCGTCGCTGGCGGTGGGTTTGCAGGCCTTAATTTTGCCCGCGCGCTCAGGGAACTCGCGCCAGCGGTTGAAATCACGGTCATTGATCAACGCGCCCAATACGTGAGGTGTCCGGGTTCCAATCAGGTGATTGCCGGTTTCCGGCCGATGGAGTCGTTGATTCATGACCCCGCACCGGGATTACTCCGAAGAGGAATTCATTTTCATCAGGGCACGATCATCGGGATGGACCCCCAGCGCAGGGTTTTACAACTTGAAGGGGGCACACGTTTGGGCTTTGACCGATTGATTGTCGCTCCGGGTATTGATCTCCGCTGGGACAAGCTTGAAGGTTACGGAAAGTCTCAAAGTCTTGTGGCGCCTCATGCCTGGCAGGCAGGCCCTCAGACGCAACGCCTCAAAGACCAGCTCGCTTCCCTCCCGGACGGCGGACTTTTCATGATGACGGTGCCAGAGAACCCTTATCGGTGCCCCCCAGGCCCCTACGAACGCGCCTCACTGATTGCCTCGCGACTGAAAAAGGTTAACCCTAGCGCCAAAATCCTCATCCTCGACGCTAAAACCAAGTTCTCCAAGGAAAAAGGCTTCAAAACCGCCTGGGCTCGACTTTACCCCGGGATGATCGAGTGGATCTCGTATGAAACGGAGGGAGGAATCGATCATATCGATGCGGAGCAGCGCGTGGTCACTACGGCCTTTAATCGTTACCGGGCGGATGTCCTCAATGTCATCCCCCCCCAAAAAGCAGGAAAACTGGCTGATGTTTTGGGGCTGACCGATGCGTCGGGGTGGTGTCCCGTCGACCCCGTGACCTTTGAGTCAAAACAGGTTCCGGGGATCCTCGTCATCGGCGATGCAGCAAGCTATGGTTCGGTTCCAAAATCCGCTTTTGCCGCCCAAACCGAGGCCCGCGCATGTGCGCTTGCCTTGAGCCTCTCTCTGCTAAATTCGTCGCCGCCTGAAACACGACTGATCAATCATTGCTACAGCCTGATTTCACCTGACAAGGCCATTTCGGTCACCGGCGTCTACGGCGCCAAGAAAGGGGCCATGCCGGAAACCCTCAAACTGATGGAGTCTCCCCCGGAGAGCGACCAGCGACAGGAATACAGGCAGGCCATGGACTGGTTGGATCTTTTGGTCCGGACCACATTCGGGACCTGAGCGTCGACTCAAACCCCCAAGGCGTCCTCGACGATGCTCAAGGCGTCGGGTGACAGTGGCAACTCAAGCGCATGAGCCTGCCCCCGTTCGGACATCTTGCCCCAGGTCTTTCGGACGATATCGACGACCTTTGATCGGTCGTGCTGGACCCGAAAATGATCAAAGTAGTTCGCCAGAAATACGAGACAAATGACATCTTCCAGCGCCTGAGCCTCCGGATGGGTCTTGATCCCCCGTTTTTCGATCAGCGCCCTCATCTGCTGAATTTCAGCCTCGCCATACCCTTCGGCCTTCATCAGAGGCTCCAGCTGATCGGCATGAAAACGGTACAGCGTAGTTCGCCACTTCAGATATCCCGCTCGATCCATCGGGTAGTCTGACCTTGGGATCATCCAACGCCGAACGTGCTGACCTCTTGCTGCAATCTTGAGAACGTCTGAGGCCTCAGGCTCCAGTCGCGATAACCAATCCGACATCCGTTGCCCATACAACCATTCGCTCGCCACGGGAACTCCATTCAGCATCACCTGATGGGGATCCTCCTCATTTGCCGCATCAATCAACGCCAAAACCGCATCGAGTCTTCCGGACATGAATAGTAGCTCCCTCATTTCACGAGACGAGGAAGGATCCAGCGCCTGCATTCAGGACTCCATCATAAATGGCCTTACCCCGGGTCTCCAAGCAATTCAACAAGCCAGTTCAAGTCCTCTTCTGGTGTAGAATTCAGCCTTCTGCGAGGGAATTCATGCACATCCTGCTCAGCAATGATGACGGTTACTCAGCCGAAGGTCTCAAGGTTCTGGACCGTTTTCTGAGCGAGCACGTCGAAACGACGGTCGTCGCCCCAGAATCCAACCGAAGCGGCGCCAGCAACTCTCTGACCCTCGAGGTCCCGCTACGAGTCGGCCGGGCCGAGAATGGCTTCATCAAGGTCAACGGAACCCCGACTGACTGTGTCCATCTGGCCATCACAGGCCTTCTTGACCGGGAACCGGATATGGTGTTTGCCGGCATTAACCATGGCGCTAATCTCGGGGATGACGTCATTTATTCGGGCACCGTTGCCGCGGCAACTGAAGGGCGGTTTCTAGGCCTTCCTGCCGTAGCACTTTCATTGGCCTCACATAACCATAACCCGACACATTTCGAGAGCGCCGGACATGTAGCGGTTGCCCTCTTAGACCGGATTCGCCGTTATCCGCTCCCGGCGGATACGATCTTGAACGTCAACATTCCAGATCTTCCCTGGGAGAAGATCAAAGGATTCAAATCCTGTCGGCTAGGACAACGCCACCGGGCTGAACCGGTCATCCGCGGTGAGGATCCTCGGGGTCGCGAGCTTTTTTGGGTAGGCGCGGCTGGATCCGAACAGGATGCAGGCCCAGGGACCGACTTTCATGCCATCCGCGAAGGCTATGTCTCCGTCACACCGCTTCAAATTGACCTTACCCGCTACGATCGCCTCGAGCAGTTGGCGGGTTGGCTAGAGGGCGACCTACAGTCATGAAACAGCGATACGAGGGCATCGGCATGACTTCGCGAAGAACTCGCGAACGCATGGTCGCCCGCCTTCGCGAGCAAGGCATTCAAAACCCCGATGTACTCAAAGTCATGCTGGATACCCCCCGGCACCTTTTTGTCGAGGAGGCCTTGGCGAGTCGCGCCTACGAAGACACCGCTCTGCCGATTGGGTTCAATCAGACCATCTCGCAACCTTACATCGTCGCCCGAATGACGGAGCTTCTTCTGGAGCGAGGAACCCCTGGGAAAGTCCTCGAAGTCGGAACAGGCTCTGGTTATCAAACGTCTATCCTCGCCCAGCTCGCCAAGACCGTTTATTCCGTTGAGCGCATCTATCCTTTGCAGCAGCGGGCGCGGCGCTGTCTCCAGGAGCTTAACCTGCGCAACGTCCGCCTCAAGCACAGCGATGGCGGTTGGGGCTGGGAAGAGTATGCGCCCTACGATGCGATCCTCGCGGCGGCCGCACCCAGCGAAATCCCAGAGGCCCTCTTGGCGCAAATGGGACGGCGCAGCATCATGATTATCCCGGTGGGACAGGGTCGCACCCAAATTCTGAACCGCGTCATTCGCTCTGAAGTCGGATTTGAAGTTGAAGAAATCGAACCGGTCAGCTTCGTGCCCTTCCTCCCCGGTATCGCTTAATTTCCCCCTCTCGCTCAACCCCTCCGATCGGGTTGAACACTTTGTTATAGTTCGCCAACATTGTCCTGCGAACACGTCTGACCAAGGTCCCGCCCATGAATGCGATAGATGAAGGCACATCCCCCACACTCCGTCTCTCGATCTCTGGCATGCGTTGTGCCGGGTGTGTCGAGTCTGTCGAAACAGCCCTTCGAGGGGTTCCCGGAGTCATTGAGGCCACTGTCAATTTTGCCGATCACTCGGCCAAGGTCGAAGGCGACGTCGATCCTGAAGTCCTCAAGAAAATGCTCGATGAAGCGGGCTATCCCGCAGCCATCATGGAGGAGCTTGAAGATCCGAGTGAACAGGAAGCCAACGAGGAAGCACACGCCCGCGAACTATTGAAGAAAGCCGCGGTGGCGGCTTCTCTGGGCGCGCCACTGATGATCTTGGATCATCTGGGATACCTACCCCATCTCGGCGGCACTCGGGACGGTGCCCTCTGGCTGGTCGGCGCCTACTTTGCATTCCAGGGCATGCGCTACGGCGATGGCCGTTTTATTCGCGCGCTTAAGAATATCGTTAAGACCCGCACCCTGGATCGCGATCTCGCGATTGCCCTGACACTCAGTTTTGCGGGTATTTATGCGATTCTCTCGATTGTCGCATCACGGGGCTTTCCCGCTGCATTCTGGGTTGTCGTCTCCTATCTCACCTTGAGGATCATGCAATACTCCGGTGGCCACTTTTACCGGGGCGCCATCAAGAGTTGGGAGCACCGTCAGGCCAACATGGACACACTCGTGGCACTGGGCACTGGCGCTGCGTGGGTGTACTCGACTGTGGCCATATTTTTTGCGCATGGACTGCCCCCAATGAGCCGTCACGCGTACTTTGAAGCCGCCGTCACCGTCTTGGCCTTCATCAATTTAGGGGGCGCTCTTGAAACTCGCGCGCGAGGCAAAAGTTCAGCCGCCATTCGCCAGCTCATTGGACTTCAGCCACGAACAGCCCGAGTCATTCGAGAGGGCGTTGAAATGGATATTCCAATCAGTGACGTGGGACTGGATGAAACGCTGCGGGTTCGGCCGGGTGAAAAAATCCCGGTGGATGGCGAAGTCCTCGAGGGCGAGTCCAGCATTGATGAATCCATGCTGACAGGCGAAGCCATCCCGGTTACCAAGCGCGCAGGGGATACCGTGACCTGCGGCACCGTCAATCAGACAGGCACCTTCCTGTTCCGCGCGGTACGAATCGGGAGAGACACGGCTCTTGCACAGATCATCCAGAGCGTGAAGGACGCCCAATCCACCAAACCTGAAATCGCCCGTTTGGTGGACAAAATTGCGGCGGTCTTTGTTCCGGTGGTGATCTCCATTTCCCTGATCACCTTGCTCATCTGGTGGCTCGTCGGCCCGGATCCCTCCATCGGGTATGCCTTTGTCACGGCGATGACCGTCCTGGTCATCGCCTGCCCCTGCGCCCTGGGCCTTGCGACCCCGATTTCCGTCATGGTTGCGGTCGGGCGAGCGGCTCAGGAGGGCATCCTGATCCGAAAAGGCGATGCGCTTCAATCGGCAGGCAAGCTCAATACCATCATTCTCGACAAGACCGGCACGATTACTCAGGGCAAACCCAAGCTGACGGTGATCGAGTGTCTCTCGGATTGGGACGAAACCAAGATCCTCCAATGGGCTTCAACGCTGGAGTCGGGTTCGGAGCACCCCTTGGCTGCTGCAATTCGGGAAGCCGCCAAAGAGCGTGGCCTTGAGGACCTCGCTTTATCGAGCTTTACGGCGCTGTCTGGCCTCGGTATCCGAGGCGCCATTGGTGAAGAGGACGTCTTGCTCGGCAATCTTCCATTAATGGAACGTGAACAGATCGATACCGCGGGACTCTCTGAGCGCCTGGAAAATTTGGGCCGAAAAGGACAAACGCCCGTGGTACTGGCCTCCGCAGGGAAACCGGTTGGGATTCTTGCGATTGCCGACCCCGTCAAATCCGATTCTCGAGAAGCCATCCAAAAACTCAGAAGTCTGGGAATTCGCCTGGTCATGCTGACCGGAGACAATGAGGTCACGGCCCGTGCCATCGCAGAGGAAGTCGGAATCGAGGAAATTCGGGCGCAGGTCCTACCCAGCGACAAGGCAACGGTGGTGAAGTCGCTTCAGGTGATTGGCGAGACGGTGGGGATGGTAGGTGATGGGATCAACGATGCCCCTGCCCTCGCCCAAGCCAACGTCGGATTTGCCATCGGCACAGGAACCGATATTGCCATCGAAAGTGCGGACATCGTCTTAATGGGCGGCTCCCTCTCCAAGGTCGCCGAATCCATCGCACTCTCGAGAGCAACCGTCAGAAATATCGAGCAGAACCTGCTGGGCGCTTTTATCTACAACGTGCTCGCGATCCCGGTGGCGGCCGGACTGCTCTACCCCTTGTTCGGCATTCTTTTAAATCCGATGATTGCTGGAGCCGCGATGGCGATGTCGTCGGTGACCGTAGTCACCAACGCCAATCGCTTGCGTTACAGCAAGTTGCTTTAAAGCATTGAGGTTCGCCTTACAGGGGCTTTGTGCCCCTGAAAAGGCAATATCGGACCAGGCCACCATCGAAGACCTTCCACTGCGCCAAGGCCACTTTAAAATTGGCGGTCTGCGCTTTCTTCCGAAGGCCCAGAGTCTGCATGATGACTTGCATGGGGTAAGTCCAGAGCGCTGTAAGGTACATCCTTCGGGCTGAAGGCATGGTCTCCTTCGTGGCTTCGGTGATCCCGATATCAACGAACCCGCACTCCTTCATACCGGCTTCAAATTCCTCGGCTGTCGAGAGGTTGGGTACCGCCCACCCGTTCAGACAGTCCATTACGGCTTGCCATTCGACTTCATCAAAGTCACGGCGGGTTGCATAGCCATCACACGCAATCAGGGTTCCCCCCTTCTTGAGCACTCGAAAGGCCTCTCGAAAGAAGTCACGCTTATCGACAGCGTAGCAACTGCTTTCAACGGCCCAAACCACATCAAAGGTTTCATCCGGAAATGGGGTCTTCAAAAAGTCGGAGACCTCAAAGTCGACCTGCTCGGCTACACCATGACGGATCGCATTCTTTTTTGCATGGCCGACCTGATCAGCGCTCACCGTAATTCCCTTGGCGCGACAACCCCGGTGCTTTGCAAGCCAAATGGAGCTACCACCGATACCACACCCGGCATCCAGCACGTATGAACCCGGCTTGATCCCGGCGACATCGGCCATGATGCGGTTCTTGTTCAACAGCGCCTGGCTGTGCGTCTTGATGCCCTCTTCCCAGTAGCCGTAGTGAAGCGCCAGATTTTCATTATCAAACCACGCCGTACGGTAGTCCCAATAACAATCATCGTAATGCTTGGCCGTATCAACCCGGATCTCTTCCTCGGCAAAGCCGACACCGGAGCGCAGGCTGTCGTTGCGATAGTCGCGATAGGGCTCGAGATAATATTTTCTGGATGGAACATCGCTGGACATGAGGTCACTCTCAAACAAAAAATCAGGGGTCAAAAAAAGAAATTCCCGATACCCCTTGCGGGGAACCGGGAGATTTCTGGGAGTTGGCTGTCATCCCATGGAATGACAGCCAACAAGGTCCTTCCTAATTAAAAGGAGAACCAACCGTTACCGAAGGCCGATGCGAACACCAGACTGACGATACTCATCAGCTTGATCAGAATGTTCAGCGAAGGACCACTGGTATCCTTGAAGGGATCACCAACGGTGTCACCAACAACCGCAGCTTTGTGCGCGTCAGAGCCCTTGCCACCGTATTCGCCAGTTTCGATCCACTTCTTGGCGTTATCCCATGCACCGCCGGCGTTGGCCATCATGACCGCCAGGAGGAAGCCGGAAGCCGTGGTACCGACGAGCAGACCCGCCAGAGCTTCCTTACCCAGGATGAATCCAACCGCAATCGGAACGATAACCGCCAGTGCGCCCGGCAGGATCATTTCGCGCAGAGCACCTTCCGTACTGATCCCGACGCAAGCACGATAATCGGGCTTGCCGGTTCCTTCCATCAGGCCCGGGATTTCCTTGAACTGACGACGAACTTCGAGAACGATGTCGAACGCAGCCTTACCCACAGCCGTCATGGTCAACGCGGAGAAGAAGTACGGCAACATGGCCCCGATCAGGATGCCCGGCAGCATGGTGGGGCTCAGAAGATTCAGAGACTCAACCTTTGCTGCAGTGACGTAAGCGGCCAAAAGCGCCAGCGCGGTCAAAACGGCAGAACCAATTGCAAAGCCCTTACCCGTCGCTGCCGTGGTGTTACCCAGACTGTCGAGGGCGTCCGTGCGATGACGAACTTCCTTGGGGAGGTGGCTCATTTCAGCAATACCACCGGCGTTATCCGCAACCGGGCCGTAGGCGTCGGTAGCCAGCGTCACACCCAGGGTGCTCAGCATGCCAACACCGGCCAGAGCAACACCGTAGAGGCCAGCAGTGATGCTGCCATCGGCTTTGATTCCCAGCCAGATGCTGAGAAGAATCGCGACTGCAGTAATCAGAACCGGTCCTAGCGTACTCATCATGCCGACAGCGGTACCCTGAATGATGGTAGTTGCCGCACCGGTCTGACACGCCTTGGAAATCGACTGTGTCGGTTTCTCGGTGTAGGAGGTGTAGTACTCGGTGACGTAAGCGATCCCGTTGCCCGCAACCAGGCCCACGAGGATTACCAGCCAGTAATTGAAACTGACGCCCGCCAGAATGACGGCGACCAGTGACAGGCCCAGAATCACCACAGAGGCACCCCAAACCGAGCGGCGGAGCGCATGCAGAAGATCTTCAAGGCTCGCCTTTTCGTCGATCTTATGGACGTACTTGTCGATGTGCTTGGCCAGGCCTTCAGGCAGCTTGATGGAGTCATCACCACCAATGACCATGTAGATGCCGAAAAGTGAAGCAACAACACCGACGGCAGCGACCAGGAACGGCAGTCCGATGAAGGCCAGCGCGTTTTGCCCAAGGCTTGCACCCAGAGCTGCAGCAGCGATGATTGAACCACTGTAACTTTCGAAAAGGTCAGCACCCATGCCGGCAACGTCACCTACGTTGTCACCAACGTTGTCTGCGATCACAGCGGGGTTACGGGGGTCATCCTCAGGAATACCCTGTTCGACCTTGCCCACAAGGTCAGCGCCCACGTCGGCGGCCTTGGTGTAGATACCACCACCCACACGGGCAAACAGCGCGATGCTGCTGGCGCCAAAACCGAAACCGGTGATGTAGGTGAGTTGGTTCGGATCGTTCTTGAAGAAGAAGTAGAGCAGCGTCATACCCAAGAGGCTGAAGCTGACTACGGACATTCCCATGATCGCGCCGCTACCAAAAGCGACACGAAGTCCTTCATGCAGGCTCTTGCTGGCTGCTGCAGCCGTTCTGACGTTGGCTCGAACGGCAACGTACATGCCGAGGTAGCCTGCGCCTGCAGACGCGATGGCACCGATAACAAAGGACAGTGCCGTCTGCCAATGAAGGAAGGATGCGATGACCACCGCCACGATGGCGACGAAGATGGCGAGAACCTGATACTCACGGTTCAGGAACGCAGAGGCCCCTTCCTGAATCGCGGCAGCGATTTCCCGCATGGTCTCGTTACCCTGATCGTAACTGAGTACTCTTTTGAACTGCCAGAGGACATACCAGACCCCGGCGAGCCCCATCAACAATGCGATGGTGACTGATGCATTTGCTTGCAACACGTTAATGCCTCCCTAACTTACTAAAATATTTATATTTTTTTCTAAATTCTTGGCCATTTCGGGCGTCTCGTCCCAGACCCCAGACACCACGAGGGGCCCCGGCGGGACCCCTCCGTTTCACCGATGTTGAAACACCATTTGCTATTGGCTTCGATTCTGCCCGTGGAGGTTACTCAAATTTGAGGACAAGCTCAACACAAAATGCACGATTGCTTCAAAACAACGGGAAAAAGTTCCCGTTTTTTCAAAATGTTTCCACGCGCTGCCGATCGTCGGATCAGGATTGGGTCGAATCCTGAAGCTGGATCGTCCAGGGCTCTGGCGAGCCGGGTGCAATATGGAAGGCGAGACTGGCATTCTTGTGAAGGAGCCCATCCTCTCCGGAGGCATTCGGGTTGAGTTGGCCTTTCTCGAGAAAATCGACCATGCGCCTCAGGTTATAAATCGCCAGAACCCGATGGGCGTTGCGATAGCTGTAGACGAGATAGCCGACATTGGCCTCACCCCAGTTCGGGATTCGAGCGAAAAGCTCATCCAGCCGATGCGCATCCCCTCCGGAAAGGTTTCGAAGGGTCGAGCTTTCTCGAGTCTTCATCAAGTGGATCAGGGTGTCTGTGAGTTGCCCCTCACACTGACTCTGCTGCAGCTCGGCAATCTCCTCCGCGGTCAGGGAAAAGGTTTCAGCCACTAAATAATGCCGATCGATCTTTCCGTCGTTGGCGAACAATGACAATTTGTCGAGCGCCGTATGTTGAAGCGCGTCCAAAAACGTCCCAGGCGCACGAATATGCTTGTCAACCGCAACAACCCAGGGGAGCGCCCTCCCCGTTCTCTCAAATCGATCCTTGACACTCAAAATGGCGGCAACGCGCGGCAATTCCTCTTCTCGCCCGCGGGGCTTGACGATGAAGGCGTCAATCCCTGCAATTAATGTTTTGAACCCTTCCCGCTTAAAGGCTTCGACAATTCCCGAATACCGGGGAATGTAAGGGATGCTGGTGCCGTCATAAAGCAGACTGACCTTGCGATTGCGAGCCTCTGCCGCGACCCAGTCCCGCAGCGTGTTGGCAAACGGTTCAACATAAATATAGTCATCACTGTGATGATTGGCCGCCGTCATGACCAGATAAAGGTCACTTTGCTTTCGGAACTCATCGAGACTGGCGATAACAAAGTTATCCCCGCACTCCGCCCGGGCAATCTCTTCAACCGCCGTCTTGCCGGCGCCCGCCCCACCCATGCAGAGGAAAAGCGAAGGGAGGTCAACAGGGGTCTTATCGGCAAAAATTCCCTTTTTGATGCGGTCGAGCTTGCTGGCTATCGCGCTGAGGTGATCATATGCAATTTCAACACCCCGACGAAGACGTTCATCCCCTTCAGCGGCAAGCATCAACTGATCGCGAAGGTTTGCATTGTTGGCCAAATCAAAAATTGGGGTTTTTTCACCCACCGTTTGCTTCAGTAACTCCACAAATTCCGTGTGACTGGGTGAGCGAAGACCCGTCAGAATATTCACGTCAAGACAGAAAAGGGGTGCCTCACCATTCGGCCCGATCGGAACGCCATCGATGAAGTTCTTGCCTCTCAGGCTTTCGGTGCCGGGCAGATAGCCAATCACATCCTGGGTGAGAGACAGCGGGTAGTCGGCAAAGTGGACACCGAGAGGAATTTGGTCTTCATGCAGGCTTGAGAGCGGAACCAGTCCACCATTGACGGTGACAAGGCAATCCAGACCCTCCGCCGTCCGGTGCCTGAGAAACGGCATACCGAAAACGAAGGCTTTCTGTTCAGGCCAGACACCATAACCATTGGGTTTATTCAGCAAGCAACGGGTCCTTGAGGGATCCATGGCATGAACAAAAGCCTGGCAAACGTCTTCCAGAGAACTTTTGGAGTCGTGAAGGATATCGGCATCCTGGGGTTCGAGCCGACGAAAATCGATGCCCCGCTCATAGACGCTGCTAAAAGCCGGAAGATTGCTCAACGCAATCATGAAGAAATCCAGCGTCAGTTTATTGCCATACCCAAACGGCTTGATCGCACGCATCGCGTGATAGAAACGCGCAAGACGATCGGCAATGTTTTCAGTTTTGATGACAAAACCGTTATTGTCGAAAATGGCCGTTTCTTGATTCTTGTCGTCGTAAAGAACGAGGCTTTCAATCGTCTCACGGAACAATTTGCGGTCATCTGCGCTGGCCATAGCGCCTGGACGATCCTGCGTGATGGCCTGCTCCTTCCAATCCTCGAAAATTTCGCGATGGATTCTGGAAAACAGCTCTGTCAGGTAGGTGACACGCTTGGCCTGATCATGTGAAATCGTCCCTTCCGCCTCTTTCTGGAAGGTCGCGAGCAGTCGCCGACAATGGATGACGGCCAAGGCGTTCCGCAGCTTCTTGAGCTGACTTCCGCCGACTATGAATTTCTTGGGGGGGGTTTGCATGCAACTCGAAAATTGGGCCTTTCCATTGACGCGCTCAAGAGAGTCATCGAGCCACCCTGCCTTTGTCCTTGGAATGAATCCTGAGAGCAAAGCCCTTGCGGCGCAAAACTCGCTACACGATGACTTCGTCATTCTATCCGTCTTCAGCCTGAACTGCGAAAACTCCACGCCATTTCGCTGCCAGAAAAGAAAACGCCGAACCCATTGCAGGTTCGGCGCCGGAGTGGCCAAAGGCCATCAAGTCCAAGCCAACACTTGTTGAGTCCGACTCCCCCCCGGTTGCCGGACTCCCGACCTCAAGACTACTGGCAAGCCTCACAGGTCGGATCGTCGATTGAACAGAGCTTGGGTCCCGGTTCAATTCGGAGATCGCTGGAAACGACCTCCATCGCAGCAAGTGAGACGGCTCCGCCCGCCTCACTTTTGACGGCATTGAGCTTGCCGTCGAATGCCGTGCTCTTCTCCACATGGGTCGCCCCCATTGTGCGGAGGTAGTACGTGGTCTTAAGACCACGCAGCCACGCGAACTTGTAAAGTGAATCCAGTTTCTTTCCTGAAGGCTCAGCCAGATAAAGGTTCAGGGACTGGGCCTGATCGATCCATTTCTGACGTCGAGAAGCCGCCTCGATCAGCCACCGGACATCCAATTCAAACGCAGTGGCGTAGCGCAGCTTGATCTCCTCGGGAACCCGCTCAATGCGTTGCAGACTGCCATCGAAATACTTGAGATCATTGATCATTACGGCATCCCACAAGTCATACTTCTTGAGCTCCGCGACCAAATAGGGATTCACCACGGTGAATTCGCCTGACAGGTTCGATTTCACAAAAAGGTTCTGGTACGTCGGCTCGATCGACTGGGAGACACCGCAAATATTCGAAATAGTCGCGGTCGGTGCAATCGCCATGGTGTTGCTATTCCGCATACCGACGTTTCGAACCCTTTCACGCAAGGTGTCCCAATCCAGGGTCATGGAATGATCAACCTGCAAGTACCCGCCACGATGCTTTTCGACCAATTGGGACGAATCGATCGGCAGAACCCCCTGGCTCCATAGCGATCCCTTGTAGCTGGCATAGGTTCCGCGCTCTTCGGCCAAACCCGTGGATGCCTCAATCGCAAAGTAGCTGACCAACTCCATGCTGCGATCCGCAAAATCAACCGCTTGCTCTGACGCGTAGGAAATTCCCAGCTTGTAGAGCGCATCCTGGAACCCCATGATCCCAAGCCCGACCGGCCGATGCTGGACATTAGAGCGACGCGCCTGCGGCACACTGTAGTAATTGATGTCGATCACGTTATCGAGCATCCGCATGGCCGTCGTGATGGTGGCCTTCAGCTTGGTGGCGTCAATCGCGCCATCGGCACCAATATGGGCCGAAAGGTTGACCGACCCAAGATTACAGACGGCGATTTCCTGATCGTTGGTATGGAGCGTGATCTCAGTACACAGATTCGAACTATGGACTGTCCCAACGTGCTGGTTCGTGTAGCGAATGTTGCACGGATCCTTGAAGGTAATCCAAGGATGACCGGTTTCGAACAACATCGAAAGCATTTTGCGCCACAACTGATTGGCCGGAATTCGCTTGAACAGGGCGATCTCGCCGCGATCTGCCTTGGCTTCGTATTCCTCGTAACGCTGCTCGAAGGCCAAGCCGCTGAGATCATGCAGATCAGGAACGTCGCTGGAACTGAACAGGGTCCATTCCTTGTCTTCCGCAACCCGCTTCATGAAAAGGTCCGGCACCCAATTCGCCGTATTCATGTCATGGGTTCGACGACGGTCATCGCCCGTGTTCTTTCGAAGCTCCAGGAACTCCTCAATATCGATATGCCACGTTTCAAGGTAGGCACAGACTGCACCCAGACGCTTTCCGCCCTGATTGACGGCAACCGCCGTGTCATTGGCCACCTTGAGGAACGGCACCACACCCTGTGATTTGCCGTTGGTCCCCTTGATATGAGCACCCAGACCCCGCACTCGCGTCCAGTCGTTACCCAGCCCACCGGCGTACTTTGACAGCAACGCGTTGTCCTTGATCGAACCATAAATCCCATCCAAGTCGTCCGGGACGGTCGTCAGGTAACACGAGGACAGCTGCGGGCGGAGTGTTCCCGAATTAAACAAAGTCGGCGTTGAGCTCATAAAGTCGAATGAGGACAACAGGTTATAGAACTCAATGGCCCGCCCTTCCCGATCGATTTCGTTCATCGCGAGACCCATGGCAACTCGCATGAAGAAGGCCTGAGGCAACTCGAAACGGATGCCATTACTGTGGATGAAATAGCGATCGTAGAGGGTCTGGAGACCTAGGTAATTGAAGTTGAGATCACGTTCCGGCTTGAGGGCAGCCCCGAGGCGTTTCAAGTCATAGCGAGTCAGCTCGGTCGAGAGCAGCTCAAGTTCCGCACCCTGCTTGATGTATTCCGCAAAGTAGTCAGCATATCGCTCCGCCATCTCTGCCTGCGTCGCCTCGCTCCGCACGTGTCCAAGGAAACTCAATGCCTCCTTACGCAGACTATCGAGCAGCAACCGGGCCGCAACAAATGAATAGTTGGGCTCCTGCTCAATCCGAGTGCGAGAAGACATCAACAGCGCATGCGCCACGTCTTTTTCCGGCACCCCGTCAAAAAGGTTGCGGCGGGTCTCTTCAAGGATCCAGGCGCCATCGACGCTCTCAAGACCCCGGCAGGCCTCATCCACAATCTTGCCGATGCGCTTGACGTCCAAAGGCCTGACGGTGCCATCATCCAAGGTGACATGAAGCTCACGGGCATCGGCCTCAACAGGCTGTTCTTCATGCGTCTTTTCCGCACGAAGCCTGGCGCGTTCTTCACGGTAAAGTACGTAGGCTCTCGCCACCTTATGGTGTTCACCGCGCATGAGGACCAGTTCAACTTGATCCTGAACATCCTCGATATGAAGCGTCCCGCCTGAAGGCAGCCGACGAAAAAGCCCCTTCATGACCTGATCGGTGAGCCCTTCAACCAACTCATGAATACGCCCACTGGCCGCAGCCGAAGAACCCTCTACGGCGAGAAATGCCTTGGTGATGGCCACACTGATCTTGCTGGCATCGAATCCGTTGACCTTGCCGTTCCTGCGAATGACGCGAATTTCACCCGGCGCATTGGCCCGGAGTTCGACATCCACAGGTACCTGTCCCGGCGGGACAGATTGAGATTTGGACGTTGAGGACAAGGATTCGGATTCCATCGGCTGACACCTCGGTATGAATTTGGCTGCTGGGAGTGGAGACACTATAGAATGTGGTCCGAAGCCGAGTCAAGCACAAGATGATGTGTTCCTGCCCATATCGATGCTCGCAACGCGAAGCCTTGACAACGCTGAATTTGAGGCCCATTTCAGCCCAAAATGCCGTAGGATGCGCTTCAACGCACCCTTCCAAACGGCCTGAATTCGCCAAAAAATGACGCATGAAAAATATTATTGACTGGATCAGTGACTTTACTCGAAGGGTTCTCCCGAATCCTCAAGCCGTCTCATTTGCCCTGTTTCTTCTGGTCACGACCCTGCTCGTCATCGAACTGGGCGGCATGCTCACACCGGTTTATGCCGGAGGCGTCATCGCGTACTTGCTGGATGGCTTGGTCATGATGGCTGTCAGGCGTCGGGTGCCGCGTTTAGCCGCCGTGATTGTGGTCTTCGTCCTGTTCCTGGCGTTTTTGGCGCTGCTGACCTTCCTGGTGCTGCCTTCCCTGTATCAACAGACGATTCAACTGGTCCAGCAGTTACCGGCCTGGGCCACCCGATTACAGGTTTTAATTCTGGAGCTACCCGAGAGATACCCGGATGTGATCTCTGAGTCCCAATTGATCGAGTTTTCAACGACCGTTCGTCGCGAACTGCTCGGATGGGGGCAATCGATGCTGAGTTATTCCTATGCTTCGCTGGTCAGCCTGATCACTGTTGTCATCTATCTGATTCTGCTGCCCTTGCTGGTGTTCTTCTTCCTTAAGGACAAGGAAATCATTCTGAACTGGATCGGCCGGTATCTGCCTTCGGATCGCTACCTGTCCAGGAAGGTCTGGCGAGAAGTGGATCTTCAAATTGGGAATTATGTTCGAGGGAAATTTATTGAGGTCCTGGCGCTTTTTGTCAGTAGCTTCGTCACCTTCTCGCTGATGGACCTCAACTACGCCCTTCTGCTCTCCGTCTTCATGGGCATCTCGGTCATCATTCCTTATGTGGGAGCAACCTTGGTCACCTTTCCCGTCATCTTGGTAGCATTTTTTCAGTGGGGCGCAGGCGACCAATTCGGCTATTTAGTCCTCGCCTATGCCATCCTTCAGATCGTTGATGCCGTGGCACTGATCCCAATTCTTTTCTCTGAGGTGGTCAATATCCACCCCGTGGCAATCATCGTGGCCATTCTCTTTTTTGGGGGGCTTTGGGGCTTCTGGGGCGTGTTTTTTGCTATCCCTCTGGCCACTCTGGTGAATGCGGTTTTGAACGCCTGGCCGCACACGGAGCACGTCTTGACCCCAGGCAGCGACTCCGCTGAGGACCGGGTCTAATTTTTGCCCAAATCTCGCGAATCTAGAGGGCTTTTCGACCTGAACCGACGAGGTAAACCTCGGGACTTCGGTCTCGAGAAGCCTTGGGTTTTCGCATGGACACCTTACTGAAAAGACCGCGAGCCGATGCCACATAGGCATCGACATCCGGGCCTTGGAATAGTTTGGTCACGAAGGTTCCCCCTGGCCTGAGGATATCCTTGGCAGTGTCGAGCGCAAGTTCAGCCAGATGCATGCCCCGGGCTTGATCCACCACCCGATTACCACTCATATTGGGCGCCATATCGGACATGACCAGATCGACTTCCCTACCCGAAAGGTGATCCATCAGGGTTTGAAGAACCGCATCCTCCCGAAAGTCGCCCTGAAAAAAGGTCACGCCTGGCAGAGGCTCCACAGGCAGGAGGTCCAATGCTATGATGGCGCCCCGTTTGCCGATGCACTCTGCTGCGTATTGGGACCATCCCCCCGGGGCAGCCCCAAGGTCGACCACGACCATCCCTGGCTTCAGGAGACGGTCCTTTTCGTCCAACTCCTTCAGCTTGAATACAGCACGGGAACGGTAGCCGAGCGCCTGCGCCTGCTTGACGTACTCGTCAGAAAAGTGCTCAGAAAGCCAACGGCCACTGCTACGACTTCGCGCCATCTGCGTCAAACTCACTCAATTGCTGACAGGAAAACCAGTTGAAACCGGAATTGAAGAAGTTTCTTAGGGCCAAAGCCCACACCTTGAAACCCGTGGTACTGACTGGCCAGCACGGCCTCAGCCCTGCTGTTCTGCAGGAGGTCGAATTAGCGCTGGATCATCACGAACTGATCAAGGTCAGACTGAATGCGGGCGACCGCGACGAAAGAAAAGCCATGACCGAGAGGCTCTGTGAGAGCACGGGAGCCGATCTGATTCAAGCGATCGGCCACATCGTCACCATTTATCGGAAGCCCAAACGCTAGACGTCAACCTGCGCCATCAACCAGTCAGATGTACTTGACGGCGCAGATATCGAATTCTCTGACCCCGCCCGGAGCCTGAACGACGGCAAGATCGCCCTCTCGCTTGCCGATCAGCGCGCGCGCAATCGGTGATGTCACGGAAATCATGCCTTGCTTGATGTCCGCCTCATCCTCACCGACGATCTGATACGTGACCTGATCACCTGTATCTGCATCCTCAAGCTCAACCGTCGCACCAAAAACAACTTTGCCCTGTGCATTGACCTGTGTCACATCAATGATCTGGCAGTTAGCAAGCTTGCTTTCAATCTCCTTGATGCGACCTTCAGTAAAGCTCTGCTGTTCACGCGCCGCGTGATACTCGGCATTCTCCTTGAGATCTCCGTGGGCTCGTGCCTCGGCAATGGCCTCGGTGATCTTGGGACGCATGACGGTCTTCAAATGGGTGAGTTCTGCGCGCAACTTCTCGGCACCGCGCAAGGTCAAGGGTACTTTTTGCATGGAGTGGGACTCTCTCGCCAGATCGTTCAATTCAAAGTGCGGTGAAGGTCCTGAAGGCAATTAACATCACTGGTCGCCAATTCACCTAAAGCCGCACAGGTCGCTCGGGCTGCAGAAATCGTCGTGGTGTACGTCACCTGATCCTGCAGGGCCTGGCGCCGAATGGTGAAAGAGTCAGCAATCGCCTTCTTTCCTTCCGTGGTATTGATGATGAACTGCAACTCCCCGTTTTTGATCATATCAACGACGTGGGGACGGCCTTCGTAAACCTTATTGACGATTTCACAGGGGACGCCCGCATCTGCGAGTGCTTTCGCGGTCCCCCGCGTCGCAACCAGAGAAAATCCCTTGGCGATGAAGTCTCGAGCGACTGAGATGACCCGTGGCTTATCACTCTCGCGGATACTGATAAACACCTTGCCACTCTGGGGAAGCTTGATACTGGCTGCGCTCTGCGCCTTGGCATACGCCTCGCTGAAGGTTTTGCCAACGCCCATGACTTCGCCGGTTGATTTCATTTCAGGACCCAGCAGAGGATCGACTCCCGGGAACTTGATAAAGGGGAACACCGCTTCCTTGACCGAATAGTAGTCCGGAATCCTTTCATGGGTCACACCCTGTGAGGCAAGACTCTGACCTACCATGCAACGCGCTGCGATCTTGGCAAGCGGATAACCGGTTGCCTTTGAAACGAAGGGTGCCGTTCTTGAGGCCCTAGGATTCACTTCAAGAATATAAATATCGGAACCCTTGATGGCGAACTGGGTATTCATCAATCCGACCACACCCAGAGACTTCGCCAACAGGCGCACCTGTTCACGAATGCTGTCCTGAAGTTCCTGACTTAAGTCGTAGGGGGGAATCGAACATGCGGAGTCGCCGGAATGGACCCCTGCCTGCTCGATGTGCTGCATGAGTCCGCCGATCAGGACCTCTTCGCCATCGCAGATGGCATCCACATCCATTTCAATCGCATCATCGAGGAAGCGATCCAGAAGAACAGGAGACTCGTTCGATACACTGACGGCTTCACGCATATATCTTTTGAGATCTTCGTCATTAAAGACGATCTCCATCGCACGCCCGCCCAGTACATAGGACGGCCGCACAACCAACGGATAGCCAATCTCATTGGCAGAAACAATCGCTTCTTCCAAGGATCGAGCGGTGCGATTGGGCGGTTGGCGTAACCCCAGAGTATCTACCAGTTTCTGGAAACGCTCACGATCCTCGGCCAAGTCGATCGAATCAGGCGATGTCCCGATGATCGGCGCATTCGCAGCTTCAAGTGCCCGAGCTAATTTGAGCGGGGTCTGCCCACCGTACTGGACGATAACCCCCCATGGCTGCTCCAGATGGATAATTTCGAGCACATCTTCAAGGGTGAGGGGCTCAAAATAAAGGCGATCCGAGGTGTCAAAGTCGGTCGAAACCGTTTCTGGATTACAGTTGATCATGATGGTTTCAAAACCATCTTCGCGAAGTGCCATCGCCGCATGAACACAGCAATAATCGAACTCGATACCTTGACCAATCCGGTTGGGGCCACCGCCTAGAACAATGACTTTCTTCCGATTAGATGGCACCGCCTCACATTCTTCCTCATAGGTCGAATAGAGATAAGCCGTGGACGTAGCAAACTCTGCTGCGCAGGAGTCGATGCGCTTATAGACAGGATGAATATCGAATTTATGGCGCGCTGCGCGGACCTGATACTCCTGACTTCCCAAAAGCTTCGCCAATCTTGAGTCAGAGAATCCCTTACGCTTGAGGTGAAGAATATCCTCAGCCTTGAGACTGCCCAATACTCGAGCTTTCAACGCTTTTTCTTCACTGATCAGATCTTCAATTTGAGCGAGGAACCAAGGATCGATACTGGAGTGCTCGTGCACTTCATCCAGCGACCACCCCAGGCGGAATGCATCGGCCACAAAGAAAATACGACTCCCGCCCGGATGGCGCAATTCACGGGCCAAGCGATCAGCCGCATCATCCGCAGCAAGGTCAAGGAACTCCGTCAGACCATCCACCCCGATTTCAAGACTTCGCAGAGCCTTCTGGAGGGACTCCTGAAAGGTCCGACCAATCGCCATGGCCTCGCCAACCGACTTCATCTGCGTGGTCAGGCGATCATCGGCTTGGGGGAACTTTTCAAACGTAAACCGCGGAATCTTGGTAACGACGTAATCAATCGTCGGCTCGAAGGAGGCCGGTGAGGCACCCCCGGTAATTTCATTGCGCAGTTCATCCAACGTATAGCCGACAGCCAACTTGGCTGCAACCTTGGCGATCGGGAAGCCCGTCGCCTTGGATGCGAGCGCCGAGGATCGACTGACCCGCGGATTCATCTCGATCACGATCATCCGCCCATCGGCAGGATTAATCGCGAATTGCACGTTAGAACCGCCCGTTTCTACTCCAATCTCGCGAAGGACCGCAATCGATGCATTCCGCATCAACTGGTATTCCTTGTCGGTCAGGGTTTGGGCAGGGGCTACCGTGATTGAGTCACCGGTATGAACCCCCATGGGATCAAAGTTTTCAATCGAACAAATGATGATGCAGTTATCGTTCCGGTCACGGACAACTTCCATCTCGTATTCTTTCCAGCCCAGCACAGACTCCTCGATCAGAAGTTCGTGCGTCGGCGAAAGTTCGAGACCCCGCTCGCAAATTTCGACAAACTCCTGCCGATTGTAGGCAATGCCTCCCCCACTTCCACCCAAGGTAAAAGACGGACGAATCACGGCGGGGTATCCCGTCTGTTCCAGGCAAGCGAGCGCCTCATCCATCGTATGGGCGACGTTTGATCGAGCAGAATTCAGACCAATCTTGTTCATGGCCTGCTTGAACTTCTCGCGGTCTTCCGCCTTATCGATGGCCTCCTTGGACGCACCGATCATCTGAACACCGAACTTCTCAAGAATCCCATGCCGATCGAGATCCAGCGCGCAATTCAATGCCGTCTGCCCCCCCATTGTCGGCAATAGGGCATCCGGACGCTCCTTTTCGATGATTTTGGCGACCGTTTGCCAATTAATCGGCTCAATGTAGGTCGCATCGGCCATCTCCGGATCGGTCATGATGGTCGCTGGATTGGAGTTCACCAGAATGACCCGGTAACCCTCTTCTTTGAGCGCTTTGCAGGCTTGCGCACCTGAATAGTCAAATTCACACGCCTGGCCAATGACAATCGGACCGGCACCGAGAAGAAGGATGGACTGGATATCGGTTCTTTTGGGCATTGTGGTCGTCTAGCGAGTGGGGCGTTGGGACATCTGCTCAATGAATTTATCGAACAGCGGCATGACATCATGAGGACCCGGGCTGGCCTCGGGATGGCCTTGGAAGCTAAAGGCGGGGCGATCGGTCAACTCAATCCCTTGCAGGCTTCCATCAAACAGGGAGCGATGGGTTGCCTTAACGTTCTGGGGAAGTGATTGTTCATCCACGGCAAATCCATGGTTCTGACTGGTGATCAAAACCCGGCTTGTCGCCAAATCCTGTACCGGATGATTGGCCCCATGATGACCAAACTTCATTTTGACCGTGCGAGCGCCACTCGCGAGGCCCAGCAACTGATGCCCCAGACAAATACCGAAAACGGGGATCGATTTTTCAAGAAAGGTCTTGATGGCTTCGATCGCGTAAGTACAAGGCTCAGGATCTCCCGGACCATTGGAAAGGAAGATGCCGTCAGGATTGAGCGCCAGAACGTCCTCGGCTGACGTTTGAGCAGGGACAACCGTCAGTCGACAGCCGCGGTCCGCCAACAGGCGAAGGATATTGTGTTTGACGCCAAAGTCGTAGGCCACCACATGAAACTTAGCATTAGGACCCACGACATGCCCCTGCCCCAGAACCCAGGAACCCTCGCTCCAGGAATAAGCCGTGGGTGTCGAGACTTCCTTCGCAAGATCCATCCCCTGAAGCCCTGGGAAAGCCTTTGCAGCCACCAATGCTTTGGTTTCATCGATGCCGGGCCCGGCCATCAGGCAGCCACGCTGTGCACCTTTATCCCTCAGGATACGCGTTAATTTACGGGTATCGATACCGGCGATTCCGATGGTTCCGTTCTCACGCAGGTAGTCGCTTAGATCCTTTTGAGACCGAAAGTTACTGGCGCGAAAAGGAACATCCTTGACGATCAAACCGCTGGCGAAAAGGCCTTTGGATTCGGTGTCTTCATCATTGACCCCGACATTCCCAATATGCGGGTAGGTCAACGTCACGATCTGTCGGGCATAGGACGGGTCCGTCAGGATCTCCTGATACCCCGAGATGGAGGTGTTGAAAACCACTTCCCCAACCGAGATGCCCTCGGCGCCAATCGAGACTCCCCGAAAAAGGGTTCCGTCCTCAAGGACAAGCAGAGCTTCGGTATTCAATGGATTTCACCTTCCTAAACATACAAAACGGGAAGAAACTGTCAGCCACTTCCCGTTCATCAAATCTGCTTCTGGCACCAAGAATCGTGCGGGCTGCAACCCATCAGGCCTTCGCACCTGAAGATCAGGGCTGAAGACAGATTCCAGGACATGCTATCCCCAGAATTCTAAGGAAATTGGCCGCCCCTGTCCACGTGCGAACAAGGAATAAACAATCCATTTCGGGACCTAAAGCCCTGCAGAATCGCTGAGCCTCGACACAATCCCAAGGGGATCCCGAGGATCAATATCGTTCATGAAAGGCTTTAGACGATCCTGATTCGTGATGCTGTAGATCAGACCCAGCCAATTGTTAAAAACAGCTTTGGCTGTGTCTCGCCAAGTGTTATCGATGAATGGAACGATCACAGATTCGTCGAGGACGGGCAAGGAACCGCCCTCATTTCTTGCTGAAAAAACCTCCTCCCGATAGTCCTGAAGGCGATCAATCGCCTCAGCGGAGAAATAATTTTCAGGCAAAGGGGGATAGTCGCTCCTTTCCCCCTCAAAAAAACGATTGACCTCGCGCTTGAACTCCTTCAGCAGGCTGACCGTGTCATATTCGGGGTGCCCTTGAAAGAAGACAACCCGAATAAGATCCTCACTGACGGCCAAATGGGTCCCGGCCGTTGCGCTATCGACGAGCACCTTAAGACCCACCCGTTCCATGTCCTCACGGAAAATCGCATTGAATCGCGAGTGGGGCACGTCAAACCGGGTATTGATGTTCGAAACCAGGGGATGGCGATCATCGACCACCCGATGGGTATAGACACCCCATCGCTTAAACCCCAACGGAGATCGCTCGATCCCATAGCCGTACTGAATCAGCGCATGCGTTGCAAGACAGGAGCAAAGGGTAGATGAGACGTGGTCTTTGGCCCACTCAAACACTTGGGTCAACGGCTCCCAAAAAGGCTCCAGTTGCAGATGCGGGTGGGTCACGTTCGCCCCACTGATGATCAGCCCATCAAGGCCGATATCCCGAATCGTTTCAAACGACTCGTAGTACCGCTCGATATGCGCCTTCGCCTCTTCACCACGCTCAATTCCAGAGATCGTGAAGGGATGCATGTGAAACTGGACAATAGGGTTTGCAGCGCCTACCAACCTGAAGAATTGACGCTCCGTCGCCTCAAGCGCCGCATCCGGCATCATGTTCAGAAGACCGATATGCATTTCTCGTATGTCTTGGCGTGAGGCACGCTCGACACTCAGAACTTCCTGCCCCTCATCGCGAAGACGCTTGTAGGTCGGAAGATCATTGTGTGCTACCAGGGACATATCTCAAAAAATCTCATTCAGTTGGCGCTGATGGCGCGGCAGACCAACTCGGTGAAGTCAGACTCGCTCTGAACGCCCTGAAGATCGGCGAAATCCAGCGTGTAACCATATTCAGAAGCGATAGCCTCATAGCGGGGCAAGCGGGAGCGAAATAGCTTCGGGAAGACCCAACTCGCAAACCGATCAGGGTTAACCTCTGACACCGAGGCGATACCCTCCTCCTTCATGAACAGGGGCAGGTACTCATCAAGGAAGGCCTCCCGATAGTAAAGCGGCTTGGGATGAGCCCGTGCCCGATCAATCAAAATTTGATCCAGTTCGGGACTGGTCCTGAGATACAGGATCAAGGTATGGTCTGCCAAAATCTTGATGGTTTCAGGATCATCCAACTCGCAAACACTGCCACCGGCATCGTTGAGGAAGTGGCGATAGCCGTAAATCGATTCAACCTTCCGAATGAATTCAGGCACATCACGCATCGCATTGATCTCTGCATGACGATGAAGATCCTGTCTTCGCTTGAATTCTTCAATGCTCAGACCCCCCTGCCGCGGATCACCGATTTTCCCGAGAAAACTGGAGATAGGAGCCAGATTGTCAATCGTGATGTTGCTTCGAATGTAGATGGAGTCGGTCTGCAGGAGTTCCCGAAGAAAGGGGACTTCCATGGCCTGAAGCTTCATGTTGTCCGAGATCGGCTCATCGAGATAGCGCGTCCCGATGCGGTAATCGCCGGAGTAATGAAACCAGCTCTGCCGGGGCAACTTGTTGGCGAGCGTTGTCTTGCCTACACCTGACATGCCGAGAAGGGTAATTCGCTTTGTTTCCCAACTCCGGAATTGCTCTGGACTCATTTTCATGGGATCAAGCTCCAACGCATCAGATACATGAACTAGCCCTCCTGGTTGATCATATGGTCTGCTGTTTGCCGAAGGGCATTTGACAGCCGCTCACGCAATATCGGATGTTCGATACAGTCCTCAATGGCTCGATTCATACAAAGCATCCATTGATCTCGTTCTGACGCTCCAATCGCAAAAGGGAAGTGCCGCATTCTCAGCCGCGGATGCCCAAACTCCTCCCAGTAGAGATTAGGCCCCCCTAACCAACCCGAAAGGAACTTGAAGAGCTTGGATTGTGCACCCTCAAGATTCGACGCATGCATCGCCCGAATACCTGACGCTTCTGGCAACGTGTCCATGTACTGGTAAAACCGGCTGACCAACTGGGTCAGAACCGGCTCGCCTCCAATGGCCTCGTAAGCGGTGATACGCTGTTCTTCTGACATGCAATTAGGGTTTTTTGCCGCACTTGGAAGCCTGTCCCTTGCCAGACGCGCAAGCGCCTTTTGCGGGCACTTTTGCCGCTGCCGGAGTGGTTACGGGCTTCGATGCGTGCGTAGACGGCGCTTTTACTTTTGGCGTCTTCGCCACAGAAGCAACGGGCACCGCATTCCGACCCCCACCGGTCTTGAACTTCTTGGGATTTCCGAAAACCAAGCGAGGTGAATCCAACTCGATGCGCTCACGAGCACCCCGAGGCACAGGGACGCGCTCAAATTCAGCAATCACTCCACGGGGCGGCGATCCACTCAACTGGGCAAAACCATCATCGAGGATTTCCCGCATGTGCCGATCTCGCCTGACCGCACTGGGACCCCCAAAGACGACACCAATCAGACGGTGACCGCTACGTTTGGCGGAGGCCACAAGATTGAAACCCGATGAATTAATAAAGCCGGTCTTGATGCCATCCATGCCAGGATAGGTTTCCATCAGGTGATTGTGATTATCGAAACCTTGCCCTCGATAATAAAACCGTGGCGTTGAGAAATAGGGATAGTATCTTGGGAAATCGTTGATCAGCGCTCGCCCCAGCTTGTACATGTCACGGGCCGTGGTCCATTGACCCGGGTCCGGGAGTCCTGACGCATTCTTAAAAACGGAATCTTTCATTCCAAGGGCATGCGCTTTGGCCGTCATCATTTCACCAAAAGCACTCTCCGTTCCGCCCAGATTTTCCGCAATCACGGTGGCTGCATCGTTAGCAGACCGAGTGACCAGCGCCAAAATTGCATCCTCCACACGAAGGGTATCCCCAGCCATCACCCCCAAACGCGACGGCGGTCGGAGGACAGCATTCCTGGAGACTTCTAGAGGGGTATTCAGGGTGATTTCTCCCCGCTCGAGCGCCTCGAAGACGATGTAAAGGGTCATCATCTTGGTCACGGAAGCCGGATGCCTCAGGCCATCGGCATCCTTTTCGTAGAGGATGCGCCCGGACTCCGGCTCAACCACCAAGGCCGAATACTGACCTGCGATGGCGGCATAAGGAAGAACGAGACAGGCGAGTAGGATCAAGGACGGGAAACTGAAAGATCGCAACTTCATGGCGGAATATGGAGGAACTACTGGTGAATGAGGATGGTGAATATGGCGCGGATTCAGAATAATGACGACTCGGATCAACCCCGACGCATGACGCGCTGCTTTTCGCGCTCCCAGTCCCGATCCTTCTCGGTTGCCCGCTTGTCATGCTGCTTCTTCCCTCGGGCGAGACCAATTTCAAGCTTGGCCCGTCCCTTCTTCCAACCCAAGACGAGAGGAACCAGGGTATAGCCCTTACGTTCAACGTGCCCGATAAGTTTGTTGAGTTCGTGGCGATGAAGGAGCAGTTTTCGAGTCCTAACTGCGTCAGCAATGATGTGTGTACAGGTTGAAGTCATGGGCGATACATGTGCTCCGACAAGAAACGCTTCCGCATTCTTGAGCACAACGTAGCTTTCCTTGAGCTGAACTCGCCCCGCACGCAAGCTCTTGACTTCCCACCCTTGGAGGGCCAAACCCGCCTCAAAACGCTCTTCAATGAAATAGTCATGGCCGGCTTGCCGATTGACTGCAATGGTCGAACCGCCTGGGGCTCCCTTCTTCTTGTTTGCTGCCATCGGTTCCGGGTGATCCTGACGTACTCGTCAAAACTTGCTATTTTACTCGAAAGCCCTCGGGAAACCTAAGACACCTCAATCACCGTATACGACACCATGACCCAGACCTCTCACAAGCCGATTCGTTGGTCATCCCGGATCGCATTCATCACCGCCGCTGCAGGAGCGGCTATCGGGCTTGGAAATATCTGGAAATTTCCGTATCTCGTTGGCGAAAACGGCGGCGGCGCCTTTGTGCTGGTGTATCTGCTCTGCGTGCTGGGAGTTGGACTTCCGATCATGATGGCAGAGACCTTGCTCGGCCGCATGGGTCGAGGCAACCCGGTGCAGGGGATGAAGACGCTGGCGAAGCGGTACAAGGCATCCCCGATATGGTCTTGGGTCGGATGGTTGGGCGTTTTAGCGGGATTTCTGATCCTCTCCTACTATTCAGTGATTGCTGGGTGGTCCATGGCTTACCTGTTCAAAATGGCCGGCGGCTTCCTCAGTCACATCACGCCCGCCCATGCCCATCAAACCCTGGCTGAGCTTCAAGCCTCAGCCGACATACAAGTCATCTGGCATAGTGTTTTCATGGCATTGACCATGGTGATCGTCGCGCGTGGGCTGTCAGAAGGTATCGAGTCCATCACCCGATTGATGATCCCCTGCCTTCTGGTCATCCTCCTCATGCTGGATGTGTATGGCGCGACGACTTCGGGCTTTGGGCAGAGCCTCGAATTTCTTCTGAAGCCCGACTTCAGCAAGCTTTCCGGAGAGAGCGTATTGATTGCGTTGGGACAGGCCTTCTTTTCGCTAGGGCTCGCGAACGGCTCGACGATGGTCTACGGCTCATACCTGCCCGACGATGTTTCCATCAGCAGGACCACACTCTGGGTCGCCCTAGCCGACACCCTCGCGGCCATGATGGCTGGCCTTGCAATCTTCTCTGTGGTTTTCGCCAATCAAATGGCGCCCGGAATGGGACCCGGGCTTATTTTCGAAACCTTACCCATTGCCTTCAGCGCGATGCCGCTGGGTGGTTTTTTTGGATTCATCTTCTTCGTCCTCGTTTTCTTTGCCGCAATCAC
>JBEBBO010000030.1:0-4637 GCA_041158345.1 Pseudomonadota bacterium | reverse complement strand
GCAGCAATGGGGACGTTGGTAATGCCTTGCTCCCTGGCGGTTCCTGCATTGCCGGGCGCGACGAAGACCTGAGCGGCGAGAGAGGATTGGGCGGCCTTCCAGGCCAATGCATGTTCGCGGCCACCGCCGCCAATGATCAAGATGTTCATTCTGTGAGGCTTTGAATTCGGGGTGTTGGGAGGCAAGGGGCCGGCAAGATACGGGCCTTGATGCTTTGAATTATAACAGGAGTGACCCGCGTCCCTCGGTGCGCTGGAACCCCTGCGGGTATGCTACGATTTCGGTTTTAAACGCTCTGATTCAAGGGGTTTTCGGCATGATCATGCGTTCCTTCCTCGCCTTCTGGATGCTGGCTTTGGTTTCCGTCGGTGTCCTTGCGGACGCTGTTCAGGAGGCCAAAGTGCCGGTCGATCACCTGAATCAGGAGTTGATTGGCCTCATGCGCAGCGGTAAGCAATTGGGGTACGAGGGGCGACTAAAAAAGATCGATCCCACGGTCCGTCAGAGTTTCATGTTTGAGGCGGTCGCCCAGATTGCACTCGGGACGCATTGGAAAAAGCTGGAAGAGGCGCAGAAACTGGAGTTCATGGACAAGTACCGCGAGCTGAGTTCTGCGACCTACGCCTCCCAGTTCAAGGAATATGATGGCGAGAAGTTTGACTACGAGTCGGGTCAGGAGCTCAAACCGGGCCGCGTCGTGCTTCGCTACAATCTTGCGACGCCCAAGGAGAAGCATGCGTTCGAATACCACGTTTCCCAATTCAATGGTGAATGGCGTGTGGTGAACATCGTGGTGGATGGCATCAGTGATCTGGCGCTGAGAAAAGCGCAGTACACCAGCGTGATTGATCGGGAAGGCTTCGAGGCCTTGATTGGGAAACTGGTCGAAAAAATTGCCGAAACGGCCAAGAACAACGCGGGTTGATTCAGGCTCGGCAATATCGCCCGATTAAATTTTCAAACAGAGTAATGCCCGGCGTCACGTCGGAAAGGCTCAAAAATTCGTCCGGCTGGTGCGCCTGGTCGATACTCCCCGGACCCAGTATCAGGGTTTCGAGCCCCAATGCATGAAAGAAGGGCCCTTCGGTCCCGAAGGCCACTGCGCCGGCCTTCTGGCCGGTCGCCTCTTCCAAATAGCGCGTCAGTTCGGCATCGGCAGGTGTTTCAAACGGGGGGACCCCGGGGAACAAAGACTGGATTTCGATGCTGAGCCCATTCCCCTCAGGAAAGAGGCCAGATAGCCGTTCTTCCAACAAGGCCTGAATGGTTTCAATGCGCATGCCCGGTAAGGGGCGAATGTCGATCAGGGTTTCGCAATGGCCGCAGATCCGATTGGGATTGTCTCCCCCATGAATGGCGCCCAGGTTGAGGGTCGGGTAATCCACCTTGAAGGCTGGATGCCGATACTGGGCCTTGAATTCGTCTTGAAGCGCCATCAGCGCACTGATCACCTGATGCATGCCAAGAATCGCATTGGCGCCCAGTGCGGGGTCCGAGGAGTGGCCGGCGCGCCCTTTGACGCGAATCGACTCCATCATGACGCCTTTGTGAACCCGAATGGGTTGAAGCCCCGTGGGCTCGCCAATCACGGCTTTGCGGCCCAGCTGGCGACTACTCGCCAAGAGTTGCCGGGCCCCTGACATCGAACTTTCCTCATCGGCTGTACCAATCAGGATCAGGGGTTGCTTCAGATCCTTCGCCTCGAATCGAGAGGCGGCCTCCAAGGCAATCGCAAAGAAGCCCTTCATATCACAGCTTCCAAGCCCATAGAGGCGGTCATCCCGAAGGGTCGCCTTGAAGGGGTCAGAGTGCCAGAGATCCGGGTTACAGGGGACGGTGTCGGTGTGACCCGAGAGGACCAGCCCGCCGGGGATTGTTCCTGACGTGACGGGGCCGAGCGTTGCGATCAGATTGGCTTTTCCGGGCGCAACGGTCTCGATTTCAACGCTGAACCCGAGGTTTTCACACCAACCGGCCAGGGCATGAATGACCCCCAGATTGCTTTGATCCCATTGGGGGTCGGCAGAGCTGATCGAGGGGGACCCGATCAGTTCTGCCATGCGCTCGGTCAGGTTGGGGATCGCTGGCATGATTCAGCCCTGATGCGTCCGGCTCAAAGGTCTTTGTCCGTCACCGCCCCTTCGGAAGCCGAGGCGGCCAGTTTTGCGAACTTGGCGAGAACGCCTCGACGGTAGCGCGGTGCTGGGGCCTTCCATTGGGAGAGTCTCTGACGAATGACCTCGGCATCGACGTGGAGGCTGATTTCCCGTGATTCCGCATCGATGGTGATGCGGTCACCTTCTTCAACCACGGCCAAAGGTCCGCCGACATAGGCTTCGGGTGTGATATGCCCCACCACAAAGCCGTGGGTGCCCCCGGAGAACCGGCCATCGGTAATCAGGGCCACATCCTTGGCCAGTCCCTTGCCCATCACCGCAGAGGTGGGTGAAAGCATTTCGCGCATGCCAGGACCGCCCTTGGGGCCCTCATAACGAATCACGATGACATCGCCTTTTCGGATGCTACCGTCGAGAATGGCCTTGAGCGCGATCTCTTCGCAATCAAAGACGCGAGCAATCCCCGTGAAGCTTAGGCCCTCTTTGCCGGTAATTTTGGCCACAGCCCCTTCGGGGGCCAGGTTGCCGCGCAGGATGACCAGATGGCTGTCCTTTTTGATGGGCTGATCCAGTGGGCGAATCATGTCCTGACCCGCCGGATAGTCGGCCGCCAATTCCAGGTTTTCAGCCAGCGTCTTTCCGGTGACGGTCAGGCAATCGCCGTGCAGCAGCCCCGCTTTGAGAAGCGCCTTCATCAGCGGCTGAATGCCACCGATCGCCACAAGTTCTGCCATGGCGTACTTACCGCTGGGCTTGAGATCGGCGAGCATAGGGACCCGTGCGCCGATGTCTGCAAAGTCTTCCAGCGTCAGTTCGACGCCCGCTGCATGCGCCATGGCCAGAAGGTGCAACACGGCATTGGTTGAGCCGCCGAGCGCGATCACGACCGTGATGGCGTTTTCAAACGCCTTTCGCGTCATGATGTCTAGCGGACGAATCCCCAGCTCTAAAAGCTTCACGACCTGACGGCCGGCGTCTTTGCAGTCCCGTTTCTTATCGTCCGAAATGGCGGCCTGAGCGGAGCTCCCGGGGAGGCTCATCCCCAAGGCTTCAATCGCAGAGGCCATGGTGTTGGCGGTATACATGCCCCCACAAGAGCCGGGGCCTGGGATCGCCTTGGACTCAATCGCCTTGAGTTCGGTGTCGTCGATCTGGTCGTTGGCACGCGCGCCAACGGCTTCAAAGACCGAGACGATATCCAGCTTCTTTTCGCCATGACATCCGGTGAGGATGGTGCCCCCGTAAACAAAGATGGCAGGGCGATTCAGTCGCGCAATGGCCATCATGCATCCGGGCATGTTTTTGTCGCAGCCACCAATGGCGACCAAGCCATCAAAGCCCTGACATCCCACGACTGTTTCAATCGAATCCGCAATGACTTCCCGGGAAACCAGGGAGTATTTCATCCCCTCAGTGCCCATCGAGATCCCATCGGAGATGGTGATGGTGTTAAAGACCACGGCCTTACCACCATGCTGATCGACGCCCAGTGCCGCATCGTCGGCGAGGCGATTAATGTGCATGTTGCAGGGGGTCACCATGCTCCAGGTCGAAGCGACCCCAATTTGGGGTTTGGCAAAGTCCTGATCGCTGAATCCGACCGCGTGCAGCATGGCGCGACTGGGTGCGCGTTCCATGCCGTCGACGACCTGGGAGGAAAAGTGACGGGTTTCTTTCTTGTCGTTGCTCATGTTTTGGCGAGGTTAGGTTAGAACGGATTAGCGGTGCTTAGAATGAGCCCCACTGATTGCGTCGGCGGACACTGATTCTTGGCAGGAGGATGCCGATGAGGATGCCGCCCAAAAGGACGACCCCCCCAATCAGGAACCAGGTTTGCTGCTGGTCTTCATCCAGCATGTTTTTCTCTTGACTCAGGGTTTCAAGTTCACGCTTCAGGCTGATGACGGTGCTTTGCAGTTGATCCCGTTCGGCTTGGATCCGAAGGATGTCCGCAGACGCGGCGCGAACCTGAACCAATTCGCTCTGAAGCCGTCCGAGCTCCTGTTGTAACTGCTCGGGTGACTTGGCCTGATTGTCCTCGGTGCCTGCTTGAGCTGGGGTGGCCGCTTCAGGGGACGCATCTTGAAGGTCTTGGCTCTCGACCCAACCCATTTCACCGGATTCACGCTGAATTCTTTGCTGGTGCTCTTTTTTGTTGTCTTTCAACACCTTCACGGCCTCTCCGGGCTTGAGGGTGGCTAGCGCATGATCTTGGTCGGAAAAGCCTGAACGCAACGCAACGGGATGGTCCTTGACCACAAACCGGGTCAGATTGTCTGCAAGCGCCGGCCACGCCATGATCAGGACAGGGAGGATCAGAAAGGATCGGAATAAATGTCGCATTTTGGGCACTTCGGGGTAACTGGGGAGTTGCTGCATCCCTTGAGGTCGGCACAGTTTAAAGGCTTCCGGCGGAACGTCTCGCAATCTTCAACGCCCGCATGTTAGCGCAAGCCGGAATGTCTGGGTATGGCCCGAAGACATCGTCATTCTCCGAGGCCATCTGGAGTGGTAGATTAG
>JBEBBO010000029.1:0-5908 GCA_041158345.1 Pseudomonadota bacterium | reverse complement strand
GCCAGTAAGGGTCCGGTCGATACTGGAGTCGCTGTTTGCCGTACCAGAGCCACTTGCCAGGGAGGGTCTCTCCGGACGCATTCAGAACACGAACGCTGGATGCAGCCTTCTCGCGATCCTGAACAGGTTCACTAAAGGTGATCTCGATCGGCATCGCAATGCCCAGATTTTTCATGCCCTTGATGTCGATTTCAGCATTCAGGGGCGGGGCGGTACCGATCTCGATTTCAAATGCGGGAAGGGCGATGCCGTCTGCCGTCTGCCACTGGATCGTCGACGTGTAGAGATGACCCTGCTCGTAGCTTCCTGGCTTTGCTGTCAGGCTGAAGCTTTTGCCATCGGTCTCACGGGTTACCGTGAAGGGGACTGTGCCTAAGCTTCGAATATCACCTACGGGCTCTGAGAAATGAAGCTGAAGCCGTCCATCCGCATCCAGCTGCTGGTTCAAAGGACTTTCGATTCTGGGGAGGACGGGGGTTGAAAACGTCCACTCCCGCGATTGCGTCTGATGAAGCCAGGGCCGTTCTGCACTCACCTTCAAACGATAGTGCTTTCCAAAACGGAGGTCCGCGATCGAAAAAGAACTCGCATCATGGCTCTCTTTGACCAATGTCCCATCGTCCTCAAGGAGCTGAGCCTCGATCAATCGGGTGCCGAGGCCCACACCTTCAACGCGGATGGTCTTGGCGGGATCCACCCAGGGGGTCGTCTCCAGGGGTGTGCTGACCCGAATTTCAAAGGGGATGGTCTCGCGACCCGTGATGATCAGGATCACCAGGACAACCAGAAGCCCCCCCAGGCGACGAGCGACAGGAAGGAATGCGGCGGATTGGGGTTCGGGTATGGGGTTCGACATGCGGTCGAGGATTCGGCGCATCGGATGTGTGATGAAGGAATGAATTCGATTCTACTCCAGGGTGTTCTTGGGGGCTATGAAAAAACCCACTTGATCGGGCTTTTCTATTGACGATGCGGGAAAACTCCGTCAGAATAGTTGGTTCGATCCATTCCTTCAGTTTTTGAGGTTTGAGCCTTGGCCAACATCGCTTCCGCTAAAAAACGCGCTATTCAATCTGAAAAGCATCGCGCACATAACGCTGCCCTTCGCAGCCGTCTTCGTACCTTCATCAAGAAGGTCATCCTGGCGGTTGAATCTGGCAACATTGAAGAGGCTCAGGCTGCTTTCAGAGCTGCCGTGCCGATCATTGACTCTTCTGTGAACAAGGGTCTGATCCACAAGAATAAAGCTGCTCGCAGCAAGAGCCGCCTGAACGCTCGCGTAAAGGCTCTGGCGCTGAAGTCAGCCTAATTCGGCGACGTCGGATGATGCGGAAGGCGCTTCCTTCGGGAATCGCCTTCTAAGCGACAATCAGATTGTCGCGATGAATCATCTCAGGTTCATCCACATAGCCGAGGATCTCCTCGATCTTGTGGGTGGGCTGTCCGATTAAGCGGCTCGCTTCTTCCGAGCTGTAGTTCACCAGGCCTCGCGCCACTTCCACGCCCTCTGCGTCCAGGCAGATCACCAGATCGCCACGGTCAAATGGCCCTTGAACCCGGGTCACCCCGATCGGTAGCAGGCTTTTTCCAGCATCCTTCAGTACTTTAACGGCCCCTTGATCGATGGTCAGGCTGCCCTTGGCCTTGAGCTGTCCCGCGAGCCAGCGTTTACGCGCAACCAGCGGTGATTCATCGGGGACCAGAAAGGTTCCGATCTGTTCGCCCTCAATGATCCGTGGGATGCCGTTGATTTCCTTGCCTGAAACGATGACGGTCGCGGTGCCCGAGCGAGACGCCAGTCGTGCCGCGCGAAGTTTCGTGATCATGCCGCCACGGCCAAGACCACTCCGGCTTTCGCCGACCATGGCGCCGAGCCTTGGATCATCAATGCGGGCCTCGCTGACCAGCTGCGCTGTGGGGTCGTCGGTCGGGTCGCGCTCGTAGAGGCCTTTCTGATCCGTCAGAATGATCAAAAGGTCAGCATCCAGAAGATTGGCGACCATTGCGCCCAGGGTGTCGTTATCGCCGAAACGGATTTCCTCGGTGGCCACCGTATCGTTTTCATTGATGACGGGCACCACGCCAAGCTCGAGGAGGGTCAGAAGGGTGCTTCGGGCGTTAAGGTAACGCTCGCGGTGGGAGAGATCGTCGTGGGTCAGGAGAATCTGGGCTGTTTTTCGGCCATGCGCCTCGAAAAGGGTTTCGTAGGCCCGAACCAGACCCATCTGGCCTACTGAGGCCGCTGCCTGGAGTTCATGCAGGGCGTGGGGTCGAGTGGTCCATCCAAGCCGGCTCATGCCTTCAGCGACGGAGCCTGAAGACACCAGGACGACCTCGATCCCTTGGGCTCGAATGGCGGCCATCTGACTGACCCAGTCTTGGATCCCCTGAAGATCCAGGCCTCTGCCGCCCCCGGTCAGGAGGGCGCTGCCGATTTTGACCACCACCCGCCGTGCGGCGGAAAAATCACTCCGCTTCTGCATCGTCTGATCTTTGTGCGTCCAGAAAATCCATGATCTGATAGGTCAGGGGTTTGAGCCCCTTGCCCTCAAGGGCTGAAATGCGAAACACCGGGCCTTCCCAAGCTAGAGCGTCGACGATGGCCTGGCAATGGCTCTCAATCTCTTCCTCCGGAAGGGCATCAATCTTGTTGAGGATGAGCCAGCGGGGTTTTTCATCGATGCCTTCGCCCCATTTCTCGAGCTCTCCGATCACCTTGCGAGCGGCTTCCACGGGGTCATCGGCGCCTTCCCCGGGGAAGATGTCGAGAATGTGGAGTAGGACGCTGGTGCGAGACAGATGCTTGAGGAACTGGATGCCAAGTCCTGCGCCCTCGGCAGCCCCCTCGATGAGGCCTGGAATGTCGGCCATCACAAAACTGCGCTGATCGTCCACGCGAACGACCCCCAGATTGGGGTGCAGGGTGGTAAAGGGGTAGTCAGCCACTTTGGGTCGAGCGGCGGAAATTGCGCGAATCAGGCTCGATTTTCCCGCGTTGGGAAGTCCCAGCAGCCCCACATCGGCGATCACCTTGAGTTCGAGGTGAAGGTTGCGATGTTCGCCGGGTTTTCCGGGCGTGGATTGCCTTGGGGCGCGATTGGTGCTGCTCTTGAAGCGGGTGTTGCCGAGACCATGCCAGCCACCCCGCGCGATCATGAGGGTTTGCCCCTCTTCGGTCAGGTCGCCCAGAAGTTCGCCGGTGTCGGCGTCGGTGATCTGGGTGCCGATCGGAATTTGAACGTAGCAGTCTTTGCCCGCGTGCCCCGTGCAGTTGCCGCCAGAGCCATTTTCTCCGCGTTCCGCCCGGTAAACGGCGTGGAAACGAAAGTCGACCAAGGTGTTGAGGCTAGAGGATCCAACCAGGAACACGCTGCCGCCATCGCCGCCATCTCCCCCGTCAGGGCCTCCAAACGGAATGTATTTTTCGCGGCGAAAGCCAACGCAGCCATTGCCGCCATCGCCTGCTTCGACCCGAATATCTGCTTCGTCGACGAATTTCATGGGGGTGTTCTAGAATAAAAAAGCCCCGTCAGAGGACGAGGCTTTTGGGGTTCGCGCCGATTGCGCCCTGATGGGCGATCAGTCGGCGACAACCGCCTCAATGCTGACGTAGCGGCGACGCTGCGGACCTTTGACCTTGAAAGCGACATGGCCGTCGGCCAGTGCGAACAGGGTGTAGTCCTTGCCAACGCCAACATTTTCACCGGCGTGGAACTGGGTGCCACGCTGACGAACAATGATGCTGCCGGCAGAAACCAGCTGACCGCCGTAGCGCTTGACGCCAAGGCGTTGGGCGTTCGAATCGCGACCGTTTCTGGAACTGCCGCCTGCTTTCTTATGAGCCATGGGTGGACCTCGTTAGGATTTAGGCGGTGATGCCAGTGATTTTAACTTCGGTGAAGTTCTGACGATGACCCGCTTGCTTCATGTGATGCTTACGGCGACGGAACTTCAGAATCTTGACCTTGGGATGACGACCGTGCTGGGTGACGGTAGCGGTCACCTTGCCGCCCTCGAGGTAGGGCTTGCCGACTTTGATGCCGGAATCGGTCTGGACCAGCAGAACCTTGTCGAACTCGACTTCCTGGCCGGCCTCGGCAATGAGGGTTTCGACCTTAAGGAGTTCGCCCGGCTTAACCCGGTATTGCTTGCCGCCCGTATGAATAACCGCGTACATGATGACTGTCTCCAGTGGAGATTAAATTCGGAAAACCCGGAATTCTATCTGGATCTGTTGGGGGGAGTCAAACACAAATGCCTTTTGGGATCTCAAGACTAGATCAGACCCAGCACCAAGAGCACCACCAGAAGACCAAACAGCCCCAAAAGAAGCTTTAAGGTAAAGTCGGCGACTTGCCGAAAAAGGCGATCCCGAAGGGCCAGAAACTTTTGGATTTGTTCGGGTTGCTGTCCCTCCAGGGCTCTTGGAGCCACACGATCCGATCCTATCCAGGCACTTTCAATTTCAGCCTGCGCCCGGGTCAGGGCGAGGATTTCCGAATGAATCTGCCCCAACGCGAAGAGGGTTTCCCCCAAAAGCTGGGCATCCGGCGCTTCCGTGCGCTCCAGCATCTGGATCGTCTCAAGGCGTCGCCTCAGCTTTTCGCTGAGATCATCCGGGAGTAGCGCCAAAGCTTCACGGCGGATGCCTTCGGCATCTGAGGCATCCACACCGGGCAAGTCCCAAAGGGCCTCGTCCAGTCGGACGAGCGCCGGCGCTAAAAGGGAAGGGGCCGTCAGCATCGTCAAAACGGTCCGCTTCGGTTGGATTCCTGCGCGATCGGGTCTTCTGCGCTGGGCATCGTCTCCGCGTGATGGTGAACCACATAGATGACCCAGACCCCCGCCAGGATGAGTGCGACCTGCTGAAGGGCGGCGCGCAGCGTGGTCTTTTGGTGGAGGCTTGGAATCAGGTCCGCGACCGCGATGTAGATGAAGCTTGAAGCGGCAACGGCCAGAATGAAGGGGAGCTCTTCACGGATGAGCCCGAGGCCAAAGTAGGCCAAAATCCCGCCGACCATCGTCGCAAGACTGGAGAGGAGGTTGTAGGCCAAGGCGCGCATGCGGCTGTAGCCGCTCTGGAGGAGGATGGCAAAGTCGCCGACCTCCTGAGGGATTTCATGGGCCGCAACGGCAAGGCTGGTCACGATCCCGAGCTGGATATCGGTCATGAAGGCCGCGGCAATCAGAATGCCGTCGACGAAATTGTGAATCGCATCGCCAATGACGATGAGGGTTCCAGCGGGCTGGTGGAAATGGGCCTCGCCATGGGTTTCGCAATGCGTCGCATGGCAATGTCGCCAGACCAGGAGCTTTTCCAGGAGAAAGAACCCGAGGATGCCGGCGAGAACGGTTCCAAGAATCAAATCCTCCCGCCCGGGGCCGACCTGCTGCATGGCATCGGGAAGCAGGTCGAGAAAAGCCACGCTCAAAAGGGCTCCCAGCGCAAAGCTGACGCCATGGGGAAGAATCTTGGGGTGGTGATTTTCCGGAACCAGAAGAAAACTGGCTGCGAGCAGCACGCTAAGGAGGCCCCCGATGAGGGTAAAGCCGATAATGAGGAGCAGGGTAGTCATTCGGGGAATTGTTCTATACGCCAGATAAGGCTCGCCATGCGGCCAGTTGTGCGGTCGCGCCGGTAGGAAAAAAACGCATCCGCTTCGGAGAAGGTGCAGCGTCCACCGCCGTAAATCGCATCAGCAGAGACGCCGGCCTGCGTGAGTAGGCCGCGTGCCAGTCCATACAGATCGGCATGGTAGCGATCTTTGTGCGGATTGGAAAACGACTTGTGGGCATTCGGGTGCCGATCCAGGAAGGCTTGTCGAACTTCAGGGCCGACTTCGAAGGCCTCGGGCCCTATGGCAGGCCCCAGCCAGACCCAAACATCTTCAGTCCCCAAGGCGTCGAG
>JBEBBO010000028.1:0-4277 GCA_041158345.1 Pseudomonadota bacterium | reverse complement strand
ACACGAAAGTATGTTTTCCTGAGTCATCCAGGATTTCTTCTCCCTGAAGAATTGAGGGGACAGGCTTGGTTTGTAGATCTCGGGATGCCTGATGCCCAGGAGATTGCGTCTCACCTCCATGGCTTGCTCGAACAGTTCAAGCGACTCTCCGACGTCGATGAAAATTGGATTCTTCAGGTCGTGACGGCCATGAAAGGTCTGGGTCTCGAAGAAATCACCCATCTCCTATATGGATGGGACACGGAAAATCGGTTTGACCTACTTTCTGTACTTGACGATGTCTATGCCAACAAGACCGCATCACTACAGAAGGAGGGCTGCCTTCAGTTTATGCCCAAAAATCTTCGCGTTGAGGATGTGGGGGGTCTCGAAAACCTGAAGGAATGGGTTCTGAGCCGGAAAAGTCTTTTCAGTCGGCAGTCATTCCAAGAAGGCGTCCCCATGCCGGCTGGTATCCTTTTCATGGGCATCAGTGGGTGTGGCAAAAGCCTGGCCGCCAAGGTGATCGCTGGTGCATGGAATTTGCCCTTGGTCCGACTGGATATGAATCTGGTCATGTCGGGTGCTTATGGCACGCCGGAATTTGCCTTCGATCATGCACTCAGAACGGCAGAGAACATCTCGCCACTGGTGCTTTGGATCGATGAAATGGAAAACAGCTTTGGTTATGACGGCAATTCTTCTGGCGGCAACAACAGTATCTTCTCTACTTTTCTGACCTGGCTTCAAGAAAAGCCCCCCCAGGTTTTTGTGGTTGCAACAGCAAACCGCATTGAACGACTGCCTGCTGAGGTCATCCGAAAAGGTCGGTTCGACCAGCTGTTTTTCCTCGATTTGCCCTCTGATGAAGAGCGCAGAGCCATATTTCGGATCCACATTTCGGCCTATGGCGCCGATCCCGAAACCTTCAATATGAACTTGTTGTCCATTTTGACCAAGGACTGGAGTGGGGCTGAGATTGAGCAGGCGGTTAAGGCCGCACGAATCCATGCTTATCAGGAAGGTCGGCTTTTTGATGAGAAGGACATTACCTATACCTCTGCCCGCATGGTTCCTCTATCCAGAACAATGGAAGAACAAATCAAACACCTGCGGCAATGGTCACAGACCCGAGCCACTCCCGCGTCTAGAAAGGCGGCCTGATTGGGTCGTGTTTGATAAAATTCACAGTGAGGCAGTTGTTTTGCCTTCCCTGATGTTCCGGCGTCCATAAGGGCGCCTTTTATTTTCCAAGCAGTACCCATGACCATCCGAACCCGTTTTGCTCCCAGTCCTACCGGTTATCTTCATGTCGGGGGCGCAAGAACAGCCCTTTTCTCTTGGCTTTACGCGAGGAAGCACGGTGGCACCTTCGTCTTGCGTATCGAGGATACAGACCTTGAGCGTTCTACTGAGGAATCAGTCAATGCGATTCTTGAGGGGATGGCTTGGCTTGGACTGGGGTATGACGAAGGTCCTTTTTTTCAGACGCACCGATTCGATCGTTACAAGGCGCTGATTCAGCAGTTACTTGATGAAAAAAAGGCCTATCACTGCTACTGCAGTCGTGAGGAACTTGATGAAATGCGGGCTGAACAGATGGCGCGTAAGGAAAAGCCGCGCTATGACGGTCGCTGTCGTCATCGCAAGGAGATTCCCGAGGGTGTCAATCCGGTGGTTCGTTTTTTGAACCCCGATGATGGCGAAGTCGTGATTAATGACTTGGTTAAAGGGCGGATTGTGGTGCGAAATGCAGAGCTCGATGACTTGATCATTGCCCGCTCCGACGGTTCGCCGACCTACAATTTCACCGTTGTTGTGGATGATCTTGATATGAACATCACCCAGGTCATTCGGGGCGATGATCATGTCAATAACACGCCGAGACAAATCAACATCCTGAAAGCTTTAGGCGCAACGCTCCCGGAGTATGCGCATGTGCCCATGATTTTGGGATCCGATGGCGCACGTCTTTCCAAGCGACATGGCGCCGTCAGTGTTCTTCAATATCGGGATGATGGTTACCTTCCGGAGGCGTTACTGAATTATCTGGTGAGACTTGGATGGTCTCATGGTGATCAGGAAATCTTTTCAATTGATGAGATGGTGAATGCGTTTGATATACCGGATATCAATCACTCTGCTTCGACCTTCAATACGGAAAAGCTGCTTTGGTTGAATCACCACTATCTCATGCACAGTGACCCCGGCCATGTGGCGCATCACTTGCGTTGGCACCTTGGGCAGCTTGGTGTAGATCCCTCGAGCGGACCCGATGTGATTGAAGTGGTTAAAGCGCAGCGGGAGCGAAACAAGACTTTGGTTGAAATGGCCCAGGCCAGTCTATTCTTTTACAGAGATTTTGAGTCCTACGACGAAAAGGCTGCTGCCAAACACCTCACGGAAGCCTCTGTCGAGATCCTTAAGCGCTTGGAAGAAAACCTCTCAGCTCTCTCGCCTTGGCGCCGTGAGAGCCTGCATGACCTGATTTCCGCCACGGCCGAATTATTGGGGCAAAAGATGGGTGCTGTAGCGCAACCGCTTCGTGTGGCGGTCAGCGGAACGACGGTTTCACCGCCGATTGACCTCACGATTGAGATTCTGGGTAAGGAGAAAACCCTCGAGCGGGTGAGGGCGGCACTTGCGTGGGCAACGCGCTGAGACGAGCCGGCCTGAAAATTATAAGCGCAGCCTCTAGACAGCCTGAAAGATCGGACCTATAATTCATGGCTTGACGTCGAGGGGCCATAGCTCAGCTGGGAGAGCGCTACAATGGCATTGTAGAGGTCGCGAGTTCGATCCTCGCTGGCTCCACCAAGATCGACGAAAACGCGTTCCGTCCCCATCGTCTAGAGGCCTAGGACATCGCCCTTTCACGGCGACGACAGGGGTTCGAATCCCCTTGGGGACGCCAAGTACGACAAAAGGCTTGCTAGTTAGCAAGCCTTTTGTTTTTTGGGGCTCCGCAAAAATTCTACTCGATTTCAGTCATAATCCCGATTGTTTTGATCGGATTTATTCGGCTTCGCATGTGGTATTCTTCGGCCGCATCCCGTTGAAATTGCCCTATCGGCTTCCTGCCTAAATTGATCCACTTCAGCTAGCCATGAAAGGAATCTTTAAATTAGCCGCCTTTCTTTGTCTTTTTTGGGGCTCTTGCTGCACCCAGGCCACGGTTTTCTACAGTAAGGAAGAGGCTTTTGAGTTGGCGTTTGGCAAAGGTGCAGAAATCACTGATCATCAGGTTTTCTTAACGGATGAGCAGACGGCGCAGGTTGAGCAAATTGCAAAAACCAAGCTGGATTCGCAGCTCTACACCTTCTTTGAAGCGCGCCGAAATGGCCAAGTTCTAGGTTACGCGGTCATTGAGTCGCATACGGTCAGAACGCAGCCTGAGACCTTACTGATTGCCCTCACACCGAAGGGCGAACTGATGAAATCCGAAATTCTGGCGTTTCACGAACCACCAGAGTACAAACCGTCCTCTGCTTGGTTTGCCACCCTGATTGGCAAGCCCGCCAATGACCTTCGCCAGAATCAGGGTGTGGATGGCATTTCAGGGGCGACCTTGAGCGTCAAGGCCTCTCTGGAGGGGATCCGCAAAGCGCTGGCTGTTTTTCAGGTCGGTATGGCCCCGACGCTCAAATAAATGCGCTTCTTTGTCACCGGTGAACAGAATCGACAAATGGTGTTGAACACCATCGTTCTTTTGTTTCTGGTTTACATGGTGGTTTTATGGGTAAGCCTAGGACTGATGTATTTCCAGCGTATGGGGCTGACAGCGACATCGGTGCAGGAGTACTACCTCGGGTCAGCGGCTCGCTTTACTGAGCCCCGAAGCTATCAGAGTCTGTTGGAGGTCTCCCACGCGCATCTTTTCTCAATGGGGATGCTGGCAGTGACTCTGACGCACCTCCTGCTGTTTGCCCCATTGGCGGATCGTATCAAGGTGTTTTTGAGTCTTGCGGTCTACCTTGGGGCGATCGGCGATGAGGGGGCAGGGTGGTTAGTTCGTTTTGTGGACCCTCGCTTCGCCTACCTTAAAATCGCCATGTTCCTCCTGATGGAGGTCAGTCTGGCTGTGCTGATAGGCATTGTGATTTATGGGTTGATTAGTCAGCGTCGACGCCAACACGCAACCCGCAAACACCCCCACCGAAAGAAGCTCGCGGGTCGCGGCACACACTAACGGTGTTTCAAGGTGTCTTTCGGTCGACCAAACGAAAGGTCAGCACGAAAGTGTCATCGTCCGCAGGATAAATATCGACCCGTTCGTCCGGGATGACTTTTTCATCAAT
>JBEBBO010000027.1:0-3289 GCA_041158345.1 Pseudomonadota bacterium | reverse complement strand
GCTGACCATATTCGAGCAATGTGAGTTTAATCTTTATCGCATTGAGCAGGCTCTGCTCAAAGAGTGGCCTGAGCTCAAGCTCAATGCGATTTTGGGGGATGTGACGGATCCTTCTGCAGTGCGCCATGCAGTCCAGTCTGGGATGCCAGATGTGATTTTTCATGCGGCGGCTTATAAACATGTGCCGTTGCTTCAGGGGCAAGTGCGACAAGCCGTGCGAAACAATGTGCTAGGCACTCGCATGATGGCGGAAGCCGCTTTATCTTTCGGTGTGAAGGAATTCGTTCTGATTTCAACCGACAAGGCCGTCCGGCCCACAAACGTGATGGGCGCGACAAAGCGGGCAGCGGAGAAGCTGGTTCAGGCCCTCAACAACCTTGGAAAGACTCGTTTTCTTACCGTTCGGTTTGGAAATGTGCTCGATTCGGCGGGCAGTGTGGTGCCCCTGTTCAGAGAGCAAATTCGAATGGGTGGGCCGGTCACCGTCACCCATCCCGATGTGACACGTTACTTCATGACAATTCCTGAGGCCTGTCAGTTGATCCTTCAAGCGGCTGCTGTGGGACAGGGTGGTGAAATCTTCGTGCTGGATATGGGTGAGCCGATTCTGATTCGTTACCTTGCTGAGCAAATGATCCGGCTTTCCGGGAAGCGCGTAGGCCAGGATGTCGAAATTAAGTTTGTAGGATTGCGTCCTGGGGAGAAGCTGACAGAGGAATTGTTCCTTGAGGATGAGAAGCCAATGCCAACGCCTCACTCCAAGCTGCTTCTGGCAAGATCGGTGGCTCAGGACGTCGATGAAATTCGCGCTCAGGTCAATGGATTTGCTGAAGCGGTGACGGATTTCGAGGAAAAAACACTACTTAATTTGCTCCGTAAGCTCGTTCCTGAGTTCACGGAGGAAAAAATAGGTTAGAATAGTCGGCTCGACTTCATGGGGAAAAAGCTTGTCTCCATTGGAGTTTATATATAGAATTTCCGCCTTTTCAGGCAAAGCCTTTGTATTGGAGTGCGAATTCATGAAGACCTTCAGCGCCAAGCCGGCCGAAGTCAAGCGCGACTGGTACGTCATCGACGCCGATGGGAAGACCTTGGGCCGTCTGTCGACCGAGATCGCACGCCGTCTCCGCGGTAAGCACAAAGCGGAGTACACCCCCCACGTCGACACCGGTGACTACATCATTGTTGTAAACGCCGAAAAGGTCCGTGTAACGGGTGCGAAGGAGAAGGACAAGATTTACTACAAGCATACCGGCTACATCGGAAACATGAAGTCCGTTGCTCTCGGTAAGCTGCGTCAGACTCATCCGGAGCGGATCATCGAGACCGCAGTGCAGGGCATGCTCCCCAAGAATCCTTTGGGTCGCGCCATGTTCCGCAAGCTGAAGGTCTATGCGGGTTCTAATCATCAGCATCAGGCTCAACAGCCTACGGTGCTGGAAATCTAATTCGATAGCCGAGTATTTCCATGGCACAACAGCATTACTACGGAACGGGTCGTCGCAAGAGCGCAATTGCTCGCGTTTTCGCAAAGACCGGTTCAGGGCGCATCCTGGTTAACAATAAGCCGGTTGAAGAATATTTCGGCCGCAAGACCGACCAGATGGTTGTTCGTCAGCCGCTTGAGTTGGTTTCGCTACTCGAGAAGTTGGATGTGACTGTCACGGTCACCGGTGGTGGTCCCAGCGGACAGGCTGGTGCAATCCGTCACGGTCTGACCCGTGCCTTGATCGAACTCGACGAGAACCTTCGTCAGCCCCTGCGTCGTGCAGGTTACGTCACACGCGATGCGCGTGAAGTGGAACGTAAGAAGGTTGGTCTGCACGGCGCTCGTCGTCGTCCGCAGTTCTCCAAGCGCTAATCAGAAGCTACTTGGGGGATCGTCTAGCGGCAGGACTACGGACTCTGACTCCGTCAACCTAGGTTCGAATCCTAGTCCCCCAGCCAAATCGAATCAAAGCCTTGCAAGCGATTGCTAGGCTTTTTTTCTGTCTGTCCCTTTCTCGTACATGAGGTGAATTTTTCAGGGGCGGATTACTTGACTTTATCTACCCTGGCTTTTGGCTCAAACATTCTGGGCATTCATCTCTACGGTACAAAACCTGAACTGAGGATTTGTTGATCCGGTTTCAGGATGCTTGAGCGTCCAGAAAATAGACGCTGTTCCAACCCGGCCGCGCATGAATCGCCATTGAATCAGATTGGTACAATCAGGGACATAAACTTATAAAAAAGACTGAGGGAAGCACATGAAAGTCCTGCACCACCTTACCTGCAAATTCTTGATGGCATTTTTAATTCTTTCTGGGGTTAATGAAGGGATCATGGCCGCAGAAGTGAAAATTACTCTCTATAACAAGATTATGGCTTCGGCGAATATGAGCTTATCGGGTCAGTCCACCCGACAAATGGGGGATGGGATTGCCGCGCATATGAATGTTTATGGCACACCAGATCTTACCAAACCGCCGGTTGCAACTGGAGACTTCTCCCTACTGGTTACCGTTCCCGCAACAATAGAGAGTCCTGTGGAAACGCGGATCTATCATGCAATCTTTACTTTCAATGCGAGGGATTCGGTTGTGGTTGATGGTATAAGTTTGGCCAATATGCCAGATAACTGGATGAACTCAATACCGTCTTTGCGGGCAATAACTGGGGGTACTGGGCGTTATAACGGCGCAAAAGGGACAGCCGTATTTACCCGCATCGAACAGAATCTATTTAAGATGGATCTAAAGTTCAGGACAAACTAGAGAGAACTGAGGGTTTCGTGATCCCAACGCAGTTTGCCCAAGCTCCGGCCTTGGCAAACTATGGTTTTCAATGAGCACGATGCTTGGTGTCGATTTTAGCTCAGCTTGGTTTAAATTAACCAGAAGTTGATAGGGATGACTGTTCCATCCTCGCGATCACTCACGCTTCGTGCACACAGCCTAAGCATCTAAAAGAATTCATGAGCAGGTAACGGTTTTGACGCTCTGGAATGGTGATGCGCTTATTCCATTCTGTTAGTGTTGATTTGTGAATTGAAATACCACTAAACAGTTAAGAGGGAATGAATGATGCTCCCGGTCACAACGATCCTTGCTTCGGTTCTATCACTGCTTTTCGTCTGGCTCTCGATACAGGTGATCAAGCGTCGTCGCCAGTTACGGGTATTGCTTGGTGCAGGAGGACAACAAGAGTTAGAGTGGGCGATTCGGGCTCAGGGGAACTTTGCCGAGTATGTTCCTATCTCTCTGATCCTCATTGCATGTGCTGAATTCAATAAAACTGACTGGCGAAT
>JBEBBO010000026.1:0-4199 GCA_041158345.1 Pseudomonadota bacterium | reverse complement strand
TAGGGGGGGACCAAATTGGCGACGTTCCGAATGACGAAAATGTCACCGGGCCCGGCACCGGTCAAGAGCGCTGGATCGACGCGAGAGTCACTGCAGGCAATGAGGAGTACCTTGGGGTTTTGCCCATGCTCGGTGAGGTCTCTCATCCGCTCTGGGGCAATATGATAATAGCGGTCCTGAAACCCCTTGATCCCGTTCAATAACTGCTCAAGAACCTGATCCGAGTCCGTCGACATCTGATGCACCGTGGGGAAGCCGTTCGGTCGTGCTTATATTTGGAATTGCGATGGGCCTGAAACAAGCCGCATTGGGAAGAATTCTATACTATTATCCGAACTTCACGCCGGTTGTTAAGGCCTAGGGGCGACCTTAGTGTGCATCCTGACTGCCAGCGGATCAGTCCATCGATAGAGACGTCGCATGCCCCAGCCCCCGAGTCCTGATCACCGGCCAATCTTGCGTCTTCAATTGGCCATCGAGCAGGCCAGTGTCGCGCGTTTGGCTCAGGCCATCGAGGTCCTTGGGGACGAGCAAGGCTGGGATGCAGCGCTCAGTTTTCAGGTCGATCTGGTGCTCGAGGAACTCGTCCAGAATGTCATCGCTTATGGTTTCCCTGATGGCCGCCCTGGAGAAGTCGTGATTTCAATCGATGCGGTTCACGGGGGATTGCGATTGAGGGTGGAGGATGACGGGGATGCCTTTGACCCATTAGGACTTCCAGTCCCGGATCTTGAGGCCTCAATTGCCGATCGCAACATTGGTGGCCTCGGCATTCATTTTGCCCGGACCCTGACGGACAGTCAGAACTATCGACGGGTCAACGGTCGGAACCGCGTCGAACTCATCAAGCGCCTTTCTGATGCCCCGCTCTGATACCCGGCAGCACTTGCTCTTTCGGGTGGGGGACGAGTTTTTTGCGGTCCCCTTGCTTGAAATTGAAGTCATACTTCCGGTGCCAGACCTCGAGCCTCTGGCTCAGGCACCGGGCCATATCGCTGGAATTCTCCGTTACCGGGGCCGACTGATTCCGGTCATCGATGTGGGGGTCTTGAGGGGTGTGGGCCCCATTCGGCGCCTTATCAGTACGCGGCTGGTCTTGGTTCAAAGTCCTGACGGAGAGCCCTCTCGGCTTGCGCTTCTGGTCGAGCATGCCTTGGAAGTGGCCCCATTGGCACCTGTCGATCGCCTGCCGGAGGCGGTATTGGGTGAGGGGGGGCAATGGCTGCATCCTGAGGTCATGACCACGGGCGCATCCTTGGTCCGTGCCGTGAATTGGGCGTCCCTGCTCACCCCCGAATTGGCAGAACTTTGCCCTGCCGTGAGCCTGCGATGAATCCGATGCTCGAGATTCGGCGATGGCTGGAGGAAACCTATGGGTTGAATCTGGACGTTGTGGGAACCGATGCCCTGGAGCGGAATGTGGGCCGTCGGATCAAGGTGCAAGGGGTTGCGGGGCTCTCTGACTATGTCAGATTGTGGCGAGCATCTCTGGATGAGCGAAACGAGCTGCTTCAGGACATGCTGGTCAGTGAGACGTGGTTTTTTAGGGAGCCACCGGCTTTTGAAGTGCTCAAGCAATGGCTTTTGGAAAGGATGCCGCGGTGGGCGCTTGGGCATCGCCTCAGGATTCTGGTTCTCCCCTGTGCGACGGGGGAGGAAGCCTGGTCGGTTGCAGCGGTCATCCACGGGCTCGGCATTGCCGTCGATCAGGTGGAAATTGAGGCGATGGATGTCAATGCCTCGGCATTGGCGCGCGCCAAAGAGGGGGTTTATCCGCTTCGAAAGTCGAAAGATCCCAGGCCTTTGGCCCCCGTGGGAACCGCCTCAGGGGACTTGATCCACGTGGATCCCGCACTTCGACCGATGGTTCGATTCGAACGCGTCAATGCGATGGACCGTGAACAGTTTCAATCCCGCCGGGCTTACGATGTCATTTTTTGCAGAAATCTTCTGATTTACATGGGCGCCTCGGCCAGATTGCAGGTATTTGAGACGTTATCCGCGCAGCTCGCCGCTGGCGGGATCCTGTTTCTGGGCCACGCCGAGCAGCCGCCACCCGATCAAGGATGGCAGCGGCTTCGTGTGAGTGGCGCATTTGCCTGGCATCGGTCGACCGACCCCTCGCATGGAAAAGACAGCCCAAGGTCAGGCCATGACGTCGCAATCGAAATCTTCCGTGGGGGGTTGAAATGAGCGAAGGATTTCAAGCCGAGGCTCAGAAAGATCCGGCCGAATGCTGGAAATCGATCGGCACCTTTGGTGATCGTTCCTGTCCTCGTCTGACCGCTGAGGTGCATTGCCGCAATTGCGAAGTCTATCGCGCGGGTGGCCGAAACCTGCTGGACCGCCCCCAGCCGGAGGCTTATCGCAAAGAGTTGACGCGTCTTTTGGCAGAGCCTGAGGCGATGTCGGATCAGAAGCCTCTCGAACTCGTGCTGTTTCGCATTGGCGGGGCCTGGCTGGCCTTGCCTTCGTTTTGTTTTGCTCGAACCTTACCGATTTTGCCGGTGATTCCCATGCCGGGGCGAAGCAATGCGATCTTTCAGGGCATGGTCAACGCCCATGGGGAGATTCGCCTTTGTGTTTCTCTGGTGCCATTGATCGGTGCTGAAATGGATCGGCCGGTGATCGATGTATCGGCCCGGGTTTTTCCAAGACTGCTTGAAATCAGCTTCAATGGGCAGATCTGGGTTTATCTGTCCGATGAGGTCGTCGGATCCATCGAGTGTGAGCAAAACGACCTTGAGGCGCTTCCCGCGAACCTGGCCATCGCAAGTCAGGGATTGGTCAGGGGCTTATTTGAGTGGTTCGGTCTTCGAGTGGCCTTATTGGATCATGAACGCTTGTTCGAGTTACTCGGGGAGTCGCTGGCGTGAGCGTCTTTGATCCTTTCCTTCTCGGACTTTTTCGCGAAGAGTTGGCGGCGCACAGCGCCGTCCTCACCGATGGGCTTTTAGCCATGGAAAGGAACAGCGGACTCCTTTCGGCGCAATCAACGGAACCTTTGATGCGCGCTGCGCACTCCCTAAAAGGGGCAGCGCGTGTCGTGGAGTTGGGCGAAGTGTCGCGCGTCGCACACCGGATGGAAGATGTTTTTGTGGCGATGGGCGAGGGGCGGCTTTCGGTCAGTCCGGATCTGGTGGACCACTTATTAGGGGCTCTGGACTGGATGGTTTCGATAGGGGATCTTCCCGACGCTGAAGTGGACGCCTGGATGAGTGCCCATGCCGGGGAAGCCGATGACTGGGAGAGCCGTCTTGCGGAGTGGCTTTCTGCACCCGCATCGCCGGCAGGTGAACCCATCGAACCCCCCCCGCCATCGTCGATGCAGGAGAACGTTGCAGATGCCGAGGCGGAGGATTCTCCCGCAGAAGTTCAGATGCCCGTGCCTGAAAACCAGGCGGTGGAGCGCCCCGTCGATCCTGAGGCCAGCATCCGTATTTCTGCCGAAAACTTAAGCCAGATGCTGGCCCACTCGGCTGATCTTCTTCTGGAAGCCCGGCGCTTGGATACCCTCGCAAGGAATGCGAGATTTACCACGCGGCGCGTGAGGGCCATCGCTTCGACCCGAGGCGCAAATGGGGCTGTCGATGGTGGCCTGAACGCCCGGGAGGAGTTGGCCGAACTGGGTCGTCTTCTGGAGTCGGATGATGAGCACCTGATTCAGCTTTCAAGTCGGCTCAACTTTCTTTCCGAACGCCTTCATTCGCTCGTCCTGAGGGGACGGCTGAGGCCGTTTTCAGAGGGGGTACAAGGATTTCCTCGTCTGGTGCGTGATTTGGCAAGGGATCTTGGGAAGCAAGTCGATTTCTCGATTCTAGGGGGGGCAACGCTCATTGATCGGGATATTCTCACGCAGCTGGACGCGCCTTTGAATCATCTTCTCAGAAACGCGGTCGATCATGGCATTGAAACCCCAGAACAACGGGAACGCCTCGGTAAATCGCCGGTGGGCAAACTCACCCTGGAGGCGCGTCATTTGAATGGTCGTCTCCTGATTACGCTGACGGACGATGGGGGAGGGATCGACCAGGACCGACTTCGGGAAAAAATCATCCAACGCGGATTGGTAAACCCCGAGATGTCAGGGCGGCTGGCGGAACAGGAACTGTTCGCTTTCCTTTTTCTGCCGGGCATTACAACGAAAGAATCGGTGAGCCAGATTTCCGGTCGAGGGGTTGGCCTCGATGTCGTTCAGA
>JBEBBO010000025.1:0-8687 GCA_041158345.1 Pseudomonadota bacterium | reverse complement strand
TCCAACGGCTGGCTGACCGGCAAAATCAGGTTCCTCAGGTGTGCCCTGAGCCGCTGCCGCAGGGTATCGCGATCGGATAGTTCCTGACGCTCCAGATTTTCCGAGAGGTGCGTGATGATGTCCTGGGTCGCCGAAACCCCAAGATCGGCCATCAAAAGCTGCGCCTCGAGATCCTCCATAAATTCACGGTCAATGGCACCCCGGCCCTGAAGAAACCCCATCAATCCGCCACGGGTCTTCCCCAGCTGGCTTCGGAGTCGGCCGGTCACCGATCCTGTCGGGACGACGGGTGACACCTGAGGTGCGACCGATGGCACCGCAGCGGAAGGCGACTCATCCCCGGTTTCCTTTGCCGGCGAAAGCCCTGAGACGCCGACCAGTCCGTGGCGGATTCGGCCAACCCAGAGCAGGGCCATGAGGGAGAAGAAGACATGCATCACACCGAGCGCGACCGGCAGATGGCGCTGAACCAGGGCGAAGGCCGTGGCAACGGATATGAAAATGAGACCATTCAAACCCAGCCCCAGACGACTGAGGGCAGGCACCTTGGGATTGGACGTTACCCCAAAGCTCAATACGGTTAACAAGACGAGCAAAACACCGCCGAGCGTCCGGTGCAGCACATGGAGTGCGGCGGAGGCTGCAGGCGCCAGTAAAAGCCTTGGATCCACCGCTGGATCGAACAGGCCCTGAATGAGAGCCGGGTAATCCGCCTCAGGCAGGGGGACCCCACGGCAGGTCGGGAAATCAGGACACGCCAATCCCGCACCCGTCGCAGACACCCATCCGCCGAGGAAGACGACGAAGAAAAGGAGTATTTCGCTGGCTCGGGCCAAAAACAGGAGGATTGGGGCCGGCGCCTTGGGTATGACTCGAGGAGACATCGCAAGGAGCGCCTGATTCATCAGTGCAGCTATCACGAAACCTGCCACCAGATGGCCCACCATCACCAAAGGGATTCCACTCCAGTGCCCGAGATTCATCCCGAGGTAACCCTCGCCAGAGGCCAGCAGCAAAATCAGTCCAAGACGGATCCGAACGCCCAGCGATCGCCCCGCCGGAACCACAAAGGCCAGAATGGCGGCCAACAGAACCAGAACCCCGGTCACAGCCCCGATCCCTTGGTGCACTGTACCCAGTGTGCCGGACCAGGCTTGAAGGCTCTCCTGAATGACGCCGACACCCGTCTCCGCACAGCCCAAACCCGAGGGACAACCCACCCCGGCCGCCATCATACGCTGGGCCGTTCCTGCGAGAATCATCACGAGCGTGGCCCAAAAAGCCAGCCGAATTACGTTGCGAAAGAGGGTTTCCATAAAAACTTCGTCTGTTGGGAAAATAAAAATGACTTCAGCCGATCTGGGAAGCCTTGAGGAGGTGCTTGATATCCTTCACCAGCTGGTAGGGATCAAAGCTGGGTGCATACCAAAGCGCAACGTTCATCAAAGGATCCACCAGAAAAATCGCCCCTTCAGGAACTGGCCCACCCAGGGCCGCCTCAAGGGTCTTGAGCACCGCAGGGTCAATTCCCGCCGGCACCACGGCGTCATCTTGCTGAATCGTTGCCTGACTTGCGGTCTTCGCGTCCTTGACCAATAGAACGCGGCGAACGCGCAGCATTTCCTTGTTCAGCATCAACCAGCCCTGATGGGTTCGGTGCAGCGCATCCTTGCAGACGGCCCCACAGCCATCGTGAGTGACCTGCAACAACACCCAACGCCCCTTCACTTCTTCAACCCGCTGCGGATCGCTGAAGGGCTGCGCTAACAGGCGATCTTGTGGCAAGGTCTGAACCGGCACCACCAACGTACCATAGTTGCTGGTCTTCTCAATCAACTCAGGGTGTTGTGCGTAATACCAGGCCACCAGGAAGGGAACGACGGCAGTCAAAGCAATCAGCAACAGGATGGCGCGACCGCGAAGGGGTGATGAGGCGTTTGTTTTCATGAGGCTTGATGGGATAACTTGCGAAAGCTCGCGCGAATAAAGAGCAACAAGGTGGCCACGGCAAAAAGAAACCACTGAAAGGCATAGCCTCGATTCTTTCCGGCATCGAGGCGAACGTTTTTGAAGTGGCGAATATAGCCACCGACTTCAGCGGGGGCTAATAATACTTGAAAGCCTTCCACTGGATAACCAAGGCGCTCGGAGATCGGGAGGACTTCAGGGACCTGCACCAGTGAGGGCCAGCCCGCCGTCGGGATTTCTGCCCCCGATAGTTTGAATCCAACCCGGTGTAGGTAATCGGCACGCCCTCGGATCGTCACGAGGCCTTCGGGAAGGCCGCCCAAATCGGGTCGTGTATTCCGATCTGCACCCAAAGGAATCCAGCCGCGATTAATCAGGATCGACCGATTGGACCCCTTTAACTGGAAAGGTACCAGCACGTGATAACCCGCTGCTTGATCTTCCAGCTGATTGTCCACAAGAAACTGGTGCGCTGCGTCATAGTGGCCCTCCAAAATTAACGCTCGATAGCGCACGGAAGCCAGATCCAAAAGGTCATGGTCCCCCAAGGCCAGTGGCGGTTCCTGAAGTCGCTCATCCTGCAGCCGATTCAGGGTCTCACGCGTATGTGCCCGATCCAGTTGCCAAAACCCTAACGATACAAACGTCGGAATCAGAACCGCGACCAGAATCAAACCGACGGTCGAGGGAATAAATCTATAATCGCGCATTGGACGCTATCTCGCGCTGAAACCCTTTGCCCCTTTTCTGGAATTGAGGAACCCTCTTGAAAATCGTCATCATTCTGATCCTCATCGTCATTGTCCTCAGTTTGGGCTCCGCGCTTTATTATCTGGTCACCGACCGGGAAAAATCCGCAAAGACCGTAAAGGCGCTGACTTGGCGCATCGGTTTGTCGATTGGACTCTTCTTCCTTCTGCTCCTCGCCTTTGGAAGTGGCGTCATCAAGCCCCATAGCTTTGGTGGCGGCCTTCGTCCGGCAGCCACCAAAGCCGCACCGGCGCCCTAAGACCCCATCAAAAAAGCCCGGCTCTCACGAGACCGGGCTTTTTGGCCGGACCAGCGACAAACTTACTTGTAGTAAGACTCGAGTCGCTCGACTTCGTTCTTGGATCCCAGAATGACCGGCACTCTTTGATGAACGTCGGTGGGCTGGATATTCAAAATCCGCTCGCGACCGGTCGATGCAACGCCGCCCGCCTGCTCAACGATGAAGCCCATGGGATTGGCTTCATACAGAAGACGCAGACGACCACCCTTCGACTTGATCTTTTCGTCGATCGGGTAAGTGAAAAGGCCGCCACGCATCAGAACGCGGTAAACCTCGGCAACCATGGACGCCAGCCAGCGCATGTTGAAGTCCTTTTCACGACCGCCCGCCGTTCCCGCGACACATTCATCCACATAGCGACGCATCGGTTCTTCCCAGAAACGATGATTCGACATGTTGATGGCGAATTCCTTGGTATCTTCCGGAATCCGGATATTCGGATGCGTCAGAACGAACTCACCAATGTTGCGATCCAGGGTAAACCCGTTCACGCCCTGACCTGTGGTCAGGATCAGGATGGTGGTCGGACCATAGATGCAGAAACCTGCAGCCACCTGAGAAGAGCCCTTCTGCATGAAGTCTTCAGAGGTGATGTCCTTCTTGCCTTCCGGGGCCTTCAACACCGAGAAAATCGTCCCGATCGTCAGGTTGACCTCAATATTGCTAGAACCATCCAGGGGATCAAAGGCAATCAGATACTTGCCCTTCGGATACTGGGCAGGAATCTGAATGATTTCGTCATTTTCCTCGGACGCCATGGCCGCCAGATGGCCGGTCCACTCCAGCGAATGAATGAAAATGTCGTTGGAGATGACGTCAAGTTTCTTCTGAACTTCGCCTTGAACGTTTTCCGTCCCAATCACATCGAGGTTGCCCGCAAGCGCACCGCGATTGACTTCATGGCCGATCGCCTTGCATGCCGAAGCAATGTCATTGAGCAAAAGGGTCAGTTCACCCGTGGCAGCCGGAATTTTCCGCTGCTCGTTGATCAGGAACTGGGTCAGCTGTTGACCGATCATAGTTTCTCTCCTCAGCCGAATTGGTTGTTATGTGCGATCCGGGATATGCGACTGCCAGTCGTCCGGAACCGCTGCCAGAATCTGTTCGACACTGGCAATCTTCATGGCATTGGTGCCACCACAGGTTCCCATCAGGTCACCCTTGGTCAGAATGACGATATCGTCATTCTCCACCAAGCCCCGCTGGAGGAATTGTTCGACCGTTGCGCGATTCAAAATCGCATGGTCCTGGATCCCAAGCGCATTGAAGCTGATCGGGTAAACGCCCCGATAGAGACAGACGCGTCGGCAGGTCTTCTCATGCGCGGTCAGTGCATAGATCGGGATCCCTGAACTGATTCGCGACATCCAAAGCGGCGTCGAACCACTCTCGGTCAGCGCACCAATGGCACGAACTTCGAGGTGATTGGCGGCGTACATCGCAGAGAGCGCAATCGTCTCGTCGATCTGGTTGAAGCGTTCATGCAGGCGATGCTTCGACTTTTCACGCGGATACTTTTCAGCCTCAACACAAATATGTGCCATGGCCTTGACCGCCAGATCAGGAAAATCACCCGACGCGGTTTCAGCCGACAGCATGACGGCGTCGGTCCCGTCAAAGACGGCATTCGCAACGTCAGAGACTTCGGCGCGGGTCGGGATCGGATTGTTGATCATCGACTCCATCATCTGGGTTGCCGTGATGGCGACCTTGTTATAGGTCCGTGCCAGACGAATCAGTTGCTTTTGAACGTGCGGCAGGCGCGCATCGCCAATCTCAACCCCGAGGTCACCACGGGCCACCATGATGGCATCGGAGGCTTCGACAATCCCTTCAATCGTGCCTTCAAGAATGGCTTCGGCGCGTTCAACCTTGGCCACCAGACCCATGTCGCTACCGTATTGATTCAGTAGCGCGCGGGCTTCTTCCATGTCTTCCCGTGACCGCGGGAAAGAAATCGCAAGATAGTCTGCTCCAATGGAGACAGCTGTCTTGAGGTCTTCCTTGTCCTTGTCGGTCAGGGCGGGAGCGGAAAGACCGCCACCCAACTTGTTGATGCCCTTGCGGTTGGAAAGAATGCCGCCCACCGTCACGGTGCACTTGACGCGGGTTCCCACCACATCGTCGACTTGCATGACAATGAGACCATCGTTCAGGAGGAGGGTATCGCCTTTGGAGACATCCCGCGGGAGGGCCTCATAACTGCAACCGACCTGCGTCTCATCCCCTTGATCAAAGGGGAATGCCGTATCGAGGTCAAATTTCTGACCGACCTGCAGATTGATCTTGCGGTCATCCTTGAACCGTTCAACACGGATCTTGGGACCCTGAAGGTCAGCCAGAATCGCAACATGGCGATTCAGTTTCTTGGCAATCGAACGAACACGCTCGGCGCGCTGACGATGCTCGTCGGCCGTTCCATGGGAGAAGTTGAGCCGGACAACATCGGCTCCCGCACGAATCAACCGTTCAAGGACCTCCGGCGATTCCGAGGCGGGCCCGAGCGTAGCAATGATCTTGGTGCGGCGAAACACGTTGGACATGGTGAACCATTAACAGGTGCGCGTAGGGCCACTCCGCGTGGCCCTACTGGTGAATGACAACGGAACCAGCGCCTTACTTGGCGTTAATCAGCGCGACGGTAGTATCGAGCATGCGGTTCGAGAAGCCCCACTCGTTGTCGTACCAAGACAGAACCTTGACCAGGTTACCGATTACCTGCGTCTGGGTTGCATCGAAGTTCGAAGAGGTGGTGGTGTGATTGAAGTCGGTCGAAACCAGCGCTTCCGTGTTGTAACCCAGAATGCCCTTGAGCGGGCCTTCGGCAGCTTCCTTGATGATGGCGTTGACTTCGTCCTTGGTCGTTTCGCGAGCCGCCACGAAGGTCAGGTCGACCACAGAAACGTTGGCCGTCGGAACACGAATCGCAAAGCCAGAGAGCTTGCCGTTCAGTTCCGGAAGGACCAGACCCACCGCCTGAGCGGCACCGGTCTTGGTCGGGATCATGTTCAGGGCCGCAGCGCGAGCACGGTACAGATCGCTGTGATAGACGTCGGTCAGAACCTGGTCATTGGTGTACGAGTGGATGGTGGTCATGAGACCTGAAACCAGACCAATCTTCGCGTGCAGCGGCTGAACCAGCGGCGCCAGACAGTTGGTGGTGCACGATGCATTCGAGATGATCGTGTCAGAAGCCTTCAGGATGCCATGGTTCACGCCATAGACGATGGTGGCATCCGCTTCATTCTTGTCGGCGGGTGCAGAAATGATGACTTTCTTGGCGCCGGCCTGGATGTGGGGCATGCACTTTTCCTTGTTACGGAAAATACCGGTACATTCCAGAACCACATCGATGCCAAGCGCACCCCAAGGGAGCTTCGAAGGATCGCGCTCAGAGAAAACCTTGATGGTCTTGCCATTGACGATGATTGCGCCATCAGCGACTTCCACGGTGCCATTGAACGGCCCATGAACGGTATCCCGCTTGGTCAGATGTGCGTTGATGTTGGCGTCGCCGAGATCATTGATCGCTACAATTTCAACGTCCTTGCGGCCTGATTCAAACAGGGCGCGCAGCACATTCCGTCCAATGCGGCCGTAACCGTTGATCGCAACTTTAATCGTCATGTCTTTCTAGTTCCGTAGGTGGTGTGCAGGATTGCACGTGGATTGTTCCAAACCCCCGCCCCCGAAGCTCGGGAAAAGCGGGACGCCTAAGGTGCGGCCAGGCACCAGGATTTTGGGACTGCGCGCTGTCATCGCAAGAGCGATGGAGATCCGACGCTCGGCAGAAAATCGCGAATGGGATCCGCAATCGAACTGCCGCACCCCGGGAACGGACCCGATATCGCTGCGCAGAATCCGGGGGAGAATTCGGCTAAATCACTGCCAATATAGCAATTTAGAGCCATTCAGTCCAGTCGAGCCCCAGATCATCAGGGATCATTAACCCCTGAGATACAATTGGCCGTCACCCAACGATGGGGAATGCCTCCGGGAGCGCTATCGATGTCTGAACCCTCACCCACGCCGATTGAATTGAACCCACCCGAACCCCCAAGGCGCGTTGCCCCCGAGGAGGCCGAGGGATTGGTTCGCCTCAAACCTGAGACACTTTTGGATCTGGATCAACGGGTCGAGCAGTTCCTAAAGGCCATCCTCACGGATCCTTTGGGAAGCGAGGGCTTCAAGTCGAGAGTGGAAGGGGTCCATTCGCTCGCGCATGACGACATTCGCGCCGCCGCCCAAATTTCGAACCGGCTACTGGAGCAGCCCGCAAGGTCGCTCAAGGGGGGGCTGATGGATGAGAGTTCCTCGGTATCCAGCTCACTGCTGGAACTCAGAAAAACTCTTGAGGATCTGGACCCGGCTCGGCAGGGTGACCTTCTGGCCCCCAAACGCCTCCTGGGCCTGATCCCCATGGGCAATCGCCTGAAGGATTACTTTCTTCGATTCGAATCCGCCCAAAGCCACCTGGATGCCATATTAAAGAGTCTCTATGACGGCCAGGATGAACTACGAAAGGACAATGCAGCCATCGAAGAGGAAAAAATTCAGGCCTGGGCCATCATGGAACGACTGGAACAGTACATCTATATCGGCCGACGGATCGATACAGCACTTGAGGCCCAACTGAGTGAGATTGACCGCACCGACCCCGAGAAGGCGCGCGTTGTTCGAGAAGAACTCCTCTTCTACATTCGCCAGAAAGTTCAAGATCTCCTCACCCAACTGGCGGTGACCGTTCAGGGCTACCTGGCCATGGACATGATTCGGAAGAACAATCTCGAACTCATCAAAGGCGTCGATCGAACCGCCACCACCACCTTATCGGCCCTAAGAACCGCCGTCATCGTCGCGCAGGCCCTCGCCAACCAGCGACTGGTTCTGGAGCAGGTCTCCGCGCTGAATAGTCGAACCAGCGAACTCATCGCATCCACGGCCGAGATGATGAAAACCCAAGCTGGCGCCATTCATGAAAAAGCCGCGAATGCCACGCTGGACTTAAAGCAACTGCGGGGGGCGTTCACCCAGATCTATGCCACGCTGGATCTCATGGCAGACTACAAAATCAAGGCCCTTGCCAACATGCAGACCACAGTCGATGCGCTGACGCAGGATGTCGAGATGGCGCGAGGCCATCTGGACCGGGTCCGAGGTTCCGAGGGGGGTGAAAGTCGAGTCCAGAGCACCGAAACCCCGAACCCCGAACTCAAGCTCTAAACCGATCCTGCGCCGGAGATCTTGAGGTATTTGGCATAGAGCGCGTCATGGGTCTCGGGCTGGGCCGGGTCTTGAATAATGCATTCGACCGGACAGACTCTCAAGCATTGGGGATCGGGATGATGACCGACACATTCGGTGCAAAATCCAGGGTCGATCTGATAGATCTTCTCCCCCTCCGAAATGGCCCCATTCGGGCATTCAGGTTCGCAGACATCACAATTGATGCATTCGTCGGTAATTAAAAGCGCCATCTTCGTTTCGTCGGATCAGCTAAGTTTTCCCAAGAGCGCGGTGCTCACCCCTTCCGGCACAAAAGCCGAGACGTCGCCTCCAAACCGGGCAATTTCCCGGATCAGGGACGACGAGATGAAGGCAAAACGCTCGCTCGGCGTCATGAAAACGGTTTCAATTTCAGGACCCAGGTGCCGATTCATTCCGGCCA
>JBEBBO010000024.1:0-5885 GCA_041158345.1 Pseudomonadota bacterium | reverse complement strand
GTTCCGGTGGCTTCGACCTTGGGTGTCTTGAATGCCCCCTTTTTACCCAACTGTTCGGCGACCGTGGCCGAAAAGGGATAAACCGTCGATGAACCCACGATGCTCATGGCGTCCCGCGTTGCATCGGCAGCGATGCCGGGGCCTGCAGAGGCAATGGCAAGGATGAAACTGAGTGGGGCGAACAAGCGATTGAGGTGCAACATCGGTGTATCCAGAGTAGATGGAGGGTGCCAGTTTAGGCCCAGAGTGCGGCGAGGAAAACCCGCGCAAATGAGGGTTCAGAGTGCGCTTGGGGTGATAGAGCGGGAAATGGCCTTCAACCCCTCTTGAAGGGAAGGGTAACGCAGAACTACCCCAAGTTCTTCCCGCATTTTGCGGTTATCAAGACGTTTGGATTCCTCAAGAAAACTCAACATCGCCGGTGTCAGGACTTTCCTCGCGTCAACGAGCGGGATCGCTGGGGGTCTGGGCAGCCCCAGGTGATCAGCGACCTGCCAAAAATAATCGGTCATGGTTGTTGGGTTCCCGTCGCTGATGTTGTACGCCTGATCGGATTTTCCGAGGGTTCTGGCCTTGAGACAGGCTTCGGCTAAATCATCGGCATGGATGCGATTACTAAAGGGCGCCTCAAGGGGGTCAATGACAGGAAGGCCCTGCTGGATGCGGGCCTGGGGAAGCCTTCCATCCCCATAAATGCCAGGCACTCTAAGCACTAGAGTTTCACAACCGGTCCGAGCGGCATAGTCACGCACTAAGCGCTCGGCCTCAAGGCGCCGACGGCCGCGATCAGTTTTGGGATTCAAAGGCGCCGTCTCATCAATCCAGTTGCCATCGCAATCCCCATAGACGCCGCTGGTGCTGATGTAAACCAGTCGATTCGGGGGACTTTTCAGCGCTTCGAGCGCATGAACCATTCGCGGATCGCCCAATCCTGAGGGGGGAGGTGGCGCCAAGTAATAAAGCGTGTCGATTCCCGCGGGAAGGGACAGGGGCGGGGCGGCGTCATCAAGATCCCCGGAATAAGGGGTGATGCCAGCGGCCTCGAGGGCTTGAGCACGAAGCGGAGATCGGGCCAGTGCGGCGACGGGCGTTCCTTGAGATTGAAGCCGCCGGGCAAGACGGCATCCGATGTCACCGCAGCCCACGATGAAGACAGGAAGAGAGGGGGGCATCGTGACCTCTGCAAGGGCAGGAAAAGGGATTCGGTACTATACTGTTCCCAGCCGCTGCGAGACAGTCCAGCGTGATTTCTGGGTGCCTTTGCCAATTCCTCCTCCCACAAGGGCAGGGTGCCTTCTGGAGCTGATGCAATGTTTTTGAGGTTAATTGCCCTCGCCCTCATATTGGGCTTCGTGGTCAGTTCGGAGGCGATTGCCGCCCCCCCGATTTCGCTGGACGCGGAAGCCATTCAGCACCTGGATCTAAAGACCGCCCTGCCGAAAGTCATTGGCGCGATTCCCCTGGCCAAAGCGCCGGCTCGGGTAGTGATCCCGCCGGCCAAGGAATTCGCTGTGACATCCCTGCAGTCCGGCATCATCACGCGAGTGAATGTGCCTTTGGGTGTGAGCGTTAAAAAGGGCGAAATCCTCGCCGAGATCGACAGCATCGCGCTCGTGGATCTTCAAAGAGGCATGGTCGATGCCCAATCTGTCCTTTCGCTCTCGGAGTCGAAGATGCATCGGGATGATGCCTTACTGAAGGAGGGCGTCATTGCCAAACTCCGCTGGCAGGAAACCCGAAGTGATTTCGAACGGGCCAAGGCGGCGCTGAGAGCCGCCGAACAGACCCTGTTGGCCTCGGGTCTTTCAGCGCAGGACATCCAGCAGATCAAGACAGGTCGTCCGATCAGTGGCAGTTATCGGGTGATTTCGCCGACGGATGGCGTGGTTCTCGAGCGCATGGCCATTGTGGGCCAGAAAGTGGATGCCCTTTCCCCGCTCTTTCGCGTCGGTAAGCTCGATGAGCTTTGGCTCGAAGTCGACATGCCGCAGGAACTTCTCAAGGAAGCTCAGGTTGGGGACCGGGTGGGTATCGAGAATCCAAGAGCGAGCGCTCGGGTCATCGAAATCAGTCAAAACGTGAATCCCCAGAATCAGACGGCGCTGATTCGAGCGCGGATCAGCGAGGGCGCGGAGGCTTTAAGGCCCGGCATGCACGTCAATGCCGAGTTGATGCATCGCAGCACCGATCGCATTCTCAAGGTGCCTTTGGCGGCGATCTTCAATTTTGAAGGCCGGCAGTATGTCTTTGTTCAGACCCCGAAAGGATTTGAGGCCGTTGAGGTGGCGTTAGCCGGAGAGGAGTCCCACTACGCTGTCATCCATGAGGGTCTGACGGGCAACGAGCCCGTCGTTATCCAAGGTGTTGCAGGTCTCAAGTCCAAGTGGCTCGAGGCGACTGACGCCCGACCTGAGTAGAGTCCGCATGGCGTCTCTGATTCGTTTTGCGTTAACTCAACGGGTGTTGACATTACTCCTGGCCCTCTTGATTGCCGGGTTGGGTGTCATGGCGGCACTGAAGCTCCCGATCGATGCATTTCCGGATGTTTCACCGACCCAGGTGAAGGTCATCGTCAAGGTCCCCGGAATGACACCTGAAGAGGTGGAATCCCGCGTCACAGCCCCTATCGAAGTCGAGCTCCTCGGTATCCCCAGTCAGACCATGCTGAGATCCGTCGTGAAGTACGCCTTGACGGATATCACCATCGATTTTGAGGAAGGCACCGACATTTATTGGGCAAGACAGCAAGTCAGCGAACGTCTTGCTCGAGCATGGGGGGTCTTGCCGGCCAATGCAGAAGGAGGGATTGCGCCCATGACGACCCCCTTGGGTGAAATGTTTATGTTCACCATCGAGGGAGACCAACTGACGCTCAGCGAGCGACGCAACCTTCTGGACTGGGTGATTCGTCCCGCCTTAAGAACCGTCCCGGGTGTGGCCGATGTCAATGCCTTGGGTGGGATGGTCCGAAGTTTTGAAGTCATTCCCGATGGGATCCGGCTTTCATCGCGTGGGGTCAAGATCGACGATTTGATCGAGGCACTCAAGAAGAACAATCGAAATGATGGCGCCGGCCGGTTGAGTGACGGCGAAGAGGCGCTTCTGGTCCGCAGCGAAGGCCGCATCAAGGATCTGGAGGACGTTCGGCGTATCGTGGTGGTTGAGCGGGGCGGAGTTCCGATTACTGTGGGGGATGTGGCTGAGGTTCGGATCGGCGCGCTGACCCGCTATGGTGCGGTGACCCGGAGCGGGAAGGGGGAAACTGTTGAAGGTCTGGTATTAAGCCTGCGTGGGGCCAACGCGCGGGAGGTGGTCCGTGGCGTTGAGAGAAAGCTCAAGGATATCCAGCCTGCGCTGCCTCCGGAGGTTTCCATCCAGGTCTTTTATAACCGAAGCCTGTTGGTGGACCGAGCCACCGGAACCATTATCCACGCATTAATCGAAGCAACCCTTTTGGTGGTGCTGCTGTTACTGCTGTTTCTCGGGGATTTTCGCGCCGCGCTCACGGTCGCACTCATTCTTCCGTTGGTCGCCCTTTTCACCTTCTTATTGATGCGGACCTTCGGTCTGACGGCCAATCTCATGAGTCTTGGCGGTCTTGCCATTGCCATCGGAAAATTAGTCGATCCCGCGGTGGTGGTGGTCGAAAACATCACCGCGCACTTGGCTGCCCAACCCGAGAAAAGCCGATTGCCACGCCTGCATGTCATCTATCGCGCCATGCGGGAGGTGATGGCGCCGGTCATTTCGGGATCCCTGATTATCGGGATCGTGTTTGTTCCTTTGTTATCCCTGGAGGGGCTCGAAGGCAAGTTATTTCGCCCTGTGGCGCTGACCAATGTCTTTGCGATGTCAGGGTCCATGATGTTTTCTCTTTTGGTCATTCCTGTCCTCGCCTCTTTCCTGATGGTGCGCGTGAAGCATGAGGAGCCTTGGCTCTCCAAAAAACTCCATGCGCTTTATGAGCCCTGTCTCATCTGGGCCCTGGCGCACGCCGACCGGGTCCTCAAAATTGCCGGTGGGCTTTTGCTGTTAGCGGTTGTCTTGTACACCTTCATCGGCAAAACCTTCATGCCGACCATGGATGAGGGTGATCTCATCGTGCAGGTAGAAAAGCTGCCATCGATCAATCTCGAACAATCGGTACGGATGGATACCCAGATTCAGAAGGCCCTGATCGAACATGTGCCGGAGATTCTCGATGTCACGGCCCGTGTCGGATCGGATGAAATCGGTCTGGATCCGATGGGATTGAATGAGACCGATACGTTTCTGACGCTGCGGCCCCGGGAGGAATGGAAGGAAAAGAGCAAGGAGGCCCTCGCCGATAAAATCCGGCGGGTCCTCGAGACGATTCCGGGCATTTCGTATGGGTTTACCCAACCGATTCAGATGCGGGTAACGGAAATGCTGACCGGGGTTCGAGGGGATGTGGCCATTAAACTGTTTGGACCGGATCTTTCGGTCCTCAATGCCAAGGCGGAGGAGATCGCTGCCGTTCTAAAAGGCGTTCCCGGCGCTTCTGACGTCTATACCCCTCGCAATGAAGGGATGCAGTATCTTGTCGTGCGTGTGGATCGTTTGGCCGCTGGTCGCCTTGGCATTTCGGCAGAGGCACTTGCCGATATGCTTCGAGCGCAGATTGAAGGCCTTAAGATCGGAACGATCTTGGAGGACATTCGACGCACACCCCTGCTCCTCCGAGGGACGGGGGAGCCCGAATCGTTGAGGGCCCTTCAGGTGGTCCTCCCCAGCGGTGAAAAGGTGCCGTTGTCCGTCGTCGCGAGTTTGGAGACCTCGGAGGGTGTGGTTCTCGTCAATCGGGAGCGAGGCCAGCGAATGGCCGTGATCCGCAGTAATGTCACGGATCGAGACTTGGTCGGATTCGTTGAAGACGCCCAGCGGACGGTGAAAGAGAGCGTGTCATTGCCGCCAGGGTATTTTCTTGAGTGGGGCGGGCAATTTGAGAATCAACAGCGGGCGGCCTTGCGTCTCGCCATTGTGATTCCGATTGCCATTGGTTTGATTTTTCTTCTTTTGTTTTCGACGTTTGGTTCTGTCAGGCAATCGCTCCTGGTCCTCTCCAATGTGCCACTCGCCGTGATCGGCGGAATTTTTGGGATGTGGCTATCGGGTGAATACCTCTCCGTCTCGTCGTCAGTGGGTTTTATCTCCTTGTTGGGCATTGCAGTCCTCAATGGGGTCATGATGGTCAATCATTTCAACCAGTTAAGGGCCTTGGGAGAACCGATGGATGCGGTGGTTCTGCATGGGGCGATGCGGCGACTGAGGCCTGTGCTGATGACGGCGGGGATTGCTGCATTTGGCCTGATCCCACTCCTGTTTGCGACCGGTCCCGGATCAGAAATCCAGAGGCCTCTGGCGATTGTCGGCGTTGGGGGTCTGGTGACCTCCAGCTTGTTGACGCTGATACTGCTGCCGATTCTCTACCGGCGTTATGCTGAACCGAGAGTGCGTGATGACAAGCCTTAAGACCCTGACGCTGGTCGTGCCGCCCTTATTGGAGGAAGAGATGATCGATCGTTTGCTGGAAAGGGACGGTGGACTTGAGTTTACGGTCGGCACCGTCTACGCCCATGCCTCGGGTCAGGAGTCCTTGAGCCTGATGGAGCAGGTCACGGGCCGGAAACGCAGAATTCGATTTGACATCGTGGGCGAGGGCAACGAACTCGAGTCCCTTCTTGAAACGCTTCAGGCGCAATTCAAGGGGTCGTCCGTCCAGTATCTTTTGCAGCCGATAGAGGCCAGAGGCCTCCTTTAGTTCTCCCCTAGCGCTTCGCGAAGGGCGGGCTCCAATTCGGGATACTGAAAGACAAAACCCGCTTTCAGGGCCTTCTCAGGGGTGACACGGGTACTCTCCAACA
>JBEBBO010000023.1:0-2658 GCA_041158345.1 Pseudomonadota bacterium | reverse complement strand
GAAGACAGACATATCCATGGACATCATTTTTCTGAAAGGCCTGACCATCGAGACCGTCATCGGGATCTATGACTGGGAGCGTGAAATCCGACAAACCGTGATCATCGATCTCGAAATGGCCACCGACATTCGCAAGGCCGCTGAAACCGACGATATCGTTCACACGCTGGATTACAAGTCCGTATCCAAGCGGGTGATTGGCTTTGTTGAGGAGAGCAGTTTCCAGCTGGTGGAGACACTGGCCGAAAAAATCACGGAGATTCTGATCCAGGAATTCGGCGTCCCCTGGGTTCGCCTGACCCTCAACAAACGCGGCGCCATCAGCGGTGCGAGCGATGTGGGGATTCTCATTGAGCGCAGCGCGACGTAGGACCAATGCCTAGAGCCTTCCTCAGCATCGGCAGCAATATTGATCCAGAGCGCCACATCCCGGCAGCGCTTGAGGATATTCGGGATGCGTTCGGACCACTTGAGGTTTCGAGCACCTATGAGAGCGAAGCCGTGGGCTTTGAGGGGCCGGTTTTTCACAACCTCGTCGCCTCTTTTCATTCCGAACTATCGGCCGAGGTCATCGCCGAACACTTAAGAACCATTGAGGAGCGACATGGGCGAACGCGGGAAAGCCAAAAGTTTTCCTCAAGAACCCTCGATATCGACTTGATCCTTTGGGGGGATGCGATCTTTGCGCGGGGGCGCCTCGAGATTCCTCGGCCTGAAATTACCCGCTACGCTTTTGTACTGGAACCGCTGGCAGAATTAGCACCCCGCCTCAAGCACCCCGAGATCGGCAAAACTTTCCAGGAACTCTGGTCCGAGTTCGATCAATCGAAATCCCACCAGAAAAAACTGGCGTCCCCGCAGCACTAAAGACTGAGGGTCCGCCCCCCATCAACGGCCAGAACTTGACCGGTAATGTAGGGGGCGTCCTTGAGAAAAAACCGAACGGTTTTTGCGATGTCCGAAGGGTGACCCCGCTCACCTAAGGGGATCGTCGACAGGATTTTTCCCTTTTCCTGCTCGTCGACGGGCGCCTCAGGCCAGAGAATAGCGCCCGGCGATACCGCATTCACCCGCACCATAGGCGCAAGCTCAAGGGCAAGACTCCGCGTTAACGCCAAAAGACCTGCCTTGGCCACCGAGTAGACGGGATAAGCCGCTAGAGGACGCTCGGCATAAATATCCACGATATTGACGATCGCCCCCCGAGAACGCGCCAAAGCGTCAAATGCGGCCTGGGCTAGAAAAAAAGGTGCCTTGAGGTTGACGTCCACGAGATCCTCCCAAACGGAGTCGCTAACGTTCCCTACGGGGCTGGGATAGAAAGTCGACGCATTATTCACCAATCCATCCAAGCGACCCCAGCGCTGAATTGCATCGGCGATGAGCTGATTCCGCTCGGCGGCGTCCTTGAGATCGGCTTGCAAAACCGTTACGGAATCCGGGCGCACCGCATTGAGTTCTGAAGCCAAGGTATCAGCCGCTTCGCGAGACTCACGACAATGGAGGATGATCCGGTCTCCGGCCGCATGCAGCTCTCTCACAATGGCCGAACCGACCCGCCGCGCACCTGCGGTCACCAAAGTCACGTGAGCGTCCATGTCATTCATGGCCTTTCCCCAAAGCAAACTGGGCAAACCATTGCCCGACACCACGCCCTGCATCGACATCGTAGTAGAGGGATGACATACGAACCTGACCTAAATCACCCAAAGCGGGACCCGGCAACATCGATCGAAACGCTTCCCCACCCAACAATTGGTGGGATATGGTCTGAAAAAGGACTGCCAACTGGGCTTCGCGCACCATCGTTTCCAGCATCAACGGTCCGGCGATGAGATACAGGGTGTTGAATCCGCGTTCGGAGAGGCACTGGCTGAGGAAGCCGCCATTGACCTCTTGCCCGGCGCCGGCCCGAATAACCTCATACCCCTGCTTCTCCCAATCGTTGACACGATCCAAATTGGCCTCCTGCCCTGTCGCGATCATGAGCCTTTGCCCGGACGCTTTGACGGATTCTGGAATGGGAAAATCGAGGCTTGCGCTGGCGACAACGATCGCCGGCTGCGGATCCAAGCCATGCGCTTGACGCCAGGCAGGTAAATCGAGCCCCAATTCATGCACGCCAACCTGAAGAATGTTCCCCAGCCGTCCATCCTGCAGCGCTCTAAGATACCCCCCATGTGTGACTAGACAATCTGCCTGCGCATGAAGTTCAAGAAACAACCGAAAATCATCTTCCGTCGTCAGGGATTTGGGGAGATAAGGGACCCCCGTTTCATCTTCCAGGGCAATGCGCCCATCCAGGCTACTCAGGAAGTTGGCATAAACAAAAGGGCGTCCTGGGACACCGCGAAGGTGGAGATTTTCCTTGAGGTAGAGGCCTCGCAGAGGGACCGTTTCAGACGGCGTGGGAAACAAGCGGAGAAGCTGTTTGGACATCGACAAGCTCTTGAGACAGCCTCTTGGATACCAAGGGATTTTGACTTGAGACCCCTAGAACCGCTATGATCTCATCTTTCGGGGTGTAGCGCAGCCTGGTAGCGCACCTGTATGGGGTGCAGGTGGTCGGAGGTTCGAATCCTCTCACCCCGACCAAATTAAATCAGCATGTTAAGGAATTCGGCCGAACCCCATCATCGGCCGCTTTCATTTCCGTGA
>JBEBBO010000022.1:0-6596 GCA_041158345.1 Pseudomonadota bacterium | reverse complement strand
GAGTCGTGAGGCGTTGGCCAAAAGCTCGATGCTCTGCAGGAGGTTATAGGTCACCACCGGCAGCATGACATTCAGCTGAAAATTACCGGATTGGCCGGCGATGGTGATGGTGGCATCGTTGCCGATCACTTGGGCGCCGACCATCGCGACCGCTTCGGGAATCACCGGGTTGACCTTGCCGGGCATGATGGAACTGCCGGGTTGAAGTGCTGGAAGTTCGATTTCCCCGAGTCCTGCGAGCGGCCCTGAGTTCATCCAACGCAGATCGTTGGCGATTTTGATTAGGCTGACCGCAATCGTCTTGAGCTGGCCTGAAAGCTCGACGGCTGCGTCCTGTGTACTCAGGCTCTCAAAAAAAGAGGCATTCGGCGTAAAACGCAGACCCGTCCGACGGGAGAGGGCCTGCGCCATACGATCAGCAAACTCGGGGTGCGCATTGATACCGGTTCCCACTGCTGTTCCCCCTTGAGCCAGCTGATGAAGCCGTGGTTGCGAGGATTCAATGCGTTCGATGCCATTTCGAATTTGTCGCGCCCAGCCGCGAAGTTCCTGTCCCAAAGTGATGGGCATGGCATCCATCAAATGGGTGCGACCTGTCTTGATCACGGTATCGAGCTGTCCGGCACGGTTTTCGATGGTGGCAGCGAGCAGGTCGAGTGCCGGCAGCAGGCGATTCTTGCATTCCAGGGCGGCACTGACATGAATCGCTGTCGGGATCGTATCGTTGCTGCTTTGCCCCATATTGACGTGATCATTCGGGCTCACCTTCTGTCCGGAGACCCGACTTGCCAGGGTCGCCACGACTTCATTCACGTTCATGTTGGTACTGGTGCCCGAGCCAGTCTGGAAGATATCGATCGGGAACTGTTCAAGATGCCGGCCTTCCAGAATTTCGCCCGCAGCCGACTGGATGGCGCCTGAGACAGCCGGATCCATCAAGCCAAGCGCCTCGTTGACTTCTGCGGCACACAGCTTGATTAGCGCAACGGCCTTGATGAAGGCCTCGGGCATCTTCAGTCCACTGACCGGAAAATTCTCAACCGCGCGCTGGGTTTGTGCGGCGTAGAGCGCATCTTCAGGAACCTTCAGTTCCCCCATGCTGTCTTGTTCGATGCGAAAACCCTTGCTCATGGTCGGTTCTCCGGGGTCATAGGTGATGAGGTTCGGCGTGATCAGCCGATAGAAACAAAACCACGTCGTTCGCCGTGAAGGGCCAGTTCAGCTGGCGCTCGTCGCAGCGAAGGACGGGTATCTGAAGGCCAAAGGCCTCCATGAGGTCAGGGTCGTCGGCGATCTCAATCAAGGCGAGCTCGAACGTTATTGGCACCCTCCGCAGGGCCTCCGCGACGTAGGCCTCAGCCGCCTCGCACAGATGACACCCGGACGTTCCAAAAAGCTCCAGCGCCATGCCTTTTAGCGATCCCCCTCAGCCAGTTGAGGGGCCAACCAACGCTCGATTTCTTGGAGTGGACGCTGCTTTCGTGCCGCATAGTCAGCAACTTGATCGGGTGCGATTTTACCGACATTAAAGTAACGGGCCGAGGGATGGGAGAAATACCAACCGCTGACGGAAGAGGCCGGGTACATGGCAAAGGATTCGGTTAGTTCGATGCCGGTTGATGCTTCGACCGAAAGCAGTTTGAACAGGGTGGCTTTCTCCGTATGGTCCGGGCAGGCGGGATAGCCCGGCGCCGGGCGAATGCCCTGATACTCCTCTTTGATCAGCGACTCATTACCGAGGGTCTCTTCCGGGTCATAGCCCCAGAATTCCTTGCGAACCCTTCGGTGGAGACACTCGGCGAAAGCCTCGGCCAGACGGTCGGCAAGGGCTTTGAGCAGAATGCTGCTGTAATCGTCGTGGGCTTTCTCAAAGCGGTCGAGATGCGCCTCAATACCGATGCCGGTCGTGACGGCAAAACCACCGATATAGTCGACAAGGCCCGTACTTTTCGGCGCGACAAAGTCCGAAAGAGCATAGTTGGGCTGCCCCGGTGGCTTGCTCGCCTGTTGGCGAAGATGATGGAGCCGCGCGATAGGGGTGCTGAGACCTTCATCTTCGAACACCAGGATGTCATCCCCTTCGGAGACGGCAGGGAAGAAGCCAATAACGCCGCGCGCTTTCAGCCAGTTTCCATCAACAATGAGTTGCAGCATGGCCTTCGCATCGGCAAGCAGTTGGCGAGCTTCCTGACCTACGATCTCATCCTCCAGTATCTTCGGATAGCTTCCGGCCAATTCCCAGGTATGGAAGAAGGGCGTCCAGTCGATGAAGTCGACCAGATCGGCCAGCGGGTAACCATCGAACTCTCGAATGCCCAGCGATGGCGGTTTAGGGGGCTGATAGTGTTGCCACTCGCCTTTGAAGGCATTCGCCCTGGCCTCCTCAAGGCTCAAGAGATTGATCACCTGACGGCGCGCACCGTGATGCACCCTGACTTCAGCATATTCCTGCCGAATCTTGTCAACGTACTGGTCCCTAAGGTCCTCGCTGAGGAGGCTGCCGGCAACGCCCACCGCACGGGAGGCGTCCGTGACATAGATGGTGGGCCCGTTCGTGTAGTTCGGTTCGATCTTGACCGCGGTGTGTGCTCTGGAGGTTGTTGCACCGCCAATCATGAGCGGGATGTTGAAGCCCAGGCGCTGCATCTCGCGGGCCACATGGACCATCTCGTCGAGCGAGGGGGTGATCAACCCTGAAAGTCCGATGATGTCGACTTGATGCGCTTTGGCGGCGTCCAGGATTTTCTCGCAGGGTTGCATGACCCCAAGGTCAACGACATCAAAGCCATTGCATTGAAGGACCACGCCAACGATGTTCTTGCCAATATCATGGACATCGCCCTTGACGGTGGCCATCAAGATTTTCCCATTGGACTTTGGGTTTGGATTCTCGGCCTTTTCTGCCTCCATGTAGGGCATCAGATAGGCGACGGATTTTTTCATCACGCGGGCGGACTTCACCACCTGAGGGAGAAACATCTTGCCAGCGCCAAAAAGATCGCCGACCACGTTCATCCCGGCCATGAGCGGCCCTTCGATTACATGGAGAGGTCGAGCGACTTGCTGACGCGCCTCCTCCGTGTCGACCTCGATGAATTCATCAACCCCTTTGATCAGCGCGTGTTCCAGCCGTTTTTCGACCGGGAGGCTGCGCCAGGCAAGATCTTCCTTGCGTTCCTGTCCTCCGCCCTCAGCACGGAATTTTTCTGCAATCTCGAGCAGTCGTTCGGTGCCATCGGCATGCCGATTGAGAATCACATCTTCAATGGCTGCCTTCAGTTCCTCCGGGATGTCCTCGTAAATCGCCAACTGACCGGCATTCACGATCCCCATGTCCATGCCATTGCGAATGGCGTGGTAGAGGAAGACCGCATGAATGGCTTCACGGACAAAATTGTTGCCACGGAAGGAGAAAGAAACGTTCGAGACACCCCCGGAGATCAATGCATGAGGAAGCGTTGTCTTGATGGTTTTGACCGCCTCAATGAAATCGAGCCCATAGCGGTTATGTTCCTCGATGCCGGTGGCCACAGCGAAGATGTTCGGGTCGAAAATGATGTCCTCGGCCGGAAAACCCAGTTTTTCGGTCAGCAGCCGATAGGCGCGACTGCAGATTTCGACTTTTCGTTCGACCGTGTCGGCCTGGCCCACTTCATCAAAGGCCATGACAATGACTGCAGCACCGTAGCGGCGAACCAGGCGTGCCTGGGCGAGGAATTGGGCCTCGCCTTCTTTCATGGAAATCGAGTTGACGATGCCCTTGCCCTGGAGGCACTTAAGCCCCGCCTCAAGAATCTCCCATTTGGATGAGTCGAGCATGACAGGTACGCGAGCGATGTCCGGCTCTGCCGCAATCAGGTTGACGAATCGAACCATGGCGGCTTTGGAGTCCAGCATGCCCTCGTCCATGTTGATGTCGATGATCTGCGCACCGTTTTCAACCTGTTGACGGGCCACTTCGACCGCTTCTTCGTAGCGCTCCTCTCGAATGAGGCGCCTGAAGGCGGCCGATCCGGTGACATTGGTTCGCTCCCCGACATTCACGAAGAGCGTTTCGGATCCAATATTGAGCGGTTCAAGTCCTGCCAGTCGGCACGCTTTGGGTAGGTCAGGTATCTGCCGTGGGGCATAGCCTTGAACCGCATCATGGATGGCCTTGATATGGGGCGGGCGAGTACCACAGCACCCCCCAATGATGTTCAAAAAGCCTGATTCCGCCCATTCCGCAATTTCGCGGGCCATGGCCTCGGGCGATTCGTCGTATTCACCAAATTCGTTGGGAAGGCCCGCATTGGGATGAGCCGAGACATGGGTGTCCGCGATCTGTGAGAGTTCTTCGACGTACTGGCGCAACTGTTTGGCGCCCAATGCGCAGTTGAAGCCAAATGAGATGGGGCTGACGTGCCGCAGGGAATTCCAAAAAGCGCCGACGGTTTGTCCTGACAGCGTTCGACCCGAAGCATCCGTGATCGTCCCTGAAATCATGACCGGCAGGCGGGTGCCCAGTCGATCGGCCACCTCGTCTACAGCAAATGCAGCGGCTTTTGCGTTCAGAGTGTCAAAGACGGTCTCGATGAGGATCAGATCGGCGCCGCCCTCCAAAAGCGCATAAGTGGCCTCAATGTAGGTCTCAACCAGTTCGTCGAAGTGGACGTTCCGGAAGCCGGGATCATTGACGTCGGGTGAGATGGTGGCGGTCCGACTGGTGGGGCCCAGAACGCCGGCGACAAATCGGGGGCGATCGGGGGTTTTGAGGGTCATCGCGTCACAGGCTTCTCGAGCCAGTCGCGTCGCTTCCCGATTCAGTTCGGGGACGAGCGCCTCCATGCCATAGTCGATCATGCTGATCTTGTTGGCGTTGAAGGTGTTGGTTTCAAGGATGTCCGCACCCGCCTCAAGGTAGGCCGTGTGGATGGCGCGGATGATCTCGGGCTGCGTCAGCGCCAGGAGATCGTTGTTGCCCTTGAGGTCTCGATGCCAGTCCGCAAACCGTTTTCCACGGTAGTCAGCTTCTTCGAGTCGGTAGGTCTGAATCATCGTCCCCATGGCGCCATCCAGGAACAGGATGCGTTCCTTGAGAAGGCCTCGGATCAGGGTATCGATAGCGGCGTAGTCTTTGGACATGAGGGGGGTGCGCCGAAAAAACCGCTTATTCTAGCCGATGGTCGCCGATCCCGGTTACCCATGCCCCGTTCCGAATGGCGTTGAGCGGAGCGATCGGACCCGTCGGACCGCCATGGTATACTTTGCGCGCGGCTTGGGGGCGCGTTTTTTGTGCTCCCCAGACCAAAACAGACCCCGGTCATCGGTGTTGCTTAGGACTGTGACGAGAAGGGTCGAAAATAATAATCCCAACGCTGAGGGGAGACCATGGCTTTTTCAAAAGGTTTTCTGGCAGGTTTGACCCTTGCCATTGCAGGTTCCGGGGCAGCCCTTGCCGACGTGGCGCTTGAAAATGCCACGCCCTTGTTTGGTAACTGGAAGCTTGAGTCCGTCGCTGCCGGTCTCACCAAGCCGCGGATCGAGGAGAACCGTAACTGGGAGTTCCGTGCCGACGGAATTATCGTCACTAGCGGCTACAATCGTCATTTCAAGACGACCGATCGGCATGAGTGGGGCTACAAGGTCGAGAGCGGAAAAATCATTGCAGATGACCCAGGTCGCCCCGGCAAAACGATTGATTATTCGGTCTATAAAATGGAAGGGAATGAACTCATTCTGAAAGGCGGACTCGAAGGGTTTTATTTCTTCAAAAAACAATAAGGAGGACCTACTGTGATTAAAGATCTTTTCAAGTTCGGCAAGCCGGATGTGTATTTGTGGTCAGGCGTTGGTGCATTTAGCATCATTCTGATCGTAGCTTTCAGCCTGTTCTCAAGTGGTGGCGGACTCGTCGTCAAGGATCTCTTCGGTATGGCCGTGGTCCTCATCCTTCCCGGTTACGTCATTTTCAAGTTGTACCTGAATGAGCTTCAGATCACTGAAAATCTGACGGCCAATGAAGATGTCAACCGTGCAATCGACATGCTGATTGTCTCCATCGCGCTGAGCGTTTCGACGATCATCCCCATGAATTTTGTCTGGAACTATCTCCTGACCATGGGTGGTGGTGAAGAGTCTTCTCCCGGTGGCGCAAGCAACCTGTGGGGCAACGTCGATGAAGAAGAAATTTACTCCGGTAGCGCCAGCTTCCGTTCGATTTTCACGGTCATCGTGGTCGTAGGCCTTGCAATTGGCTACAAGGTTTTCGACGCCAAGCGCAAAGAAAAGCAGTAAGCCCGTGGCGCCCCAGGAAAAACCCGGGTTCTTTGATATCGTCGGCAGCGTAGTTTCCGCTGCCTTCGGTGTCCAAAGCTCCAAGAACCGCGCCAGAGATTTTACGGGTGGGTCTGCGGCCCCCTACATCATCGGCGGTATTATCTTTACCGTTGTCTTTATCTTGGCCATTGTTGCGGTGGTCAAGACGGTGGTCGCGCACTAGACTATCCCTGTGGAGGGGTCGCACCGAGTGCGGCCCACTTCCATTCATCTTCCAAGTCAAAGGTCTTTAATGACTGCTCTCCATGGCTGAAGGGATCCGATTGCGTCACTTATCC
>JBEBBO010000021.1:0-2620 GCA_041158345.1 Pseudomonadota bacterium | reverse complement strand
GCAGGCGGGAAATACCTTCTTCTTCAGCTGGCCAGTTCGGCCGACAGGTCCCTCAAGATCTTCAACGTGTCCTCGGCGGTTCGTTGCCAGGAAAATGTCTTTGCCCGTTCAATGCTTGCTTGCCTTAAGCGCTGATGCAGCGCGTCATCCTCAATCAGTGAGGTAAAGCCTGCATGGATGGCCTCCCAGTCGTAGGGGTCGATTTGAATCCCGGCATCGCCCACAACTTCGGGGAGCGAGGAACAATTCGACGAAATGACCGGGGTCCCAGAGGCCATGGCCTCCAGCGGGGGAAGGCCAAAGCCTTCGTAGATGGAGGGGTAGACTAGAAGCCTTGCGCCCGAGTAAAGCGCATTCATGCTCTCATCGGGCACAAATCCCAGAATCTTGGCTTCGCCCTCGTCAACGAGCTGGGTAATGGCCGCCTCAAACTCATGGTTTAGCCACCCTTTCATCCCCGCAATGGCGAGTGGATAGTGTTTTCGGGTCTCTTTGGGCAGAGCGCAGTACGCGGTGATGGCGCGGGCCAAATTTTTGCGTGGCTCCAGCGTGCCCACGGCCAGGAGATAGCGGCCATGGGTCAGACCTAACTCTTTAAGATAGGGGGCCGTCGCCTCTGGACCCATGGGTTGATAGTTATCCCTCACCCCTTCAAGCGTGACAAAGGTTTTGTCTGCGGCTTCAGGGAAGTAGTCGATGACTTCTTGGCGGGCAAACTCTGAAACCGCGATGATCCGTTTTGCTTTGGCAACCGCTTCTGGAATGCGCTTAGAAAAAATTTCGACCCACTTCGGGCGATGGGTCTCGGGTACGCGAAGCACCGAGAGATCGTGGATGGTAATCACCGTCGGCAGGGTGGTTCGAAAGGGGATGAAATTCGGTTCATGGTAGATGCCGCCTTTCCCTAGCCCTTGTGAGGCGGAAAAAAAGGTCAACTTTCGGGCGACATTCATGGTCATCCGGGTGGGATACGTCGGGTGTGCCAGTCGCTCAACCGCATTCGCAAATTCTCCGCCCCCTTTTTTGAGCGCTTCGGAAAAGTGATACCGATAGTAAAAGCGGCAGGGGGCCTCAAGCTTCAGCATTTCACGATAGAGCTGATAGGTGTATTGACCGACGCCGGAAAGCGGGTGCAGAAGGGGCTGAGCGTTAACCAGGATGTTCATGGGAGACTTGAAATAACTTTTGCTTCCAAGGATAGCATTGAGAGGAGATGACGGCTGAAGGGTTCGGGTTTTCCTCGCGTTGCTCTCGCGCTAGGATGCGTTTCTTAAGTGGGAATGTGCGGAATTTTCTGGGAACGATGACGAATTTTGAGAGATGGGCGAAATGAAGTACTGGCTGATGAAATCGGAACCGGAGGCCTTTGGTATCGATGACTTGATCCATCGACCCCAGCAAACGGAGCCCTGGGATGGCGTCCGAAACTATCAGGCGCGCAACATGCTCCGCGATGAGATGCAGGTGGGCGATGAAATCCTCTTCTATCACTCCAATTGCAAGGAGCCTGGGGTCGTCGGGATCGCCCGTGTCGTGAAGTCAGGCTACCCTGACGATACGGCTTTCGACCCGGATTCCAAATATTACGATCCCAAAAGTACCCAGGAACGCCCCATCTGGTTTCGAGTGGATGTGGCGTTGATTCGAAAGTTGAAACGAACGATTGGTCTTGCGGAGCTGAAGCAATATCCGGAACTCTCCGAGCTGGCCTTGGTTCGAAAGGGCAATCGCCTGTCAGTCATGCCGGTGGGTGCTGCTGAATATCACTTTATCTTGGAGCTTGAATGAGCTGGCTATACCTTGTGACGGCGGGACTTTTTGAAATCGGCTGGCCCATCGGCATCAAGATGTCGCTCAACCCCGGTTCAAGAGTTATCGGAATCCTCATTGCGGCGCTTTGCATCGGATTGAGCGGGTTCTTCATGTGGCTTGCCCAGCGTGAAATCCCTATGGGGACCGCTTATGCCGTTTGGACCGGGATTGGTGCGGCAGGGACATTTCTGGTCGGCGTCATGGTGTACGGCGATCCTGCGAGCCTCGGGCGTTATCTTGGGGTGTTGCTCATCGTCAGTGGTGTGGCGGTTTTAAAGCTTTCGCCCTAGCTCTTGGCGTTTCGACCCCCAGCAAACAGTTGATAGGCTGGGTTTTGCGTTTCTTCCCGGTAGGCAAAACCGGTTTCTTCAAGAAATTGTCGGAATCCTCGACGTTCGGACTTTGGAACTTCGAGCCCCATGAGCACACGCCCATACGCTGCGCCATGATTTCTGTAGTGAAAGAGGCTGATGTTCCATCGACCCTCCAGGCTTGAAAGGAAGGTCAACAATGCGCCAGGGCGCTCTGGAAACTCAAAGCTGTAGACGACTTCGTCGGGAAGGGCGGGTGCGTGTCCTCCGACCATGTAGCGAATGTGTTCCACCGCCAGCGCATTATCGGACATATCGAGGACAGGATATCCTTCCGCCTCCAAGGCCTGAATGAGCCGGTTGGAGTCTTCCCGTCCGGCATTGATGCCGACAAAGACCCGGGCCACATCGCCCTCAAAGTAGCGGTAATTGAATTCGGTAATCCCTCTTCTCCCCAAGGCTTTGAGAAAGGCGAGAAAACTTCCGGGACGTTCCGG
>JBEBBO010000020.1:0-5754 GCA_041158345.1 Pseudomonadota bacterium | reverse complement strand
TCCCCTGACGAATTTTGCCCGAGGTAGGCGCTAATTCGCCCAGAAGCAGACGCAGCAGGGTGGTTTTACCGCAGCCATTGGGCCCAATGATGCCGACTTTGTCACCCCGAAGGATCGTGGTCGAGAGACCCTGAAGGATCGTTTTGTCCCCATAGCCAAAGCGAATGTCCTCGGCTTCGGCGATCAGCTTGCCGGAGCGTTCGGCCTGCTGAATTTGCATTTGGGCTTGCCCGGGCGCACTGCGCCGCTGGCTTCTCTGATTCCGCATTTCGACCAGGCGTTTCACCCGGCCCATGTCACGCGTCCGGCGTGCCTTGATGCCTTGACGAATCCAGGCCTCTTCCTGTGCAAGCTTCTTGTCGAATTCCGCCTGACTCTTGGCCTCGGCTTCAAGGAGCTCTGCCTTTCTCCGAAGGTAGGTCGGATAGTCCCCAGGGAAGTCCGTGAGGTGACCCCGGTCCAGCTCAATGATTCGGGTCGCCAACTTCTGCAGGAACGCGCGATCATGCGTGATAAAGACCAGCGATCCGCTCCAGTTCAGCAGGAACTCTTCGAGCCAGAGAATGGCGTCAAGATCCAAATGGTTGGTCGGTTCGTCGAGAAGAAGAACGTCAGGCTGAGACGCCAGGGCTTGGGCCAGAAGGACGCGTCGCTTGAGCCCGCCGGAAAGGGTGGAGATGTCGACATCCACCGGTAGTTCGAGACGGGTCAGAAGATTCTCGATGGTCTTTTCGCTATCCCATGCGCCCGCAGCTTCGATGACATGCTGACAGGCTTCAAGCTCTTCAAGATCCTTGCTGCTGGTATCGGCATCCAGGTGATGCGTCAGATGGTGAAAGCGGCGAATCGCATCCCCAATCTCTCCAAGGCCTAGGGCGACGACGTCAAACACCGTTCCACTGGTGTCTGTCGGGACTTCCTGTTCGAGGCGCGCGACCCTAACGCCGTCCTGGAAGGCAATCTGCCCGTCATCGGCAACAATCCTTCGATCCAGAAGCTTCATGAAGGTCGATTTGCCGGTGCCGTTGCGGCCGATTAGTGCGACGCGTTCCCCGCGTTCAAGGGAAAAAGTAACCCCGTCAAGCAGGGGGTGCCCATATCCCAAATGGACATCATTAAATGTGATTAGTGCCATTCGTCCATTCTAAGGAAGCCAAGCGGCCAGTGGTGGGTTCTGGAAGATTTTTTTAAGGTTCGGATGGGCTGATACGGCATGACGAGTGCAGATTTCGCTGCGTCAATTTGAGATTGCCATCACAGCTGTTGACAGGGAAGGGATAAGGTATAGACATTTATACGCTGTGAACGTGTGATGCAATCGAGGAGTTGAAATGCCAATCACCACCCTCTCAAGCCGTGACTTCAATCAGGATACCGACCGTGCCAAAAAGGCGGCAATCCATGGCCCAGTCTTCATTACTTACAGAGGAAGGGCTGCATATGTTCTTCTGAGTATCGATGAATACGAGCGATTGATTGGTAAGCATCGAAATATCGCCGATGCTTTAGCAATGCCGGAACCAGTCGAAGTGGACTTCGATCCGACTCGCGTGAATTTGGTGCTTAAGCCGGCGAATTTTTTATAAGTGTACCTACTCGAAACCAACGCTTTCTCGATCTCAATTCTTGAGCTCGAGTTAGGCGTTTTGAAAATGGAACGAAAAGATCCAAGCCAGGGAATAGCTCTGAGACGGTGGTTGGATTTGCGTGTTTTGCCAGAGTTTGAAGGTCGAATCTTGGCTGTGGATACCCTGATTGCTCAGCGGAGCGCAAGGCTCCATGTCCCGGATCCACGATCAGAACGGGATGCCATCATTGCAGCCACAGCGCTCGTCCATGGCATGACCGTGGTGACGCGGAACGTATCCGATTTCAGGCCGACCGGTGTCCCATATCTGAATCCCTGGACGGGTTCGCCTTAGGTTGAGCGTTGGCGCTCAACCGTTACGGTCGCCCAGGGAGACATATTTACGCTGCGTGGGTCCAACGTAAATCTGTCGGGGCCTTGCGATCCGCATGCCGGGATCCTCGATCATTTCTTTCCAGTGGGCAATCCAGCCAGGCAGGCGGCCCAAAGCAAAAAGAACCGTCAGCATATTGGTGGGGAAGCCCATGGCGCGGTAGAGAATGCCGGAATAAAAGTCCACATTCGGATAAAGCTTCCTTTCGATAAAGTAGGGGTCCGTGAGCGCTGCTTCCTCAAGCCCCTTGGCGATATCCAGAATGGGGTCGCTGACTCCCATTTCCTCCAGAATGCGGTCGGCATGCTGCTTCAGAATAACCGCCCGGGGGTCGTAACTCTTGTAGACGCGATGCCCAAATCCCATCAATCGGAAAGGATCGTTCTTGTCTTTGGCCTTTTCGATGTATTTTTTGTAATTACATCCATCCTTGGCGATATCCTCGAGCATTTCGATAACCATCTGGTTCGCGCCCCCATGGAGAGGCCCCCAGAGCGCGCAGACACCCGCTGAAATTGATGCAAAGAGATTCGCTTGCGAGGACCCCACCATGCGAACGGTCGATGTCGAACAGTTCTGTTCGTGATCCGCATGAAGAATGAAAAGGACGTCCAGAGCCTTTCGAACGGCCTCGCTGGGGACATAGTCCTTCATCGGGGTTGTGAACATCATGTGAAGGAAGTTCGCAACGTAGTCCAGTTCGGGGCGGGTATACGCGAAGGCCTCGCCTACGGAACGCTTATAGGCAAAAGCCGCCAGAACCCGAACCTTGGAGAGTAGGCGGGTGATCGTTTGGCTTTGCTCTTTCGCACTCATGTTCGGCTTCAGCAACTCTGGATGATAGACCGAGAGCGAGCAAACCATGGAGGACAGAATCGCCATCGGATGCGCGTGGCCGGGATAGGTCATGAAGAAGCTCTTCATGTCTTCATGAATCAGCGAATGGTAAAGCACCTTGTCCTTGAAGAGCGTCAGCTGTTCGGGCGTGGGAAGATCGCCGTGAATCAGGAGATAGCTGACTTCCATAAAGGTCGATTTTTCGCACAGCTCGGCGATGTCGTACCCGCGATAACGCAAGATGCCGCGATCGCCGTCAATAAAGGTGATTGCAGAGCGACAGGCGCCGGTATTGGCGTAGCCTGTGTCAAGGGTCAGATACCCGGTGGTGGACTGGAGTTTGGTGACATCGATCCCTTTCTCACCCTCGGTCCCGGTGACAATTGGTAACTCGTAGGAGTGACCCGCGATGGTGAGCTTGGCTGAATCGGTCATGGCAGATACTCCAGAGAAACGTTATAAGCTTGCCTCAGAGTGTATCGGCTCAAGGCAGGGCTGGCCAACCCCGCCTGGGGTGCAATTAACGCAATGAATTGTTTAATGGATGAATTGAAGTCTGAAATGTCTCCGGTAACGCATCGCGTGGCTCTTGGAATTGAGTACGATGGGTCCAAGTTCGCGGGGTGGCAGATTCAGGAGGGACGGGCCACCATTCAGGCGGCGCTTGAGCAGGCACTCTCCGCTGTCGCCAATCAGACCGTGCGGGTGGTCTGCGCGGGGCGAACGGATGCCGGCGTCCATGGTTTAGCCCAAGTGGTTCATTTCGATACGACGGCTCAACGAACCGATTACTCGTGGCAAAGGGGGGGAAATGCAGGGCTGCCTCCTGACATTCGAATCACCTTCTCGAAGTCGGTCCCTGCCGACTTCCACGCGCGCACCTCGGCTATTGCCCGTCACTACCGCTATACCATCTTGAATCGATCGGCGGCTTCCGCCCTGGATGTGGGACGCGTGACATGGACGCCATACGATCTTGATGAGGGCGCGATGGCCGAGGGGGCTCAGCACTTGATTGGTGATCACGATTTCAGTGCCTTTAGAGCGCAATCCTGTCAGTCGAAGAGCCCGCGGCGCATCATGCACTTTATTCGTGTTGCGAGAGAGGGGGATCGCATCCACATTGACGTGTGTGCAAATGCGTTTGTCCACCATATGGTGCGAAACATCGCAGGCACGCTTATGGCCGTTGGGGCAGGAAAGCAGCCTCCGGAATGGGTTCGGGAGGTTTTGGCGGGGCGGGATCGCGCATTGGCCGGTGTGACGGCCCCCCCGGACGGGTTATACTTTGCGGGCGTTCTTTATCCTGACCGATTTGGTTTTCCTGGGTACCCGATATTCGATCATCTCCCCCCAGGCACCACCCGATTTATACCCCCAGAATCCCCCGAGGCCGTATCACTTGCCGAGAACACGCGTTAAAATCTGCGGCCTTACGCGGGCTGAAGACGCCAAGCATGCGGTCCTCGCTGGTGTTGACGCCGTGGGTTTGGTTTTCTTCCCCGGCAGTCCCCGGCATGTGACTCTCGAACTGGCTCGTCAGGTCGTGGCCGAGGTTCCGGCTTTTGTCACGGTCGTGGCGCTTTTTGTCGATGCGACGGCTGAAACTGTCCGGGAGACTGTGAGTTCGGTCCGGGTGGATCTCCTGCAGTTTCATGGGGAGGAGACCCCTGAATACTGTGGGCAATTTGGAAAGCCTTGGATCAAGGCGGTCAGAATGCGTCCGGGGCTTGATCTCGTTGAGATGGCCCAACGCTATGCGATGTCCGAGGGCATTCTCCTGGATGCCTGGGATCCGGATGCCCAAGGTGGGACAGGATTGACTTTTGACTGGGGAAAAATTCCCCGCGAGATGGCGGAAAGGATCATTCTGGCCGGTGGGTTGAGCCCTTCCAACGTGGGCCAGGCCCTCGAAGCAGTCGGTCCCTACGCGGTGGACGTGTCGAGCGGCGTTGAAGCCGCCAAGGGAATCAAGGATGCCAGCAAAATGGTGGCATTCCTCAATGAGGTACAAGAATTTGACTATCGAAGCAAGCGGAACCCCGGCTTACGACTACCCTGATGCGCGAGGCCATTTTGGACCCTATGGGGGTGTGTTCGTCGCAGAAACTCTCATGGAGCCCATTGATGAGTTGCGACTCGCTTATGAACGCTACATGCAGGATCCGGAGTTCCTTGCGGAACTCGATCGTGATCTTCAGCACTACGTGGGTCGTCCCTCTCCGATTTATCACGCAGAGCGTCTGAGTCGCCATCTGGGCGGCGCACAGATCTTCCTCAAAAGGGAGGATCTCAATCACACGGGTGCCCACAAGGTCAATAACACCATTGGTCAGGCTCTTTTGGCCAAGCGCATGGGTAAAAAGCGCATCATCGCTGAGACCGGTGCCGGTCAGCATGGGGTCGCCACGGCTACGGTTGCTGCCCGACTCGGCCTTGAATGCATCGTCTACATGGGTGAAGTGGATGTGGCCCGACAGGCCCCGAATGTTCTCCGCATGCGCCTGTTGGGTGCGACGGTCGTCCCGGTTTCCTCGGGTTCAAAAACGCTGAAGGACGCCCTGAATGAGGCCATGCGCGATTGGGTGACTAACGTCGATACCACGTTCTACATTATCGGAACGGTCGCAGGTCCCCATCCCTATCCGGCAATGGTTCGCGACTTCCAGTCCGTGATCGGTCGGGAATCCAAGGAACAGATGATTGCGCAAACGGGTCGTCTCCCAGACGCGCTGGTTGCGTGTGTGGGCGGGGGATCCAACGCGATCGGTCTTTTCTATCCTTACATCGGTGATACCGAGGTCAGCATGTATGGCGTTGAGGCCGCGGGCGACGGTATTGAAACCGGACGGCATTCCGCGCCGCTGACGGCGGGCCGCCCCGGTGTCCTCCACGGAAACCGGACCTACCTGATGGAGGACGAGGATGGTGAAATCATCGAAACCCATTCAATTTC
>JBEBBO010000019.1:0-6728 GCA_041158345.1 Pseudomonadota bacterium | reverse complement strand
CTTGATTTCATCATGATGAACCCCCCCTTTCACAGTGAACGGGGCAGTCTTCCACTGTTGGGGCAGCGGTTCATTGCTGAGGCCATGAAGGCGCTACGCCCTGGGGGACGGCTTTTCATGGTGGCAAATCGGCATCTCCCCTATGAGGCGGCCCTGGGATCGGCAGGGGGGAGCTTGGTCCGTCGCGAGGAGGCGAGTGGTTTTAAAGTCCTTGAGGTACTGAAGCGCTGACCAACCGCGGTGTCATGTATTCGATGCGGAGCTGCACGGACTTTCGGCCCCGGAATCGATTGATATCGAGCCGGTAGGCAATCTTGAGGTTGCGGGATCGAAGCCAGGCTCCGGGGTTTTCGACATTGAATGCGATCGCATCCACCGGTGATCCGCCACCTTCCGGACGCAAGGTCAGTTTGAGGTGGTGCTCCCCCACAATCCGTTGATCCATGACCTCAAACTCCCCATCAAAAAGGGGTTCTGGAAATCCCTGCCCCCAAGGCCCTGCCTCAAAGAGGAGTTCGGCCGTCGAGAGACTGATCTGATCGGCGGAGAGGCTGCCATCGGATTGAAGGGCGATCGCTGTCACCTGATCATCGCTGCGACGCTGCATCTCCTCAATTACGGCGGCGGAAAAACGGGCCAGCGCCGCATGCGGGAGGGAGAGGCCGGCCGCCATGGCATGCCCACCATAGCGGGTGATCAGTCCAGGATGGCGTGTCGCAACGTCTGCCAGCAAATCCCGAATATGAACGCCAGGAACGGAGCGGGCTGATCCCTTGAGCTCGTTGGGGTTGAGCTCATTGATCGCAAAGGCGATGACCGGCCGATGGGTTCGATCCTTGATTCGTGAGGCCACGATCCCGACAACGCCCTGATGCCAGCTCGCCTGAAACAGGCAGAGAATGGGTTGGTTATCCTCGAGCGGCGTGAGTCGCTCGATTTGCTGCAGCGCCTCATCGCGCATCTGCTGTTCGATCACTCGCCGCTCCTGATTCAGGGTGGAGAGAGCCTCCGCCATAGGACGAGCGGCTTCTTCGGAGCTGGCGATCAGGCATTCAATGCCAAGGGACATATCATCAAGTCGTCCAGCGGCGTTGAGTCGGGGTCCCAAGGTAAAGCCCAGATCTTGCGCGGAGAGTTCAGCGGCTTTTTTTCCGGCGACGGCAATCAGTGCCCGAATGCCTGGATGGGCCTGATCAGATTGAATGCGGCGAAGGCCCTGCCGGACCAGAATGCGATTGGTCTGATCCAGTCCGACTACATCGGCCACGGTGCCCAGCGCCACGAAATCAAGGAGTTGCCCCAGTTGAGGTTCGGGTCGGCCAGTGTGCTCAAAATAGCCTTGAGCTCTCAAGGTTTGTCTGAGACCCAGCAAGACATAAAAAAGGACACCAACCCCCGAAAGGGCTTTGCTTGGAAAAGGATCTCCCACCAAATTCGGATTGACGATCGCATCGGCCGCCGGAAGGGTCTCACCGGGCAGGTGGTGATCGGTGATCAGCACCTTGATCCCTGAATTTTGCGCGGCCGCAACGCCCTCATGACTGGAAATGCCGTTGTCGACGGTCAGAAGGATGTCCGGCGAACGATCCTTGGCGAGGCTCACAATTTCCGGAGTCAAGCCATACCCGTATTCAAACCGGTTGGGTACCAGGTAGTCGATGTGACGCAGACCCAGTGCCCGAAGTCCCAAGAGCGCCACGGCTGTGGCGGTCGCCCCATCGGCATCATAGTCACCGATGACTAGAACCCTCTGATCCTTGGCGATGGCATCGGCCAGAATGCGGGTCATCTCTGGCATCCCGAAAAGATGTCGAGGGTCAGGAAGTTGCTGGAGTGAAAGATCAAGCTGCTTCGGCGAAACGATGCCGCGCCGGGCATAGATCCGGTGGAGTAGAGCCGGCAGGGATTCCAGGCACGGTATGGGGGGGGGCGCGTCTCGAACGATGGCCTGTTTCAGGGGGTGATGCAGCATGCCGTTCAGAAGTGAACCGGCACGTAATGGTCGACCAGAAGCGCTGAGAAAATGCCGGCAAGATAAATCAGGGAGTAGCCGAAGGTGCGCATCGCCAGCCGGTTGTCCTTGGCGCGTTTCAGTCGGATGGCGTATGACAGGAAAATGAGGCCCAAAATCACCGCGCTGACCAGATAAATGAGGCCGCTCATTCCGGTGAGGTAAGGCAGAAGGCTCGAGATCAGCAGGAGAATGGTGTAGAGGAGGATATGGAGCTTGGTGACTTCATCGCCATAAATCACGGGCAGCATCGGCATGTCAGCCAGGCGGTATTCATCCTTTTTCGCCAGGGCCAGAGGCCAAAAGTGGGGGGGCGTCCAGATAAAGATCAGCAGGAAGAGAAGCAGTGAATGCGGGTCAATGGTGCCGGTAATGGCGCACCAACCCAAAACGGGCGGCGCGGCCCCCGCGGCCCCGCCAATCACGATGTTCTGGGTCGTGATTCGTTTCAGATAGCGGGTGTAAATGACGGCGTAACCGATCAGTGACACGAACGTCAGAACGGCCGTCAGGGGGTTGGTCCAAAACCAGAGAAGCCCCATGGAGATCAATCCCAGAAGCAGCGCAAAGCGGTTTGCGGCGCTCGGGGTGAGTTGCGACTGAGGGAGTGGTCGATCCTCGGTGCGGCCCATTTTGCGGTCGATTTCACGGTCGTAGACGTGGTTCAGGGCGGCGGCTGAAGCGGCGGCGAGGCCAATGCCGAGGGCGCCTGCAAGGCTCTCGATCAAGGGGGGCCAGCCGGGAACAGCCATGAACATGCCAATGATGGCGGTAAACACGATAGCGCCGACCACCCGAAGCTTGCAAAGGCCAAGATAGGCTCGCCAGCGGGGCACGGAAGGCGGGGATAAGACGTTTTCGGTCATGGTCGCGCGATTTTTTTGACGTCAACGGAAACTTTGGAGGGAACCTTTCCCCTCGGATGGCGTGTCTATAATACGCGCTTGCGTCCGGTCTCGGCCGAATGAGACCCGTCAAGGCGCCCTTCATGACTTCAAAGGACTTCAGGGAGAACGGCAAAATGCGTGTCCTCTGTTTAGGAGCAGCCCTCATGGCGCTGCCGATGGCCCTAGCGGCCTCTGAGCCGCAGGTTTTTGAAACCCGACTCGATAATGGACTCAAGATCCTGGTTCAGGAGGACCACCGGGCACCTGTGGTGGTCTCTCAGGTTTGGTACAAGGTTGGGGCGAGCAGTGAGTATGCGGGAGTCACCGGCGTCTCTCACATGCTGGAGCACATGATGTTCAAGGGCACCGCCCGGCACCCGGCAGGCGAGTTCTCAAAAATTGTGGCCGCCAACGGTGGCCGGGAAAATGCCTTCACCAGCCAGGATTACACGACCTACTTTCAGATGCTCGAGCGCTCGAAGCTGCCCGTGAGCCTCGAATTGGAGGCAGATCGCATGCGAAACGTCCGCTTCATTGAAGCGGAGTACGAAAAGGAACATCAAGTGGTCCTGGAGGAGCGAAGACTCCGGACGGATGACCAGCCCCACGCCAAGCTTCAGGAACATTTTGATGCGGTGGCGTATACCAACAGCCCCTATCGCAATCCGGTCATCGGCTGGCCCGATGACATCACGCATTTATCCTTAGACAACGTCAAGAAGTGGTACCAACTTTGGTATGCCCCGAATAATGCGACGCTGGTCGTTGTTGGAGACGTCCGGCCTGAGGATGTGGTTCGAGAGGCTCGAAAGCACTTCGGTAGCCTCAAGCCCAGCGTTCTTCCAAAACCCCGGGTCGAGCAGGAAGTCGAGCAGTTGGGTCTTCGGCGCCTGAGCGTCAAGCTACCGGCGAAGCTTCCGCATCTGCTGATGGGCTTTAAAGTGCCGTCTTTAAGGACGGTCCAGGACGAGAAGGAGGCGTATGCCCTGGAAGTGGCTGCAGGCATCCTGGATGGGGGCAACAGTGCCCGGTTTTCAAAAAATCTGGTGCGTGGACAACAAATCGCGGCGTCAACGGGGGTGGGATATGAACTCTATGCCCGGTTGCAGACGCTGTTCATGATTGAAGGTACGCCCTCGCAAGGCCAGACGGTTGAGACACTCGAGACCGCCTTGTTGAATCAAGTGAAGCGGCTCCAAGACGATCCCGTGACCGCAGAAGAGCTTCAGCGAGTGAAAGCTCAGGTTTTGGCCAACCATGTGTACCAGCTGGATTCTGCTTTCTTCCAGGCAATGCAATTGGGAACCGCCGAAACGGTCGGTCTTGGATGGAAGAAGATCGGTGAGTACGAAGCACGCATTAATGAGGTGACGGCGGCTGACATCATGGCCGCTGCGAAGAAATACCTGATCGAGGATCGGCTCACCATCGCTCGGCTGGATCCCCTGCCGCTTCCCGACGGTGCGCCGGCCCCAGAGGCTCCGGCCATAGGAGGGGGTCATGTTCGTTAGTCCACGAGTCAAAACGATGCGAATGTTGATGCTTGGTATTTTTCTGCTGGTCGGGATTTCGGAGGTTCGTGCCGTTCCAGAAATCCAGAGCTGGTCTACGCCCACCGGCGGACGGGTTTTATTTGTCCCGACAGAAGGCCTTCCGATGCTGGACCTTCGGATGGTCTTCGACGCGGGGAGTGCCCGAGATGGCCAGGAATTCGGCATTGCGGCACTCACAGCCGGCATGCTGGATAGTGGTGCAGGCACGTTGGATGCGGACACCATTGCTGAACGGCTGGATGCGATTGGCGCCATCTTGTCATCGGGTGCCACCCGAGACTCTGCGCATGTGGCGTTGAGAACGTTGACGGATCCCCCCAAGCTCAAAGAGGCGCTTGAGGTGTTTGAAACGGTCATTAGCCAGCCGCGCTTTGAGGACAAGGATTTTGAGCGGGAGAAGAACCGGGTCCTTTTGGGGATTCAGCAGAAGGGCGAGGATCCCGGCGAGATCAGTGAGATGGCGTTCATGAAGGTCCTCTATGGTGAGCACCCTTATGCCCATCCCGTCGAGGGGGTCAAGGAAACGGTCGAAAAGCTGACGGCCAAAGATCTCGTCCGCTTCCACAAGACGGCCTACACCCGAGGCAATGCGATCCTGGTGTTGGTCGGTCAGGTGACGCGGGCTGAGGCTGAAGCCATTGCGGTACAGGTCTACTCGCGCATTCCCGAAGGGGCCGCAAAGCCGGCTCTGGAAGACCCTCAAGCCCTCTCCGGTTCCGAGACTTTGACGACGCCATTCCCTTCCGAGCAAACCCACGTTTATGCGGGGGTTCTTGGGCTCAAGGCCAATGATCCCGACTATTTCCCTCTCGTGGTGGGCAACCATATCCTCGGGGGAAGCGGTTTGGTCTCCCGGATCATGGAGGAAGTTCGAGAGAAGAAGGGGCTCGCCTACAGCGCCTTCAGCTATTTCCTTCCCATGCGGGTTCAAGGCCCCTACCAGATTGGGCTTCAAAGCAAGAATGCATCGGCCCGGGAGGCCACGGAGATTGCGGTCAGAACCCTTCGCGAATTCGTCGACAAAGGACCGACGGACAAGGAATTGGATGCGGCCAAGAAGAACATCATTGGCGGGTATGTCCTGCGTTTGGATAGCAATGCCAAATTGATTGGCGAAGTGGCTGCGATCGGGTTCTTGGGTCGCCCTCTGGACTGGCTGAATCGCTACACCGCTAAAGTGGAGGCGGTCACGCGTGAAGACATCCAGCGTGCCTTCAAGGCGCGAATCGATCCCGACCGACTGAAAACCGTGATGGTCGGCGGTATCAAGCCGGCGGCGAATGGTGGCCAGTAAGCAAGAAGTTCGGATTATCGGGGGGCGGTTCCGGAGCCGTAAACTCCGTTTTCCGGATGTTGAAGGGTTAAGGCCGACGCCGGATCGGGTCCGTGAAACCCTCTTTAACTGGCTTCGAGAGACCACGGAAGGTGCCCGCTGCCTGGATCTTTATGCGGGTAGCGGTGCGCTGGGGTTTGAGGCGGCTTCCCGGGGTGCGCGCCGGGTGGTGATGATTGACGCCCACAAGGGGGTCGCGCAGTCGCTCAAAGACCACTGTCAGGCGCTGGATGCTCCGGAAGTCGCGGTGCTATTGGCGAGTGCCCGGGATTTTCTCAAGGGCCCCGCCGAAGTGTTTGATCTGGTCTTTCTCGATCCCCCGTTTCGACAGGGATGGCTGGCCTCTGCGGGGGCGTTGCTTGAAAGGGGCGGCTGGTTGGCGCGCGATGCCTGGATTTATGTCGAAGCGGAACGCGAATTCGACTTCTCGGCCCTTCCCCCCGTCTGGCGATGTCTTCGCCAAGGCGAAGCGGGGGATGTGGCTTATCGACTTTATCAACGCCAAAGTGCGGATCAACCATGAGTATCACAGCAATTTATCCCGGGACCTTTGATCCGATCACCCATGGCCATATCGATCTTGCCGAGCGGGCTGCCCGCATGTTTGGAAAGGTGGTGGTGGCGGTCGCAGAAAACCGCAATAAAGCCCCGCTGTTTACGCTTGAAGAGCGGGTCGTGATGGCTCAAGAGGCACTGCAGGGCACTTCGAACATCGAAGTGATCGGTTTTGATACGCTTTTGATCGAATGCGCGCGCCAAACCGGGAGCGCGGTCATTCTGCGAGGCCTTCGTGCGGTGTCGGATTTTGAATTCGAATTTCAGTTGGCCGGAATGAATCGGCACCTGGGTCCTGAAATTGAAACCGTTTTCATGACGCCGAGCGAGCGTTTTGCCTTCATCTCGTCGTCCCTGATCCGGGAAATTGCCCGGTTTGGAGGCGACGT
>JBEBBO010000018.1:0-4084 GCA_041158345.1 Pseudomonadota bacterium | reverse complement strand
ATCAATAACCAAAGCGTTGCATTGACAGCATAACTTGAACCAAAAAGATCCATAGCGATCTACTCGTTTTTGAGATTGAAATTAATAGGAACGTTGACTGAACTGTTAACAGCCGCACCGTCCCTCTTTGCCGGTACAAATTTCCATCGACGAACGGCCTCAAGTGCTGCGTCGTCAAGCGCTTCATGTCCACTTGACTTCGCGACACTCACAGCGCCCGCACTGCCATCGGCCAGCACCTCAACCCGGAGGACGACACGGCCTTCCCATCCCATTCGTTTGGCCTGTGCAGGATAGTCCGGTCGCGGATTATGAAGATAATCAGCGTTCAGCTTGGGCCCCTCGAAGTGCCCAGATGGTGGCTCGGCTGAGGTTACGCCCGCCGGAGCTTTGGAAATCAACGGCGCTGCTTGCGTCGGCGTCGGTGCTGCGGGCATTTGGGCCGGTTCGGGGGAATGCATCTCCAACTGTTTAGGTGGCGTCGGTTGCTCGGTTTTCTTAACGACAGGTTTGGGCAAAATCGCCTTGGGCTTGGGAGGTGTCTTGGGCTTTGATGGCTCAGGCGGCGCTTTTGCTGCCGTCTGTGCTTTACTTTCAGACGGATTCGATGGGGCCGCGACGGGCGTCAACGTGACGGTGATGGATTGTGGCAAATCCAACTTTGGGGCGTCAGGAGCGGGGATCGCATATCTCAGGCCCCAGAATAGAACATGCGCAAACAATGATGCAACAAGAGCCAGGAACCATCGCTGCTGGCTATTATCGTTCCGCAGATTGGTGGGACTCCCTCGAAGCGGCAAAAGAGAGGTTACTCGGGTATCACTCACAGCGAAATGAAAAAATGAAATCAGGGTGAAGTCTGGTATTCACGCAAGCCAACTACTCAGGGGTGGGATTGAAACCACTCAGCGATTGAGACTGCCGGCACCGTGTATAGCGTCATTCCCACCGGCTCTCTCATTGGACAGTACCCCAATAGGGAGCGTTCACTGGGCAGTCGAACCGACCACCAGGCCTTATCCTCATCCGAGGGTAAGGCCTGATACATTGGGGAGCATTTGAGTTAGTTATTCGGACTATTGACCGGCTTGCGATCTTTCATCCAGTCAGGACGACCTTGAGGTGCGTTGTTTCCAAACGGACCTTCGTCACAACCAGACAACATGATAGCGCCAACGATCAGAAACATCAGGGAATAAAATCGTGTCATAAGGGCCTCTATGGGTCGATGCGGAATCGAGTGGCGTGAGCGCCTTCGATAAGCGTCCAAACCATCGGATAAAGCGATCCAACAGTTCTTGAGTTGATCATAAGCTCAACCCAGAAGAATACAACTTGCATTCGACAAATTACCGGACGATCGCCATGGCTAGTCCTGAGCTAGGGCCGAGGATGAAGCGACTTGAGGCGTTGAAGAACGGGTCGAATCTTGACCGGATCATGAAGGATTTCAAAGTATTGGGAATCCGTTACATGAGCCCCCGCTCGATAACGTGAGTAATCACCCAATAGGGTATTCCAACAGTCATCTTCTTGGCCAAGAGCTTCCTTACACCATTCAATCTGCTGGTTAGCGTCGTCCAGACATTCTTGACGATCCCATGGAACGCTGTAACCGCATATAGCGGCTTTCTGCTCCGTACTCAGTTCCGTCTTGTAGAAAGATTTTGCGCAGCCCGTTGTGAAGACCCACGCGACAATCAGCGCCCAATGCGCCATAGATCGAAAGAAAGAGGAGCCCATTGCCATCGATATGCCTGAATTTAAAGGACAACTCGGAAGTCTAATCCAGTTGGGGCCTGCAGGTAAAAATGCAACCCGTGGCAGGTCGTAACCTCAAATGGTACGATTTAACGCCATAAGCCCTTCTGGTGTCATGCGTTATTAATTTAACGCCCCAGAGAGCCCTATAAGAATCCTATCGAGACCTACATATTAAGAAAGAGGAGATGGTCGAATGAGCGTCGAACTGAAAGATCTTCTGAAACGTGAGTACAACGTGGGCCGAAAGGACCAGCAGATTCGTTTGGCTGCCAGCATAGGCATCATGGTCATTGCTGCCATTGAAGAAAATGGAATCCTCATGCTAATCGGGGTTGGGGTCGCTGCACTGGCAATGCTCCAGTGGTGTCCGGCCTATACCTTCTTGGGTAAAAATTCGGTTCAAAAGGGCGAAAAGCCGCCCATTTTTTGATCGGCAGATCCCGAAGCATTTGGCGGGTTCAGCACCACGGCACAAGGGAGACCGCCCGCCAGATCTCCACCATTTTTAGAGCACCAACATGCCATCCATACCCGCCGAACTTCGTTATACCGATGCTCACCAATGGGCTCGACGCGAGCCGGATGGCCGTGTGACTGTCGGCATCACCGATTATGCTCAGGAAGCTCTGGGCGACGTAGTCTTCGTTGACCTTCCCGCGACAGGAAAAATCGTCACGAAAGACCGTGCCATGTTTGTTGTTGAGTCCGTGAAAGCCGCATCTGACGTATTTGCCCCTGTCAGCGGCACCATTGTCGAGGTGAACTCGGCTCTCCAAAGCGAACCTGAGACGCTCAACGCGTCCCCTTACGAGGCCTGGATTGTCCGAATTAGCCCAAGCCATCCCGAGGAGTTCGACACACTGATGGTGGCTGAAGCCTATTCAGCGGTTACCGCCGATAGTGCCTGAATGCAGGCGCTTTCAATTACCCGGCCAGATGACTGGCACCTTCATCTGAGGGACAACCGTTACCTTCAGGATGTTGTGAATGATTCGGCGCTGCAATTTGCGCGAGCGATCATCATGCCCAATCTGCGCCCACCCATCACGACCGTCAAAGCGGCCTCTGCCTATCGCGAACGCATTCTTTCAGCGGTTAGGGCCGATCTGCATTTTGAACCGCTCATGACGCTGTACCTGACTGATGAAACCCCAGTCGAGGAAATCCACAACGCAGCCCTATCCCCGTTTGTTCATGCCTTCAAGTTATATCCTGCAGGCGCCACGACCAACTCTGACTCTGGGGTTCAGAATCTAGATTCTTTAGATCCGTTGTTTGATGCCATGCAGCAGACTGGCATACCACTCCTGATTCATGGTGAGGTTACCGATCCTGAGATCGATATCTTCGATCGGGAGGCGGTTTTTATCGACCGTCATCTTCAAACCATTGTGGCGCGATTCCCAGGTCTCAAGATCATCCTGGAACATGTGACCACGCAGGAAGGGATTGCCTTTGTTGAGGCGGCGCGCCAAGGCGTGGCCGCAACCTTAACGGCTCATCACCTGCTGCTCAACCGAAACGACATGTTGGTGGGCGGCATCAAACCACATCTTTTCTGTCTTCCTGTTCTCAAGCGCGAAGCCCATCGCAGCGCCCTTTTAAAAGCAGCCACTGGCGGAAATCCCAAGTTCTTCCTGGGTACGGACAGTGCCCCACATGCACAGAACACCAAAGAAGCCGCCTGCGGCTGCGCAGGTTGCTACACGGCAAAGCACGCATTGTCGATTTATGCCACTGCCTTCGAGCAGGTCGGGAAGCTCGATCAGTTAGAAGCCTTTGCTAGTTTCCATGGTGCCGATTTTTATGGGCTTCCCAGAAATGAAGGCACGATCATGCTGGAAAAGCGATCCGTGATCGTCGAAAAGAGCCTCAACTACGGCGATGAAACCCTGGTTCCCCTGTTTGCCGGTGAACCGCTTGGGTGGGCAGTCAGCGTCTAAGGCGCGCCCGCGCTATGTTAAAATCAAATGTTTACTTCTCCCGATGAGGGCTCCTCAGGACTCGCCTGACCGCACACGCCTCCATGCAAGACTACAAACTTACCCACCTCAAACAGCTTGAGGCCGAGAGCATCCACATCATTCGGGAAGTCGCCGCTGAGTTCGACCGACCCGTCATGCTCTATTCCATCGGCAAGGATTCCGCGGTCATGTTGCACCTGGCCATGAAGGCCTTCTATCCCGGAAAACCCCCTTTCCCCCTCCTTCATGTCGACACCACCTGGAAATTCCGCGAAATGATTACCTTTCGCGACCAGATGGCCAAAAAACTCGGCTTCGACCTCATCGTCCATATCAATCCCGAAGGCGTCGAACAG
>JBEBBO010000017.1:0-20543 GCA_041158345.1 Pseudomonadota bacterium | reverse complement strand
GCCGGCAACCGTACGATCACTCAGATCGATGCTCCGCTGATCCCGTCCTTCATGTAAGTCTGAAAGGTGCCGGCCTGGCCGGCACCTCCAAGACCCTGAAGAGGGAACTTGAAAAGCCCCTGGTCGCAAGACTCGGGGCTTTTTCTATGTGTGCGCCGGGCATGGCGCGTAGCGCCTGACTGGCGCTGTCCGGAACACTGTGGTGGTGGGATGGATGACTTGGAGGTGAAAGCCCTCTGCACACCCGGCAAGGGGAAGTGCTAGCTGAACGGCAAGGGTGTTGCGGGTAACTGCAAATCTGAAGGAAGCCGAAGGCAAAATGCTGGCCTGACGAACAGCAAGCGAATACAAGGCGGTATGGTGGGGTGAGCTGGCGCATATCAGCAAAGCCCAATACTTGCACGGAACATCATGGCGTATATCCGACAGGCATAAGCAGGAAGGTCGCGCGAATTACCCCGGGATCCCCATCGGTCTGCCAAGTGCTATTGGCATCGAGAGGTGCTGAGATGGGCTGATGGGAGTCAGCAGATGCCATAGTAGCCATGTAACCGTATGGCGAAGGGCTGAACCTGCCGGAAGTGGATAGGTAGCAGCTTCTCCGATAGATTCGAGTAGATGTCCCTCCGGGGAGCTCGCGGCAAACGTTGTAGGAGTCGGTAACTCTGTTGGCGGCCGCAGTGCTTATGAACTATCGGGCGGACTGCTCTCGGAACATAAACTTAACGCCAGCGATGGTAGGCAGGAACCGCCGGATACGTGAACCGTATGTCCGGTGGTGAGAGGGCGGCGGGAGTGATCCCGCCCCCTGCTCGATGCAATATCGTTTATCGATCAATGCATTTGTTGGATTAGATCCTGACTCAACGGGACGCGTGGAGGATACTTCTCAGCAAATCCCTGTGGAAAACCGTGGCTAGCCGCTGAATGTGATGATCGCGCATTGAAAACAAGAGGCTTTCCATCACCGCCGCCAGGTATAAACGCATTGAAAGTAGAAGGCTTTCCACGGTAGCAGCCAGGTCCATAGGGGTACTGGCTGTTGAGGTGGTAGTGGTACATGGTCCGCCACTTGCCATCCCATTTGATACGTCCGGTATGTCCATGACACTCATCGAGGTCGTCATTGGTGAGGAGGATGCCATTGTCACCGCGGGGGCCATAGATCCCAAAACCATCCATGGCATAACCAAAGAGCGGAGAGTGGGAGCTGGCGCTACCTTGATTCGGCATACATTTCCAAGAGTAACCGTGGTAATGGTATTCCTTGTTGAAAGGATGTCCCCAACACTCATCAACCGGCAGCGCGGCAATAGGATCAACAGGGGTACTGCCATAAGCCAGATTGATGTGCCACACGGTGTGCGTCTGCGTGGCGACACCCATCACCAATGAGGTCATGCAATAGGGGATCTTCGAATATGTCGGATTTCTTGGAACCGTAATGTCGAGATCATAGCGGGCAATCGGGATCGCTGCTGAGCTCGAATAACCCGGTCCACCCGGGGCGGCTGCGTACCACGAGTAAGCCGGTGTCCCTTCTTGTACCGGGAAAACACCGGTATTGTGAGTGGGTAAGCCGTTCCCTTTAAAGTGACGCTTCGTATTGGATACCGTAGTCTTGAAGATCGACCTTCCATTGTTCACACTTCCCGAGACGAAGGGAAACGATGAAATATCAACATAATCGACCGAGGTTCCATAGGAAGAGACCCAGGGGGTCCCTGCGTTAGAGAGTTGTATGGGCGCTTTGATCTCTTCAAGACAAACATACTGGCCGTTCACTTGAGCTTTGTTTAACAGCAGCCCATTTGCTGCGCTTCTCAAATAAAGCGGTGGTTCAGTGATGGGTGGGTCAGCATAGACGGGAGCAAGGGTCCCCAAGCAAATGGTGAAGGCGCCTGTGGCCAAAAGCAGCATCTTCCTCATGACTACACTCCATGGTGATAGGGTAAATACAACCTCACTTATAGCGGTTTGTTCTGATCAAGGTAATCCTTCGATCGTAGGATTGAGGCACGTGCTCTAGGGGGTGGAAAATAAAGGCATATCAAACGTGAAGCGCCTTAAAAACCGGGCGTAAATTAGGACTCATATGCCCTCATTTCATTCCGCTGCTCACGCTAGAAGCTTGATTGGCATTTCAAATAGCCTTCGTCATGTAGCCTGGGTGGGGAGTTGATGTATCAACAAAACGCCTATCTTCTCCTTTTTGCCGCAGCTTTACAGATCGGCTATCTGATTAGTTCATCCCTCCATCTTCAGTCGCAAGCCAGAAGCACAACCTGGAAGATCTGGGTGTTTGGATGTGTTTGTCTCACCATCGGTCTTCTGGTTCTTAGTCATCAGTTTTATCACTTGTCGGCCAGTCTCAATCCTGAGGGGCCTCTTTTCGAAGTGGGGTTTGGTTTTTGTCTCCTGGGCGCGATCAATCTTTTTTACCTTTTTGATGATCTGCAGGACTTGCCCAAAAAACCCACCCTCATCAAGTTTTTTATCTTTTTGTTGGCGGCAAGCCTCACGGTAGGGTCCGTCGATAGCTTTCGAGATCGTTTAGTCGCAAAAGATCTGGTATTGCTTTTCTTTTCGCTCTGGTTCTTGTGCAAAGTCATGATGCTGAGGAAAAGAAAAGCTTTAAAGGAGGCGGGCACACTGATTTTTTCGGCCGTGATCTTCGTCATGGCATCTTTCTATTACTTATGGGTATTCATTGAGTATCAGGACTCGATGAGGACCACGGAATCCCTGGTAAACACTTTTGTTGAATCCATGGATGTCCAGATTTGCCTCGCGGTCTTTGTCTATATGACGCTGGGCTTTCACTGGACCAGCGAGGGCGCCAAGGCCAGTCTTAAATACAAGTTGGACAATGAACGAATTACAGGGCTTTTGAAGGAGAAAGATCTTCTCATCCAGAATCTGTTGAAGGCGAATGTCTTGGTCGAATCGGGAGCCCTTTCTGCGGGGATTTCCCATGAACTCAACCAGTTCCTCTCGGTGATACAGGTGAATTCTGAGCTCGCAATTCATTCGCTTCATCAAGGCGAGCAGCCTGAGGTCGTTGAGCAATATGTTGGAAATGTCATCAAGTCCAACCAATTGGCGGCTACCCTGATTTTGAGTTTGAAAAGGTTTTTCTCAAAACGTGAAGAGGTGCCACAACTGTGCGTCATCGATGAACTCATTTCGGAAGCGGTGGATCTTTATCGCGATCGATTGAAAAAATCGAAGATTGAGTTGGTGTTGAATTTGGCGGCAAAAGAAGAGGTCACCCTAAGGCGGCCCTTGATGCGACAAGTCATTGGTAACCTTTTGGTGAATGCGATCGAAGCACTGGATCTCATCTCACGAAAGGACAAACTAATTCAGATCAGGAGCCAAATCACCCATGGGCAACTTGAATTTTCGATCTCCGATAATGGGCCAGGCCTCAACGAGGCGCTGGCAGGGGGCGTATTCAGCCTTTTTCAGACCTCGAAGAGCCATGGCACAGGGCTTGGTCTGTGGCTCTCACTGCACATCGTGGAAAAGCATCATGGGTGCATCAGCCACTCGAATATCCCGGGTGGTGGCGTTGAATTTAAAGTATCCATTCCATTACAGCCGAATGAAGACATCCTGAGCGCGGGCGTGGGTGAATCGAACCTCAGGCCTGCGGAATGACTTATGGCTGAGCATGATCCTGGCGAGAACGAGAAGACCATGCGTCCAGGTTTGCCCACTCCGGCCGAAAGCCATGTTTATCTGATTGAGGATCATGATGACTTACGCATGGGTTTGATCAAAATACTTCAAAACTTTGGCTTTATCGTCCACGCATTTCCAAAAGCAATTGATTTTTTGAATGCCCATCTCAATCACTCCCCTGCCGTCATTATTACCGACATGCGCATGCCCCAGATGTCCGGAGTTGAATTGCAGGCGATGCTTCTAGAGCAGGGGATAAAAACGCCGATCCTCTTTATTAGTGGCGAAAGCAGTGTTGAACAGAGCGTCACGGCCATGAAACAGGGTGCCTTTGAATTCCTGATCAAGCCCTTTCCCCAGAAAAGGCTTTTGGCGGCCGTTTCTAGAGGGATCGAGATCGATCTTGAGAACCGCCATGCGGCTTTTCTTGCAGAAACCCTGGAAATACGGCTCCGTGTCTTGAGCCCGCGTGAGCTCCAGGTCTTTTGGCTTCTGACCAAAGGGTACAGCAACGCCGAGATCATGGCGGACCTTGGGATCTCCTTGGCGACCGCGAAGCAATACAAGACCCAAGTGATGCAAAAGATGGGCGCGCACTCGATTTCTGAACTGGTCGAACTGACGCAAGGGACCCTATCGCGCCCTTAAGTCGATGGAGGGGGTCCGTGTGTTGCGCAGGCTGCGCTAAAATTGAAGGTCAACCAAGGAATCCCAACCATGCTGATCGACTCCCATTGCCATCTGGACCGACTGGATCTCACGCCCTATCAAAATGATTTCTCCCGACTGATCCGAGATACGATCGAGGGCGGCGTGAGCCACCTCCTGTGTGTTTCGATCACCCTTGAGAAATACATCGGTATGCGCTCTTTGGTCGATCCCCATGCTGAAGTATCCGTATCGGTCGGTGTTCATCCAACGGAGGAGCACTGCGAAGAGCCGGATGTCGCTCGTCTCATCGGGCTTGCAGATGATGCGCGTGTCGTGGCCATCGGTGAAACCGGCCTCGATTACTTTCGCTGCGATGCCTCGCTTCAGGATCGACAGCAGGCGCGCTTCAGGACGCATATCCAGACCGCGGTCGCAGTTCAAAAGCCCTTGATTATTCACACTCGGGAGGCGCGAGAAGATACCCTGCGGATTCTGAGAGAGGAGGGTGCCGAGAGAGTTGGTGGGGTTCTCCACTGCTTTACCGAGGATTGGGAAACGGCAAAGGCGGCGCTGGACATCGGTTTCTACATTTCGCTCTCAGGCATTCTCACCTTCAAGAATGCAGCGCAAATTCAGGATGTCGCCCGCCGAATGCCCCAGGATCGCCTCTTGATTGAAACGGATTCGCCATATCTTGCCCCCGTTCCGCTCCGAGGGAAGCCAAACTATCCGGCCTATGTGCGCCATGTGGCCGAATTTTTGGCTGAGCTTCGGGGTGAGTCCTTTGAACAGGTCGCTGACTATACGGCCCGCAACTTCAGGACACTGTTTCCACTGGCCGCCGCTTAGGGCTTCCAGGAGGAAGACCGACTAGGTTGCTTCGGCAGCGAGTCGGATGGCTTTTTCCAGTTGCTCGAGCGGAGTGTAAAAGTGAGGGGAGAATCGGATTCCGCCCCCTCGCATGGCGCAGATGACCTGATGATTCTTGAGATGACTCCATACCGCCGCATCTGGCGTTGAACGGTGCTTGAAAAGAACGATGCCTGAAAGTCTCTCAGACGCCTTGGATGAAAGGAGTTGGAGGCGAGGTTCCTTTTCAATCAGCTCGATGAGTCGGTGCGTTCGTTCGAGGATCAAGGCTGCGACCTGATCCATGCCCTCTTCCATGAGCACAGCAAGGCTTGCTGATAAGCCATGAATTCCGAGCATGTTGGGGCTCCCGCACTCGAACTTTCGCGCACTTTGAGCTGGCGTCCAGGTCTTTGTGTCGTAGTCCCCCGCATTCTCGACCATGTGCCAACCATATTGGCTCGGCTGAATGCTTTCGATCACGCGCTCAGCGATGTAAAAAATTCCAAGCCCCTCCGGTGCAAGGAGCCACTTGTGACCATCCGCCATAACGAAATCCGCCTGAATGGCCCTGACATCCATCGGGAAAGCGCCAAGACTTTGAATGGCATCGACCATAAAGAGGATGCCGCGCTGGTGGCAGGCTGCACCCAGCTTCTCCAGATTCAATCTCAGGCCTGAGGCATATTGGACCGAGCTCACAGCCAGTAGCCGAGTATTGGGATCCACATTGGCGAGAATGGCCTCTTCTGGATCGGAACCTGAAATGTCGGAAGCCCGATATTCAACCCCTTGCGAGGCTAGAGCCTCCCAAGGGATTCGGTTGGATGGAAACTCTTCAGATGTTCCGACCACATTGTCACCGGGTCGCCACTGGAGCCCTGAGGCAACAAAGGAGATGGCCTCCGAGGTATTTTTTACCAGCGCAATTTCACGCGGCGATTTTGCGTTCAGAAAGGCCGCAGCCCTCTCGCGAAGTCGCTTCTGCTCCAGGCTCCATCGGGGGTAATGGCTAGCGCCCTGGATCAGATTCTCTTGTGCAAATGCGGCGACAGCCTCTTGTGTGCGCTTGGGCCAGGGCGCCACTGCAGCATGATTGAGATAAATGATCTTGGGGTCGACCTTGAATTCAGGATGCATTGGGCTCAACCCTGAGTCCAATTGACCCAGCCCAGTTGCCATGAGGCAATGACAACGATGCCAAAAAGAATGCGATACCAGGCGAAAATCACAAAGTCATGATGGGCGATGTAGCGAAGTAGCCATCGAACACACAAGAATGCCGAAAGAAATGCACTGATAAACCCGATAGCCCACATGCCGACATCATCCAGCGACAGAAGGGCTCGCTCCTTATAGAGTTGGTAGACGGTCGCCAAAAGGAGCGTTGGAATGGCCAGGAAAAATGAAAATTCGGTGGCCGTCTTGCGCGAGAGGCCAAAAAAAAGAGCGCCAATGATGGTGGCGCCGGAACGGGAGGTGCCTGGGATCAGGGCGAAGGCTTGCGCAATTCCGAGCTTCAAGGCATCCGACCAGCGGAGATCTTCCACTCGGTGAATCCGAATCGTGTGCTCTCGGCGTTCGGCCCAGATGATGACAAAGGCACCGAGAATAAAGGCGGAGGCGACCGGAATGGGTTGAAACAGTTGCGCCTTGATGGCCTTGCCAAAAGCCAGTCCCAAAAGTGCGAGGGGCAGGAATGCAATGCCGAGATTAATGACAAAGCGTCGGGACGAGGAATCCCTGGGTAGCCCCTGAAGAACAGTCAGGATGCGAACACGATACTCCCAGATGACGGCAAGGATGGCGCCTGATTGGATGACAATTTCGAAAAGCTTGCCGCGCTCATTATTAAACTCAAGAAGGTCTCCTGCCAGAATCAGGTGGCCGGTACTGGAAACGGGCAGAAATTCAGTCAGACCCTCGACGATACCGAGAAGAAAGGCTTTAGCAAGAAGAATGTAGTCCATGAGGCACGCTGTTTTCGGAAAGATCAGCCCGCCATTGTGCCAGAGCGAATGACCGCGAGTCGTCATTTTTATGCCATGGGGCTATGCTAGCCTTCACGGAAGGGTTCAGGAGAGCGAGTTTTGTCTAAATCGATTTTGGTGATGAATTCGGGGAGTTCCTCCCTTAAATATCAACTCTATGTGCTTTCTGAGGCGGGTCTTGCTGGCGTTTTCAAAGGTTTGGTCGAGCGAATTGGCGAGCCGGGGTCTCCCGTCAAAAATCATGGGGATGCAACGGCACAGGTGGTGAAGGCGTTAGAGGCATCGGGCCATCTGGAATCCGCTCCCCTCTGGTTGATTGGACATCGCGTGGTTCACGGCGGGGAACGGTTTCGGGAGGCCGTGCTCATTGATGAATCGGTCTTGCTTGGGATTCGTGCCGCTGCAGCCCTGGCACCGCTCCATAACCCCCCGAACCTCTTGGGTATCGAAGCCTGTCGGGCCCATTGGGAGGCGGTCCCTCAAGTTGCCGTGTTTGATACGGCCTTTCATCAATCCTTGCCGGCAGCCGCCTACCGCTACGCGATTCAAGAGGCGCAAGATGCGGGGGAGCGGGTTCGACGCTATGGTTTTCATGGCACCTCTTTTGCCTCGATTAGACGTCAGGTTGCAGCCTACCTTCGCCGTTCAGTCGATGAAATGAACCTTCTGGTCCTGCACTTGGGTAATGGCGCCAGTGTCTGTGCAATCCAGGGTGGTGTCAGCGTGGATACGTCCATGGGCATGACGCCGACAGCCGGGCTGGTCATGGGAACCCGTTCGGGTGATATCGATCCCGGTGTTCTGGTCCATTGGCTCGCCAAGGAGGGATTGTCTGCGGAGGACTTGAATCGCCGCCTGAATCATCAGAGCGGACTCAAGGGGCTCTGTGGCAGCAATGACATGCGTGAAATCCTCGGCCGGGTTGCGCAGCGCGACATTCAGGCTCGTGAAGCCCTCGATGTCTATGTTCACCGGCTCCGGCATTTCATTGGGGCTTACCGGGCACAGCTTCCAGCGCTTGATGCGCTCGTCTTTACGGGTGGGGTTGGAGAGCATGCCCCCCAGGTCCGATTCGAGGCGCTGCAGAATCTATCCCATCTGGGGTTTGATCTGGATGATGATCGCAATTTTGCCTACGCCGGCGGCATGGGTGAGATCCAGCGGGAGGGTGCGCCGGTTCGGTTGATCGTTGCGCCCGCGGCTGAAGAAGAGGAGATCGCGCTTCAATCGGCCGAACTTTTGACAGCGAGAGGAAACGTGTGATGACGCGCTCAATCTATGTGAGCGCCGTGGCACCCGGAACCGGTAAGGTTGTCGTGTCTCTGGGGCTGGTTGAATTAGGTCTTCGCGAAACATCCCGGGTGGGTTTCTTTCGGCCAGTCATCGTCGAGTCCCCGGACAATGCCCCTGATGAGGACATTGAACTCATTTGTGAGTCCTTTGGATTGAATCAGTCGTATGAGGCAAGTTACTCCTGGTCCATGAGCGATCTCCTTTTAGAGTTGGGGGGGCGTGGTATTGACGGGGTGATGGAGAAAATTGTCGAGGACTACAAAAAACTGGAGGCCAGTTGCGATTTCATCGTGATCGAGGGAACCGATTACCTGGGTCAGGCATTAGCGCTTGAATTTGATCTCAATGCGTTGATTTCTCGGACACTTTCGGCGCCAGTGGTTCTGGTGGGTAAGGGCAAGGATCTGTCCCCGGAAGAGGCGGTCAACGGGCTTCGTGTAGCGGTGGATGGCTTCCGGGCCAAGCTTTCTCAGGTGATCGGAGTGATGCTCTCGCGCGCTGAAGCCGATCAGCTTGAAATCTATCGAAAACTTCTGAGCCAGGAGTTCAGCTCGCCCGATGAAGTTCTGGGGCTTCTGCCGGAGACGCCTGCACTGAGTCGACCGACGGTTCGTGAAGTGCTCGACTTTTTGAAGGCGGACGTCATTTGTGGTCATGAGCGGCTGGAATCGGTCGTGGAAGGCTACATGATCGGGGCCATGTATCTTCAGAACATTTTGCCGAGACTCAAGCCGGGGCTTCTCGTCCTGACCTCAGGTGACCGTCTGGATCTTCTTTTGGGCATGATTGAGGCGGATCGCTCCCTGAATGCACCGCGTCTTGCGGGTTTGATCCTGACAGCGGGCATTCGACCGGACCCTGTGGTCATGCGGCTTATTGAGGGGCTTCATGGCACCTTGCCTGTCATGGTGGTCGAGGGGGGAACCTACTCGGTCGCTTCGCGGTTGGAACAAGTCCATGCCCGACTGGATGCAACGGACCGGGAAAAAATCCAGAGAGCGCGCGGCCTCTTTGATCAATATGCGGAAATTGACGCGCTCAGTCGGCACATTACGGAAGTGCGCTCGGAAATTATGACGCCGAGGCTTTTTACCTATGGTCTGTTACAGAAGGCAAGGGAAAGGGTTCGGCACATTGTCTTATGTGAGGGGACGGAGCCTCGCATACTGAAGGCGGCCGTCGAGTTGGTCAGCCGGAGAGCTGTTCGGCTGACATTGTTGGGCAATGCCCGTGACGTAGCGCTGGAAATGCGTGAAATTGGATTGGCGCTGGATCCTGATTGGGTGACGATCATTGACCCCGCGCAAAGTCCGAGGCTCTCGGCCTACGCAGAGACTTATTACACGCTTCGGCAGCACAAAGGGGTCACCCTGGACCAAGCGCGAGATACTCTTCAGGATGTGTCCTACTTCGGCACCATGATGGTTCATCTCGGAGAAGCCGATGGCATGGTTTCGGGGGCTGTCCATACCACGCAGCATACCATTCGGCCTGCGCTCCAGATCATCAGGACCCTCGAGGGTTGTCCTGTCGTCTCCTCGGTCTTTTTTATGTGCATGGAGGATGGCGTGATGGTTTATGGGGACTGTGCGGTCAATCCCGATCCCTCGCCTGCGGAGCTCGCTGAAATTGCCATTCGATCGGCCGAGACGGCTCGACTTTTTGGTGTCAGCCCCAGAGTGGCCCTTTTGTCCTACTCGACCGGCGAATCGGGCAGCGGAGCGGATGTCGACAAGGTGCGTAATGCCGTGAAAATCGCACAGGCGCAACGCCCCGAACTGATTTTGGAGGGCCCCATGCAATACGATGCGGCAGTCGATGAATCGGTCGGGCAGCTCAAGCTCCCGGGGTCACGGGTGGCAGGTCATGCCAATGTTCTGATTTTCCCCGACCTCAATACGGGCAATAACACCTACAAGGCCGTGCAACGGGAGACCGGCGCATTGGCCATTGGTCCGATCCTTCAGGGCTTGAAGAAGCCGGTCAATGATTTAAGTCGGGGCTGTAGCGTCGATGACATCGTCAATACGGTGCTGATTACCGCCATTCAGTCCTGAGGATCAGTCCCTCTGGTAGCCCGCGCGTTGGATCTCGGCTTGACGCCAAAGGCCAGCCACCGCCTGAAGGGCCAGAAAGTCATAGAGCGCATGAACGAGGAGGGGGATCGTGAGGTCACGTTCCGGGCCAAGGTCCAGAGTGAATCCAAGATAGGCGCCCAGAAGTCCAGCAACAAGACCGTAGATGGGTGTGATCCAGTGAAGGAGCGCAAAGATCAGGTTGCTGAAAACGAGGCCACCCATGCCTCCCCACATCACTTCCAACCAAGGTTGGAGGAAACCGCGAAAAAGGACTTCCTCGGTGGTCCCCGCCAGAAATCCCAAATAAAGCAGTTCCAGGCGACTCATGCTGGCAAGGAGTTGCCCTAGCCGCTCGACCAGAAGATCTCGAAGGACTCTCAATGAGGGGATGTGGGGCGTAATCCGGAGGAAACCATAGAGGGGTACCGTGGCGGCAACGGCCAGGAAGACACTTTCCGAGTCACCATGAAGGGTCGCCAGTGGATCGATTTCAAAGAATCGACCCAGACCCAAAGCCAGGAGAAGAAGGCCGCCTTCAAAGAGTGTCGCCATCCCGAGGAACTGCATTTTGCTCATTTCGGGGTGTTCCAGGTTGAATAGGGTTCGCGACTCAGGCACGTATTGTAATAACGCGTGTCATGGGTCACCTCTTCCCCAATCCATGGGGGACGCTCAAAGGGTTCGTCCGGGTCTGAGAGCTCAATTTCAGCGACGACCAGGCCTTGATTGTCACCCGAGAACACGTCGATTTCCCAGGTCAGGTGACCTTGTGGGATCAAGTAACGCACTTTCTCTATCAGGGGGCCTGCGCTGAGATTGTCGAGCATGACCGTCGCCTGATTCAGCGGGATCGGATATTCGAACTCCAACCGTTTGGCGCCGACCGTTGCGCCCTTGATATTCAAATGCGCCTCATGGCCACTGATTCGGACTCGGATTGAGCAGCGTTTTTCCTGGTTGAGGTAGCCTTGGCGCATGGGAATGGCTGAGGTGGCTAGAACGCGCCAATCCTCGTTCAGGACCAAAAACTTTCGTTCGATTTCGTAATGAGACACAGGAATGGGATGTCGTGACGGAAACTCGGGAGGTTTTGGGATCAATTGTCCTGCATCTGTTCCTGAGCCCATTCCTCCCAATACGGCTTCGGATGAAAGCGTTCATGAAGGAAGTCCACAAACGTTCTGACCTTGGCGGAGAGATGCTTTCGATGCGGGTAGACCGCGTGAATCTCCAGAGGGGCCGGGACGTATTCAGTCAGGACGGCTTGAAGCCGGTTCTTGCGAATATCCTGCCCGACCATGTAAGTCGGAAGAATGACGAGACCCAGGCCGCTCAATGCCGCAATTCTGAGGGCGTCGGCGACATTCGCTTGCAGTGAACCTGAAACCTTTACGGTCAGTGATTCGCCACCTGGGATTGTGAACTGCCAATGATCGCGGGGTGCAAGGCTCAGGTTCACCAGACAGTTGTGGTTTTTGAGATCCTCTGGGGTCTTTGGTGTGCCATGCTTTTTGAAATAAGCCGGTGCGCCGCAGACGACCCGCTGAGAGGTTCCCAGCGATCTCGCAATGAGACTGGAATCCTGGAGTTCGTCCAGTTGAATGGCGAGATCAAACCCTTCCTCTATTAAATCGGCGTAACTGGTCTGAAGAATCAGATCAACATGGACATCCGGGTAGACCTCCATGTAGGCCGTGACAGCCGGCGCCACATGATAAGAGCCGAAAAAGGGACTTGCACTGACTTTGAGAAGACCTCGGGGTTCCGTTTGAAGCCGCGTGACGGCAAGCTCCATCTCTTCCATGTCGTCGAGGATTTGTCGACAACGCTCCAGATAGACCGCTCCGACTTCCGTCAAGTTGAGGTTACGAGTGGTTCGATTGAGGAGACGAATGCCGAGACCGTTTTCCAGTTGCATCACATGCTTGGTGGCCATGGCTCTTGAGAGACCCAGTTCCTTGGCGGCGGCGGCAAAGCTACCGGCCTTAGCGACTTTGGTGAAAACCAGCATGCTCGTCAGCTTGTCCATCGCGTCTCCAACTTAAAAATCCTGTTTATGGAAACAATCAGCAAGTTTTATTGGTTATTGTAAACCAAAAGTGGTTTTCTATAGGCGTCCCAATCTTGGGACTGCAAGGGAGAACGACCATGCGTCGTAGCTTAGGGCTTCTGCTACTTTTAGTCACTACTGTCGGAACCGGATGGGCGGCAGAAATCGAGCCAGCAAGGCTGGTTGCGGAAAAAACGGCCGCCGAATGGAATGCTGCTTTTGAGCGAGGGCAACTCGATGCCATTGTTTCTCTCTACGAGGACAATGCGATGTTGTTACAGCCGAATGGCGTTGTTGCCCATGGCGGTTCTGAGATCAGGGCATTCTGGCAAAAGCTGATCGGGCAGGGCGAATACGCGATGGACATTGTCAGCGTGCGTGCCGCACAAAACGGCACGGTGGTTGCGGCAGTCCGCTTCTCGGATGTTAAAACCCTCGAGAATGGAAATCACCAGCGATTGCATTATCGCTACGATGGGGTCGTGTACAGCGTTTTAAGACAACAATCTGATGGGCGATGGAAAGCCGAGGTTCAGCGTTGGGATGGTGAACCGCCCTCGCAACGAGGTTAGCCGCGGTCCATTCTGGCAAATCTGAATTTCACGGGGAGAATCTTCCTCGACTTCCAGTCATCCCCTCGGGGATGCTAGACTTTATTTCCGATTAATTTAGTGGGGAATTGCTTCCTGGTGCGATCGTCATCAGGTTGAGCAAGTCCCTTTTTTCTTTCTAACGATAGCTACAGGAGTTCAGGATGATCCACGAATTGCCCGCTTTACCGTATGACAAGGGTGCTCTTGCCCCTTACCTCTCCGCTGAAACCCTTGAGTTTCACTACGGGAAGCACCATCAGGCCTACGTTACGAACCTCAATAATCTGATTCCGGGTACCGAATTCGAAAACCTGTCGCTGGAGGAGATCATTCTGAAGTCCTCAGGTGGCATTTTTAACAACGCCGCGCAGATCTGGAATCACACCTTCTATTGGAATGGCCTGAAGCCAAATGGCGGTGGCAAGCCATCGGGTGCTCTCCTGGAGGCCATCGAAAAGGCCTTTGGATCGTTTGATGCCTTTAAGGAAGCGTTTACCAAGTGTGCGGTGACGACCTTTGGCTCCGGCTGGGCTTGGCTGGTCAAGAATGCAGATGGCAGCCTGGCATTGGTGAGCACCAGCAATGCAGCGTGCCCCCTGACCTCAGGTCAGACGCCACTCCTGACCTGTGATGTGTGGGAACATGCCTATTACATCGACTATCGGAATGCCCGTCCCAAGTATGTGGAGGAATTCTGGAATGTCGTGAACTGGGACTTTGTCGCAAAGAATTTCCAGGGCTAAGTCTTGATGGGTCCCGGCCGACGAGGCCGGGACCCATTTCTCAAGCTCAATCTCTTCAGTTTCTCAACCTGAATGGGGCATAATCGGGGCAAGCCGACACCTTCGGCGCCACTTCCCGATTCATGCATTCCGAAACCCAAGGAACTCACTGGCTTTTAGAGCTTCTCGAACGTGTTGGGGGCGCCGCGCTCCTGATCGACGAGGAAGGCATCGTTGTCGGCGGAACGGCCCTCGCCTGTCAGGTCACGGGGATCAAGCCTTCCGAATTGCCCGGTGCTTCGTTGGAGACGCTATTGGGCGTCGATCTTCGATCCTTTTCCGGGGTGACGGCATCAACGCCGATAGAGATTCCCCGCCCTTTTCATTGCTTACTCAGTTCAAGCGAGCCATCCACTCTTTCTTTTCAAGCAGAACTTCGTCGTCAAACGTTGGACGGGGTTTCGTACTGGCTTCTGATTTTGGGTTCAGAGGATTCGGGTGAAAGCCCCCTGAGTCCGGGTGGCGAGCTTTTCAAAGCACTGGAGATCATCGAAAACGCGGCCATCATTCTGGATGGGGCCGGCGCAATTCTCTATGCCAATCCGGCAACTACCTTGATCCTTGGATATCGCCCGGAGGATCTGCTTCACCAGAAGATGGGGTTCCTGTTTGAGGTCCAAGGACAGTCCTTGGAGGGGAGGTCATTTATTCAGGATCTTTTGGCGGGAACCTTCACGACCCATGCGCATGCGGTGGAATTAAGCGCCCGAAGCCGTGAGAATCTGCCGGTACCTGTAGAGGCGCGTCTCGCAAGCCTTCCCATCCGTGGTCAATTAAGAACCCTCATCGTCATGAAGGATCTTCGTCGGCGAAAAATGAATGAGGAGCGCTTGATCCTTCTCTCCAGTGCGGTGGAGCAGGCCCCTGCAGGCATCCTGATCGCCGATCTCAACGGCGTGGTCGAGTATGTGAACGATGGCTTCACCAAACTGACCGGTTATGCCTCCGAAGAAGTGGTGGGACGAAATCTCCTTTCCGTGGGATCTGTCATCGACGCTTTTTCCCGCAATGTGCCTTTGTGCTGGCGCATTCTCTCTCGCCGTGAATGGCAGGGTGAAGTTCGAGGTACGCATCGAAATGGAGCGGAATACGCCGCTTTGGTCACGTTCTCCTCAATCATAGGCCCCACCGGGGAAGCCATCCGCCTTCTCGGGCGTTTTCAGGATACGACCCATCAAGTCCGTGACCAGGAAGCACTGGCTGAAAGTGAGCAGCGCTTCAGTGAAGTCGCCAAACTCGTCGGTGAATGGCTCTGGGAGCAGGATGAGGCCGGATTCTTTACCTATAGTAGTGAGGCCGTTTATGACATTCTCGGATACCAACCGAAAGAATTGATTGGCCGCCATTATCAGGAGTTGATGACCGAGGCGGATCGCCGTATCTGGGCCCGCTCACTGCCCCCGGCGAGTCGGGTTCAGTTGCCATTTCACCGGCTCACGAACCATTACCTCCATCGGGATGGGCATGAGGTCTTTACCGAATCCAGTGGTACGCCGCTGTTTGATGAACGGGGGAGGGTGATCCGTTGGCGCGGGGTTGATCGGGACATCACAGCCAGAAAACTTGCGGAAGATCGAATCCGTCTTCGTGAACGCGCCATTGAAGCAGCGAGCGTCGGGATCGTGGTGTCCGACGCGACCCAAGGGGATAACCCCATCATTTATGCCAATTCGGCCTTGAGTCGGATTACCGGTTATACGCAGGAAGAATTTATCGGGAAGAATCTTCGGATGCTTCAGGGGCGTGGGACAGATGACGAAGATCGAGAAACGATTCGTAACGCCATAGCCAACGGCAATCGTTGCGAAGTCATCATTCGAAACTACCGCAAGGATGGTCAGGCATTTTGGAATGAGCTGCAGCTCTCTCCCGTCCTGGATGATGAGGGTCGGCTGACCCACTACATTGGAATCATCACGGATGTCACCGAGCGCCGCCGGGCAGAAACCGAGACGCAGCAACTCAACGTAGCGCGGGAAATTCAACTCTCCCTTTTGCCCAAGCACCCGGTGTTACTCCCGGATATCGAGGTCGCTGGCGTCTGTATTGCGGCGACCCAGGTCGGCGGCGACTACTACGACATCGTGCCCCACGGAGACTACATTGATCTGGTTGTCGCCGATGTGTCCGGCCATAGCGTGGGTGCTGCCTTGATCATGGCTGAAATGCGCAGCACCCTTAAGGCTGAGTTGAGACGGGTGGATCCTAGGCTCCAGGGTGTGGGGGACCTTCTGGCCGTGCTCAATGAGCTGCTCATGTCGGACCTGGATGGCGCCGAGATGTTCATCACCATGTTCTACATGCGCTATCAAAGAAGCTCTCGGACCCTGCGATATGCCAGCGCTGGCCATAATCCTGCGCTGCTTCTGAGAAAGGGTGAGGCGACCTGTGAGCAGCTCAATGCGGATGGGCTCATCATGGGCGTTAAGAGCCACGTATTTTTTGAAGAAAAGGAATTGACCTTGAATCCGGGTGACAGACTTCTGGTCTACACGGATGGGGCTGTTGAAACGCAGGATGCGCAGGGTGCGTTTTATGGGACAGAATCTCTGGAAACGGCATTTCTAAAGCTTCGTGAGCGTCATCCGGAAGCGACGCTCGAGAATCTATTGGATGCTCTTCGGGAGTTTGGGGGCGATGCCCGCTTCAATGATGATGTCACGATGGCTGTTTTTGTGGTCAAAGATTAGAGGATCCTAGGATCCGGCTTCGAGCTTGGTTACAATTTTTAGCATCGATTCAACCGGTGATTCCGTCATGACACAAAGGCTTCTTGTACTGCTTTTATCAGGATCCCTTTTGATGGCCTGTTCCGGTTCTCCCCCCGCGCCCGAGGCGGTCAAAGCCCCGGATGCGGTGCATGGCCGGGCGCTTTATCAGCAACAGTGTGCGGCCTGTCATGATGCGGGGAAGAATGCGCCGTCGCTCCGAGATCCCGAGGATTGGGACATCAAGCTATTGGACTCCCCAGGAATTGTTCAAAAACACCAGTCGATGCGGATGCCATCGGGATACAGAGGGCCTGGACGTCTGGCACCGCAGGACGAAAGGGACATCTTGTTCTATCTCAGAACCGCTATCGATGAGGCGGAGCTCAAATACTAGATTTGATTGGCCGATCCAACGGCCGCGTTGACCTTCCTGGAAATTCGCATAAATCTGCGATAACACACGCGGCACAGTTCGGTTTTCTGGCCGTGCAGACATACCGGCCATGCAAAATCAAAAGATGATGGGCGTCCCGAAGATAGGCCTTGGGGGTGGTTTTTAAGAGCTTGTGCTCAACCTCGAGAACGGTCTTTCCTGGGGCGAGCCGGATTCGATTCGCAAGCCTGAAAATATGGGTATCGACGGCAATGGTCGGTTCGCCAAAAGCGGTGTTCAAAATCACATTGGCAGTTTTTCTCCCAACACCCGGAAGGGCCTCCAGCGCGGTCCGATTTGAAGGCACCTCGCCGCCATGATCAGCGATGAGTTTTTGACAGAGGGCAATGATGTGTTTGGCCTTGCTGTTGAAAAGGCCAATGGTGCTGATGAAGTGTTTGAGTCTTTCCTCGCCCAGAGCCAGGATCGTATCCGGTGTATTGGCCACCGGAAAGAGAAGGCGGGTGGCCTTGTTCACCCCTTTGTCCGTGGCCTGTGCAGAGAGAACCACGGCGACCAGGAGTTCAAACGGGCTGGTGTAAAGGAGTTCGGTTTCGGGTGAAGGGATCGCTTCGGCGAGGCGCTCGAAGATTCGAAGTCGTTTCTCAGCGTTCACTGGATATCCACCTTGATCGGGCTCGATTCGGGGCGGCGCTGAGCCATAAGCCAATTTCTGAGGGCCAAGAGGAGTCCAAGCAGCAGGAAGGCGCCGGCGGGAAGCAGAGCCACCTGAAACCCCGGGTAGTCCTTAAAAAAGGTCAGGCTCCAGTCACTGGCGGACTGTCCAAAGAGCTGTTCAGCATTCTGGAAAAGCCCACCGGTCCCCAGAATTTCCCGGGTCGCACCAAGCAAACAGATGACCCAGGTAAACCCAAGCCCCATGAAAAGACCGTCGGCCAGCGAAAGGGAAACGCTCTGTCGATAGGCAAAGGCCTCAATGCGTCCAAGGATGGCGCAGTTGGTCACAATCAAAGGAATGAAGAGGCCAATCACCGCATGGATGTCGGGAATCAGCGCTTCCATGAGAAAGTCTGCGAGGGTGACCATGGAGGCCAGAATGATCATGAAAAGCGGCAGACGAACCGTGTTGGCGATACGCTGCTTCAGCAGCGAGATCAGCCCTGATGAAGCCCAAAGAACGGCGGTTGTTGCTGCGCCAAGCGCGAGCGCATTGACGAAATTCGTACTGACGGCCAGCAGGGGGCAAAGCCCCAGTAAGCCGACGAGTGCCGGGTTTCTGGACCAGAGTCCTTCTTCCGCAAGTGTCTTCAACTTCTCTGAGGTTACGTCCACGGCCTTAGGGATCCTCTCGGGTTTCACCCTGTTCTTTCAGGGTTTTTAACGTCTCGTGGACGCCTTTGACCATGGCTCGGGGCGTGATCGTGGCGCCTGTAAACTGATCAAAAATACCGCCATCTTTCTTGACATGCCAGAGCATCTCGGGAGTGTTCCTGAGACTCTTGCCCTCAAAAGAAAAAATCCATTTTGAACGGGCGGTTTCAATCCAATCCCCAAGCCCCGGCGTTTCTCGATGACGGAGCACCCTGACGCCGACAATACGCCCATCGGGTTTGAGGGTCATGGCGAACTCGATATTTCCGCTGTACCCATCCGGCGTGATGGTTTTCAAAAATAACGCCTGAAGGGAGGTTCCTTCCCGAAGACGATAGAGTTTCATGGCGAGCGAGCCGGATTTTTGGGCTGGTATTTCAACCGCCTCATCGAGTATTCCTGGTATCGAGACAATCTCGGGCATCATTTCTTTGAGGCTTTGCATCAGCCGCTGGCTTTCATGGATCTCGACTGCCGGGCGAGTCAAAAAAAAGAAAATGGAGGTGAGAAAAACGCCCGCTGCAGTGAATACCCACATTTGGACGGCGGGTCGCGCCGAATCCAGACGCTGGTTGATCCCTTGGACCCATGCCCTGATCGGCTCAAGAGGCATCGTCTGGACTCCGTGCTTGAACAGCATGCATGCGTTGGGTTTTTTTTAGACGAGCCCGTTCGAGTGCTTCCTGAATTCGCGGTTGCGCACTTTGACCCAATGCGCTTTTTCGTGCCTCGGCTTCCTGATCCCGCTCCAGTTGTTCGCGGTGAAGCCTGGCCAGTCGGGCCTCATGGCGGTTCTTGGCCTTTTGGGCTAATTGGTCGTCAAAGAGGTATCTGCGAAGTTGTTTCTTACCCTCTCGGAATCGTTCGGTGAGGGGAATGACGCTGGGGCAGACGACATCACAGCACCCGCACTCGATGCAATCCAAAAGATGGAGACGCTCAAGCTCAGCCAACCTTTTGACCTTCACCAGATCATGCAGGTTCTGAGGGAGCAGGCCTTGCGGGCAGGCATCTGTGCAGGCCCCGCAGCGAATGCAGGGGTGTTCGGCGAAGAGCGGAGACGAGGGAAGATCGGTATCACTCAGGACCAGAAGGGCCGAGGATGTCTTTGTGACGGGCGTTTCGGTGCTGGAGACGGAGTGTCCCATCATGGGGCCGCCCAGAATAAGTTGTTTAGGACCTTCCCTCATGCCACCGCAGCATTCAATGAGGTCACGGATCGGGGTTCCGATCAGGACGTCCAGATTCGAGGGATCCTGAATTCCATGCCCGGAGACCGTCATGATTCGACGCGTCAAATAGGCACCTTGATCGATCGCCCGAGCGACCGCGAGCAGCGTCTGTACATTCAAGCAGAGGATGCCATGGTCGACCGGGTGCGTGCCTGCGGCGATCGCTAGACCGCTGACCGTCTGGATGAGCTGCCGCTCGCCACCTGCCGGATATCGATCCGGAAGGGCAAAAAGACTACTCCGGGAGAATGCGCCGCTGTCGATTTCATGTTTTAGCGCATTCAGGGCATCGGATCTCGAAGATTCAACGGCGACAAGGATCTTGGGAATATTGAAAATCTGCGCGAGCGCTTCGGCCGATCTGAGGAGTTCCCCTGGGTGCTCTCGAATGACACGCTCATCGCAGGTGAGAAAGGGTTCGCATTCAGCACCATTGATGATGAGAAGTTGCAAAGGGCCTGAAAGGTTCTTGATTTTCTGGGCGGTCGGAAAGCCGGCTCCCCCCATCCCCAGAACGCCACATTCATGCAGGCGCGAGATCACGTTTTCGGGCGTGCGCTCCGCACCGATCAGGGGGGGGAGAAGGGGTGCAGCGAGATCCAGCCCGTCCGTTTCCAGGGTTATCATCGAAACGGTGTCGGATGCGTCGGGACTTTCTCCCAAAGACAGGAGAGTGCCAGACGTCGTGGCGCAGATGGGTGGATCAAAGCCCTCGGGGCAGAGAGCCAGGGGCGTTCCTGTTTTGACGTAATCACCCACCTTGACGATCGGCACGGCGCGATGGCCCGAGGCGAGTTCAAGCGGGTAGAAGAGTCGAGGCGGGATGCCCGCATTGCGGATCGATGCTTCACTGGACAGGGA
>JBEBBO010000016.1:0-40859 GCA_041158345.1 Pseudomonadota bacterium | reverse complement strand
CCCCGAATATCGGTGCCGATCTGGTCTCCGATCATGACGGCATTTTGGGTGCCTGCGCGCCGAATGGCCTCCTCAAAGAGTGTGGGCATGGGTTTTCCCAGGACGCTAAAGGCAATGTCCTCGCGTTCTGGATAGCGTTGCTTCAATACGGCCTCGATGACGGTCGCCATTGCGCCGCAGGTCAGCCCGAAGCCGGCTGGCTTGGGGTAGATCAAGTCTGGATTGGGAAGGACCAGTGCCACCGGACGGTCCGCATCAAAACGCTGAATCAAATGGGACAGAACCGCGTCCATATGATCCAAAAAGGGAAAGCCCACCTGATCGCCGATCACCAGAACATCGAAGGGCTCGGTCGCAGGCACCACGAGGCCCTGTGCCTGTGCCACAAAGGTGTGGCTATCGGGGGGTCCCAGAACCGCGCAGCGTTTGCCTTCAAGATGCTTTGCTTTGAAATGTGGCGCAATCAGTGAACCGGCGGTGATGATTTGATCGGCTTCCAAAGGAAAGCCGAACGCCTGATATCGGACTGCGGCATGTGTCGGGAGCCGTGCTGCGGAGTTGGTGACCACAAAATAGGGTTTTCCCAGTTGATGCAGTCTTTCCAGAAGTTGGCAGGCGCCGGGTAGGGGGCCATCCCGGTGGAGTAGCACGCCATAGGCGTCAAAAAAGAGCGCATCGTAGCGCTCAATGAGCGTTGCAGCGTTGACGACAGGGATGGGCGGCATCGGAATGAGCCTGCTGGAGGCAAGGATAACTCCTGATTTTCTCTCAAAAGCGAGATTGCGCAAAGGGATTCCTGGCGCTTTTTGGGGATGACCGGCTTCGGTGTGCGCAAAAGCTGGGCTGATGCAGTGGGGCGTCAGTGCAAAACGGTGTAGTCTAGGGTTCACTGCCAGTTTACATCAGGGGTTCGCATGCTTTTAGCCGGAGACATCGGTGGCACCAAAACCATCTTGGCCCAGTACGAAAAGAATACGGATGGATTGGAGCGGGTCCGTGAGCGTCTTTTTCCCAGTGCCGACTATGCCTCCCTCGAGGACATCGTTCAGGAATTTCTGAGCGATCAGAGTGTCTCGGTCGAAGCGGCCTGTTTTGGGGTCGCGGGACCGGTTTTTGATGGCGTGTCCCGGATCACGAACCTGCCTTGGGTCATCGATGAAAAGGTGCTGTCTCAGGTGGCGGGTATTCCGCGGGTTAAATTGCTCAATGACCTTCAAGCCATGGCGCTGGGCCTTTTGAGGCTGGGGCCTGAAGAGTGGCTGGAGCTCAATCCCCATGCCGAATCGCGGATCGGAAATCGGGCGGTGGTCGCCGCGGGAACCGGGCTCGGTGAAGCCATATTGTTCTGGGACGGGATGAACTACCATCCGATCGCCACTGAAGGGGGCCATACGGATTTTGCGCCGGGTGATGCCTTTGAAGACGGGCTTTTGGTGTACCTCCGGGAGAAGTTTTCAGGCCACGTCAGCATGGAGCGCATTCTTTCGGGTGCCGGGATTGCCGAACTTTATGGCTATATGCGTTCGACCGGGATTCTCCCGGAATCCGAGGCGCTCGCAACCGCACTGAAGACGGCCGAGGATCCAGCGCGGGAAATCAGTTTTCATGCGCTGGAATATCAGGATCCTCTGGCGCGTGAAACACTCCGTCGGTTCGCGCGGATTTATGGGGCTGAGGCCGGCAATCTGGCGTTGAAGTGCCTTTCCCGTGGCGGTGTTTTGATCGGTGGCGGAATTGCACCCAAGATCCTCAACGCGCTAGTGGAAGATGGCCAATTCATGGCGGGGTTCCTTGCCAAGGGTCGTTTCTCGCACTTTCTCAAGGAGCTTCCGGTTCGCGTGGCGCTCAACCCGAATACCGCGCTTTTGGGCGCAGCCGACTATGCTGCGCGCTGCATGATCTGACCCCTCTCTCCGAAGGCTTGGGGCGAGCTCAACCCCTCTTGGGCTATAATCCGGCCTTTATTTCTGCATGCCATAGGGAGCGGCCGGCGTGTCCCCAAAACAACGCGATGTTTCTACCTTCCAGGGCCTGATTCTGGCCCTTCAGGACTATTGGGCAGCCCAAGGCTGCGTGATTCTTCAGCCGCTGGACCTTGAGGTCGGGGCGGGGACTTTCCACCCGGCGACCTTCCTCAGGTCGATTGGTCCCGAGCCATGGAACACGGCTTATGTCCAGCCTTCACGGCGCCCCACGGATGGTCGTTATGGCGAAAACCCCAATCGCCTGCAGCACTACTATCAGTTCCAGGTCATCATGAAGCCCTCGCCGGCGGATTTTCAGGACTTGTATCTGGGGTCCCTGGCGTATCTGGGTTTTGATCTGGAAGAACACGACATTCGGTTTGTCGAAGACAATTGGGAATCGCCCACGCTGGGTGCCTGGGGGCTGGGCTGGGAAGTTTGGCTGAATGGCATGGAGGTGACCCAGTTCACCTATTTCCAGCAGGTCGGCGGTCTCGACTGCCGTCCAGTGAGTGGTGAAATCACCTACGGTCTGGAACGCATCGCCATGTATCTGCAGGCCAAGGCCAGTGTGTTTGATCTGGTTTGGGCCGATGGTCCCCAAGGTATCGTCACCTATGGCGATGTCTATCACCAAAACGAAGTTGAAATGTCGGCCTTCAACTTTGAGCATGCGGACACAAACTTCTTGTTTGGGGCCTTTGACACCTATGAGCGGGAATCCAAGCGCCTGATTGAATTGGATCTGCCGCTGCCGGCCTATGAAATGGTCCTCAAAGCCTCACATTCCTTCAATCTTCTCGATGCCCGCAAAGCCATCTCGGTGACCGAGCGACAGCGCTTTATCTTGCGCGTCCGTGAATTGGCTCGAGCCGTTGCAGAGGCCTACTACCAACGTCGGGAAAGCCTTGGCTTCCCCATGCTGAATCCAAAGGTTCGCTGAGATGACCGAATTTCGTGATGTTCTTTTTGAATTGGGCACTGAAGAGCTGCCGCCCAAATCCCTGCTCACCCTGAGCCGATCCCTGTGCCAGTTGGTCGAGGACGGCCTGGCCAAGGCCGGCATCCGCCATGGGGCTGTTGAGCCTTATGCATCGCCGCGTCGGCTGGCGCTGATCCTCCGTGACGTGGCGGTTTCACAGCCCGACCAGGACATCGAGCGCCGAGGGCCCGCAGCCAATGTGGCCTTTCAGCCCGATGGTGCGCCGAGCAAAGCCTTGGAGGGATTCCTCAAGAGTGCGGGCGCGACGGTGGATCAATTGTTCACGCTCGAGACCGATAAGGGGGCCTGGGTGGCCGTCCGTCAGGTGGTCAAAGGCGTCGATACCCGCGAATTTCTTCCCGATCTTTTCCGCCAGGCGCTGGCCGGGCTTCCGATTGCCAAGCGGATGCGCTGGGGCAATGGCACCGCAGAATTTGTGAGGCCCGTGCACTGGGTTGTCTTGCTGTTCGGTGCTGAGGTGGTGCCGGCTGAAATTCTGGGCGTTGAGACCGGTCGAGTCAGTCGGGGTCACCGATTCCACTGCAAGAACACCATCGAGTTCAAGGTCCCGACCGATTATCTCGCAGCCCTCGAGAATTCGGGGTTCGTGATTGCTGACTTCGACCGCCGCCGCGACGCCATTCAACGCCAAGCCGAAGCGGCCGCGGCCTCGGTGGGCGGGGTTGCCGTGATGGATCCGGACCTTCTGGATGAGGTGACGGCCCTGGTTGAATGGCCCGTTCCGGTGCTGGGCAATATTGAAGCCCGTTTCCTGAGCCTTCCGGCTGAGGTATTGATTACGACGCTTCAGGCCAATCAAAAGTATTTCCCCATTCGGGCCGCGGATGGAAAGTTGCTGCCGCACTTCATCACGTTCAGTAACCTCGCGAGTTCCCGGCTTGAAACGGTTCGTGAGGGAAATGAACGTGTTGTTCGGCCCCGGCTTTCGGATGCCGAGTTCTTCTGGAACCTTGACCGGAAGCGGACGCTGGAAAGCCGTGTTGACGACCTTGCGAACGTGACCTTCCAGAAAGTTCTGGGATCCTTGCTGGACAAGACGCAGCGCGTCGTTCATCTATCGGGATCGATCTCGCGTGAGTTGGGGGTGGACGCCGCAGTCGCTGAGCGAGCCGCTCGACTGGCCAAGGCGGATCTTTTGACGACGATGGTTGGGGAATTCCCCGAACTTCAGGGCACCATGGGCCGATACTATGCCTTGGCTGAGGGCGAGCCCTCGGCGATTGCGGAGGCCATTGAAGAGCAGTACCTCCCCAAGGTCTCGGGGGGCGACTTGCCCGCAACGCCCGTGGGCCAGGTCGTTGCACTGGCGGAGAAACTGGACACCCTGACGGGTATTTTTGCAGCCGGCCTCATTCCCACCGGTGACAAAGATCCCTATGCCTTGCGTCGAGCGGCCTTGGGTGTGATCCGAATTTCCATTGAAGGGGGATTGGATCTCGATCTGGCACGGTGGGTTTCTGAAGCCCTGTCACCCTTGACGCACACGTTTGATCGCAACAAAACGCAGGAGTTGGTCCTGAACTTCATTCATGACCGCCTCCGGGGATATCTCGTTGAAAGGGGCGCGCGCCCGGATGAGTTTGATGCGGTTCTGGGCGTCAATCCCCAGAGTCTGGTGGATTTTGAACGTCGCCTTGCCGCGGTTCGCGATTTCCGCTTGCTGCCGGAGGCGGAAAGTCTGTCCGCCGCCAATAAGCGCATACGAAACATTCTGCGGAAATCTGAAGCGCCTCGGGTCGCGAATGTGGACGAATCCATTTTGCAGGACCCACTGGAAAAAACACTCCTCAAGGCGGCTCGCGATGCCCGGGAGGCCACCACATCGCTTTTGGCCGAAGGCCATTACGGAGCTGCACTGAAACGTTTGGCGAGTTTGCGTGAGCCGGTCGATGCCTTCTTCGAAGGCGTCATGGTGATGGCCGATGATCCGGCGCTCAAAGCCAATCGCATCGGTCTGCTCTCGATCATTGAGGGGCTATTCCTCGATATTGCCGACATCTCCCGGCTTCAAGGTTAATGACGTGACGGACCTTATTGAACGCATCGTTATTCTGGACCGTGATGGAGTGATCAACGAGGATTCGGATGACTACATCAAGTCGCCCGAAGAATGGGAACCGATCCCCGGTAGCCTTGAAGCGATCGAATTGTTGACGCGTCGGGGCTATCGGATCTTTGTGATTACCAATCAATCCGGCATTGCCCGGGGCTATTTTGATGCGTCCGTTCTCGACGCCATCCACCAGAAAATGCTCACGCTCGTAGAGGCCAGGGGTGGGAAGATCGAGGCGATTTTTCATTGCCCGCATGGACCTGAAGACTTTTGCGACTGCCGCAAACCCAAGCCGGGCCTTTTTGAAGCCTTAAAAGAGCAGTATGGACTCAACCTGATAGGTGTACCGGCCATCGGTGACTCCTTCAGAGACCTGGAGGCTGCAAGGGCTGCTGGGGCCACGCCGCTTTTGGTCGAGACCGGCAAAGGTCTTCGGACGCTAAAGCATCATCCGGACCTTGATGTCCCCGTTTTTTCCAATCTTTATGAAGCGGTCCAACACATTCTCCACAGCTAAGCCTGTCGTCGTCCTTCGATCGGCCCTGTTCCTCCTGGGGCAGGTGGCGTCGACGCTCCTGATCGGCCCGATCATGACCTTGCTCTGGTTTTCACCCTTTAAGATTCGTTATGGGGCGGCAAACCTTTGGGTGCGGCTAAATCTCTGGTGGCTCAGGGTGACCTGCGGTCTTCGTTATGAGGTCGAGGGCAGGGAGCTGATTCCCCAGGGGCAAAGTGGGCTGATTTTCTGCAAGCATCAATCGGCGTTTGAAACCTTGGTCCTTCAGGTGATCTTTCCGCCGGTGGTCTTTATTCTCAAGCGCGAACTGCTCCGGATTCCCTTTTGGGGGTGGGCTATGGCAACCCTTCAGCCCATTGCCATCAACCGCTCGCTAAAGTCTCTGGCGCTCAAGCAGATCCTTCGGGATGGCGAAGCGCGCATTCGTTCGGGGCGCTGGGTTGTCCTTTTTCCAGAGGGCACGCGGGTTGCCCCGGGAGTTCGCGGACACTACGGATCCAGTGGTGGATTATTGGCGGCCCGTGTGGGGTGCCCTCTGGTCCCGGTGGCCCATAATGCGGGGAGTTACTGGGGGAAGAATGGCTTTCTCAAATACCCTGGAACCATCCGGATTGTGGTGGGTCCTGCCCTGGATGGCGCGGCCCACACGGCACAGGAATTGAATCGGGAAGCAGAGGCTTGGATCGAGTCGACCATGGCAAAAATCGAGTCAGTTCAAACCGTTAATTGACTTCCTCCCCTCCCTAAAGGAAGAGGATTCCTACGGCGCTCAAGCGCGGCTTTGAGCCGCCCCTGAGTCGCTTCGGTGGGTTCCTGCTGCTGGTGACCATAGGGCATCACTCACTTCACAGGCTAACCGGGCGAGTCCCGCCCTTTTAACATTGATCGCCCCGACCACATCAGCGTTCTCTTCAAAACCGCAGTCCACGCACTCAAACCGAGCTTGTGTCTGCCGGTTCTCTCCTGAGACGTAATCGCAACACGGACATCTCCGACTCGTGTTCTGTGGAGGCACAGCAACAAGGTATCCCCCATTCCATGCCATCTTATAGTCCAGTTGGCGTCGGAACTCGAACCATCCCTGGTCAAGGATGGATTTGTTGAGGCCAGATTTGGCCCTGACGTTTTTGCCCGGTGCTTCGGTCGTGCCAGAGGCTGACCTGGACATGTTCCGTATCTGCAAATCCTCGATACACACGATCGCGTGGTTTTTGCTGATCGTGGTCGTGGCTTTGTGCAGATAGTCGCGGCGGGCATGACCGATACGGGCATAGATGCTCTGGACTTTAGCTTTCGCCTTCTTCCAGTTGTTACTGAACTTCTGTTTGCGACTCATCGCCCGCTGCGCTTTACGCAGGGCAGATTCGTGGCACTTAAAACTGTTGAGCGGGACCAGATGATCCAAATCCTCAAACTCGGGTAACGCCCGATCAAACGTAGCAAATCGGCGGATACCCATATCGATACCGATCGCATCACCCTGTGGAAGCGGCAGATCGACTTCCCGCTCGGTCTGAATTGAGGCGAACCACTGGCCTTGACTCAAGGACACCGTCACGTTTTTCACAACACCCAGAACTTCACGGCTATTTCGGTAGCGTATCCAGCCAAGCTTTGGAAGGAATAGTCGGCTATGGGCCTGATCAAGCTTGAAGCCTTGTGGGTACCGAAAACTATCCGACTGGCCTTTCTTTTTGAAGTGCGGGAACTCTGCACGCTTTTCAAAGAAATTAACGTAGGCTCGATCCAGATCCTTCAATACCTGCTGAAGTGCTTGGGAGGGTGACTCGGTCAGCCACAGGGTCTTTGGATCTGACTTCCACTCCGGAAGCTTATTGATGAGTGCGAAAACAGAGAGCTTCTTCTCGCCCTGGTCGTGCCGCTCTTTCTGCAAGGCCAAGGCCCTGTTATAGACATATCGGCACGACCCTGAAAAGCGATGCATCAACCTCACCTGTTCTCCATCAGGTCTGAGTCTGAATTTGTACGCTTGAAGTCGCTGCATACCTCGATCGTACTCTTAGTCCATGAGCCATGACAACGATATTAGGCAAGGTCGTCACTGCGTTTTCAAGATGCACGTGCATTTGGTCTTTGTGGCGAAATACCGCCGCAAAGTCTTCGACGGTGATGCCATCGAGCGTCTCAGGGAAATCTTTACCAGGGTCTGTCTGGACTTCGAATCTCAACGGGTCGAGATGGATGGAGAACATGACCACGTGCATCTGTTGGTGGAATATCCACCCAAAGTGGCCGTGTCCAGCCTGGTTAACAGCCTCAAGGGCGTGTCCAGCCGCCTGCTACGCAAGGACCGGCCCGATATACAGAGCCAATACTGGAAGGGTGTCCTCTGGTCGCCATCCTATTTTGCCTCCTCTTGCGGAGGCGCACCCATCGCTATCGTGCGGCAATACATCGAGCAGCAACAAACACCGCACTGAACGGCGGGGTTTCACGGCGGACCGGATAAAGGTAGACACATTTTTTTTTCTCGTTAGACTAGTCAGACGCCTTCAGGGGCGTCCTTCGAAATCTGAAGGAGGAGAACGGGCCTTCGGGCCCCACTAAGAAAAAGAAAAATAGTCACAGCCCGTCGCTTGGAAGCGCGCTGTCATAAAAATAAAAAGTAAAAAACGCCTGCGCATGCAGGCTTTTTTTTGGCCAAAAAAAAGCGACCTCACGGGTCGCTGAAGGAGGAGAACTGCCGATGAGAGGTTACAAGAGGTAACCTGTCGGTGTTCTGTTGAGATTGGGCATAAGTTTTACATAGATCTTTTCTTATTTTAAATAAGATATTCTTATGATTTTGATAGGTCATGAGTGATGGTGTGATTTCGGGCGGTCTTCATGGCTTCAGGCCTTCCCCCAATACACCGATCCGATCTTGGCGTTCGACTTTCCATGAACACCGAATTATCATGGCTCATGCTCTACTCGCGCCCTAGCGCCTTGAAAACGACCTGACCTGACATGGAATCCTCGATCACCGAACTACTGGTCCCCGGATTGAAGCTCATGCTGATTGGCATGGGCATCGTGTACCTGTTTCTGGCCCTGCTGGTCTGGATTATCGGAATTACGGCCCGGTTGGTCAGCGTTTTCAATCCCCAAGCCAATCAGTCACGAAAGTCGAGTCTGGCTGTAGAGCCGGATGAGGCTGAGCTGGTCGCTGTGATTGCGGCCGCGCTGGAGCGGGAAAAACGCTAGGGATGCAATAATTTAGAGTCCGGTACCCTCCGGGGGCCAGGACAAAAATCTGCGGCTTGCTCTGCCGATTTATCGCTCAAGGATTCAAAGGGATCGACACTATGGCCAAAGCTCTGGGTATTACCGATGTCGTGCTAAGGGATGCGCATCAATCGCTCCTTGCCACCCGACTGAGGCTCGACGATATGCTGCCCATCTGCAGCAAGCTTGATAAGGTGGGATTTTGGTCGCTGGAGTGTTGGGGCGGCGCGACCTTTGATGCGTGCATTCGTTACCTCGGGGAAGATCCTTGGGATCGCCTGCGTGCGCTGAAAAAAGCACTGCCAAAGACCCCGCTCCAGATGTTGCTCCGTGGACAAAATCTTCTGGGGTATCGCCACTACGCGGATGATGTGGTCGAAAAGTTTGTGGAGCGCTGCGCGGTCAACGGCGTTGATGTCTTCCGCATCTTTGATGCGATGAACGACCCGCGGAATTTTGAAAAGGCCATTCAGGCGACGGTCGCCTGTGGCAAGCATGCCCAAGGCACGATTTCCTACACCGTCAGTCCGGTCCATACGATTGACATGTGGGTCGACTTGGCCAAGCGCCTGGAGGATATGGGCTCGCACTCGATTGCCATCAAAGACATGGCCGGATTGCTCAAGCCCTATGACGCCTTTGAGTTGGTGACGCGGCTTAAGAAGGCCGTGAAGGTGCCGATCCACATGCAGTGCCATGCTACGACGGGGCTCAGCACCTCGACGATCATCAAGGCCGCTGAAGCCGGCATCGATAATGTCGATACGGCGATTTCCTCCATGAGCATGACCTACGGGCACAGCGCGACGGAGGCCGTCGTGGCCGCACTCCAGGGGCAACCCCGAGATACCGGGCTCGATATCGAATTACTTGAAGAGATCGCAGCCTACTTCCGTGAGGTTCGTAAAAAGTACGCCAAGTTTGAAGGCACGCTGCGTGGCGTGGATAGCCGCATCCTCGTGGCTCAGGTGCCTGGCGGTATGCTGACCAACATGGAAAGTCAGCTCAAGGAGCAGGGTGCCCTCAACCAATTCGATGCGGTACTGAATGAAATTCCGAAGGTTCGAAAGGACCTGGGTTACCTCCCGCTGGTGACGCCGACCTCACAGATCGTCGGCAGTCAGGCGGTCATCAACGTTTTGATGGGTGAGCGCTACAAGTCGATTACCAAGGAGACGCAGGGCGTCTTGCGGGGTGAATACGGGGCAACCCCGGCACCGGTCAACCAGCGGCTTCAAAAGAAAGTGCTGGGTAAGGACCAACCGATTACCTGTCGCCCGGCCGATCTTCTGGAGCCGGAACTTGAAAAGCTCACCACGGAGCTCAACGAACTGGTCAAAAAGCAGGGGATCACCCTGGCAAAGGATGCAATTGATGATGTCCTGACCTATGCATTATTCCCGCAGATTGGTTTCAAGTTCCTTGAAAACCGGGGGAACCCATCCGCCTTTGAACCGGTGCCGACGCTCGAAGATGCGGCACCGGCCAAGACACCGAGTGTGGATGCCACCGAATATGATGTGACGGTCAATGGCCGTAATTTCCGCATCGAAACCCCCAGCGCGGGCGTCCTGACCGTCAATGGCCGCAACTACAAGGTCGATGTGGCCGCGGCAGGCCAGGCGCCGGTCGTTCAGGGAACGGCCGCCAAAGGTGAAGGAGAAGTGGTCAAGGCCCCCATGGCGGGACATATCCTTCGCATCAATGTCGCCCCGGGGCAACATGTCGAACCCAACACCGTGGTCATCGTGATGGAGGCGATGAAAATGGAAACCGAGATCCGCACGCGGACCGGCGGCATTGTCGCGACTCTGGCTGTGAAGGTGGGCGAGACCGTCGCCTCACAGGACGATCTCCTGACCCTCGAATAGGAGAATCGCATGGAAGCCTTGCTGCAACTTTGGTCCAGCACCGGAATTTCGAATTTTCAGGCCGATCAGGCCGTGATGATGTCGGTCGGATTTGGTCTCCTGTACCTTGCCATCAAGAAGGAATTCGAGCCGCTGCTGCTCTTGCCCATTGGATTTGGTGCCGTATTGAGCAACATTCCGGTAGCGGGTATCGCCGAGGAAGGTGGGTTGCTTTCCTACCTGTACTTCGGCATTAAAAGCGGTCTTTTTCCGCTTCTGATCTTTATGGGCGTGGGTGCCATGACGGACTTTGGCCCCATGCTGGCCAACCCGAAGACCCTGCTGCTCGGTGCCGCCGCCCAGTTCGGCATTTTTGGAACCCTGTTTGGTGCCTTGGCCCTGAATCTGGTTCCGGGGATCAATTTCACGTTCAAGGATGCTGCTGCGATTGCCATTATCGGGGGGGCTGATGGTCCGACCTCGATCTATGTAGCCTCCAAGCTCGCACCGGAACTTCTGGGCGCCATCGCTGTGGCCGCTTATTCCTACATGGCGCTCGTGCCCCTGATTCAGCCCCCCATCATGCGTCTTTTGACGACGGAAGAGGAACGCCTGATTGAAATGGCCCAGCTTCGGCATGTCAGTCGCCTCGAAAAAATCATCTTCCCCAGTATTCTCCTGATTCTGACCGCCATGCTGCTGCCGTCTGCGGCGCCTTTGATCGGCATGTTCTGTCTGGGGAATCTCATCCGGGAATGTGGCGTGGTCGATCGTTTGAGCAAGACGGCCCAGAACGAACTGATCAATATCGTCACGATCTTCCTGGGTTTGTCGGTCGGGTCCAAACTCAGCGCGGATCAGTTCCTCCGTGCCGAAACCCTGGGTATTTTGGGTCTGGGTGCTTTGGCCTTCAGCTTTGGAACGGCATCCGGTGTGATGATGGCCAAGCTGATGAACGTGATCTCTCCCGAAAACAAGGTCAATCCCCTGATTGGGGCTGCAGGCGTCTCAGCCGTTCCGATGTCGGCCCGTGTGGCCAATAAGGTGGGGCAAGAATCCAATCCGCACAATTTCCTCTTGATGCATGCGATGGGCCCCAACGTTGCCGGGGTGATTGGTTCAGCGGTTGCGGCCGGTGTGTTGCTGGCCTTGGTCCAGTAGCCTTTTGCATTCTCCCGCGTAGCCGCTGTGAGGATCCTCCACGTTGAGGGCGGTCGTAATTTTTACGGCGGTGCGCATCAGATTCTTCTCCTGATGGAGGGTCTCAAGGCCCGAGGGATTGAAAACATTCTCGCCTGCCGAATTGGCAGTGATCTCTCACACGTCGCAGCCCCCTGGTCTGAGGTCCATGCCATTCGCATGGAAGGTGATCTTGATGTGGGCTTGATTCCAAGGCTTCGAAAGGTGATCTCGGAGAGTCGTCCCGATCTGATTCATCTGCACAGCCGAATCGGCGCGGATGTCATGGGCGGGATTGCCGGCCGTCTGGCCGGAATTCCGGTGGTTCATTCGCGCCGTCAGGACAATCCGGAGTCACGGCTCGCTGTCGCCCTGAAGTATCGGCTGCATGATCGCGTGGTTGCGATTTCTGATGCGATAGGCCAGATCCTCCTCAGCGAGGGGCTGCCGGCGGCCAAACTGCGTTGTGTCCCTGATGCCGTCGAGATCACCCCGAGAGTGATGCATCCGGAGCGGGCCTGGTTCCATCAAGCCTTTGACATTCCTGACCAGGCCCCCACCTTGGGCGTGGTGGCTCAATTGATTGATCGCAAAGGCCATGCGGTGCTGCTTGAGGCAATGCCGAAAATTTTGGACGTTTTTCCCAAGGCCCGGGTGTTCTTCTTCGGAAAAGGGCCTTTGGACGAGGCCCTGAGGTTGGCGATTCGCCAACAGGGCCTTGAGCATCAGGTCATTCTTGCAGGTTTTCGCAAGGATCTTGACCGCATCCTGCCCTGCCTGGATCTTGTGGTCCATCCAGCGCATCGGGAGGGGATGGGGGTTTCGCTTCTGCAGGCCTCACTCGCCGAGGTGCCGATTGTCGCGACGGCGGTTGGGGGAATTCCCGAGGCCGTCAAGGACGGACTGACCGGCTTATTGGTTCCTCCCAAGGATCCCGAGCGCTTGGCGGATGCCATTATTGAATTGCTGAAAGACCCGGAGCGGCGTCGAGCGCTCGGTCTGGCCGGCCGGCAGTGGGTGGAAAATGGATTTTCAGCCAACAGGATGGTCGAGGGCAATCTCGCGGTCTATCGCGAGTTACTGCATCTTGGCTAGATCAGGGGCTTGAGGTCCGGATATCCCGATTTCAGTTCGCTCACCAAGGATTCAATCCGCTCAGGGGTCCGCGCCGCCCGTGGAAGTGGCACACTGAGATCCGTCACGATGCGCATCGGTGAGGCGGCGACAAAGACCAGCCGATCGGCAAGCTCGATGGCTTCACGAAGGTCATGGGTTACATAGACCACCGTATGCGGCCGAGAGGCCCACAGAGAGAGCAGCAGCGCGCGAATCTTTCGGGCTGTGGGGGCGTCAAGGGAGACCAAGGGTTCGTCCATCAGGAGCAGGTCAGGCTCGACGACAAAGGCGCGAGCCAAGGCAACCCGCCGCATCATGCCGATGGAGAGACGCTCGGGATACTGCTCCATGATGTCGGGAAGCCCAATGCGGGTCATCCAATCGTCCATGGTTTGGGGGTCTTGGCCCTCATGAAGGACCAGCGCAAGATTCTCCCGAACCGTTCGCCACGGCAGCAGTCGGGGATTTTGGAATACCACGCCAATCCGAGGGTCCGCTTCTCCGAAAATAATGTCGCCTTCAGAGGGTTGATCGAGCCCTGAAAGCAGATGGAGCAGCGTGCTTTTTCCGCAGCCTGAGGGACCCACGATGGCGACAAATTCCCCTTCGCGGATGTGAAGATTGAGGTCACGAATGACGACCTTCTCGCCATAGGACTTTCCCAGGGCCTCGATTTGAATGGCGGTCATCTTTTCCACCTCAGGGCAGCCCGATCCAAGGGGGCAAGACATACCCATTCGATACATTGCACGACGGCAATGAATGCAATCGAATAGGCCAGGATGCCGGCGACATCAAACATCTGAAAGTACAGATGGAGTTGATAGCCCATGCCGTTACTTCGACCCAAAAGCTCCACCACCAGAACAATCTTCCAGATCAGCGCAAGTCCGGTCCGCGCGGCGGTCATCGCGTAGGGGAAGAGTTGTGGCCAAATGACATGGCGAATCGTTTTGTACGGTCCCAGTCGATAGACCGCGGCCATTTCCATGAGATCCCGGTTGAGCTGTCGAGTCCCCTCCCGGAGCGTGACGATCACATTGGGCACCTTGTTGAGAAAGACGGCAAAAATCGCGGCAAATTCGTTCAGACCGAACCAGACATAACAGAGAATGATGCTCACCAGGGCCGGGATATTGAGGGCGATGGTGAGCCAGGTACTGAAAAAGCGATCCAAACGTCCCTTTCGGCCAAGAAGGATCCCAAGGCTGGTCCCAATGAGCATGGAGAGGGTAAAGCTAGCGATCAGTCGAAGGAGCGTCATGCCCAGATGAAAGGGCAGATTTCCATTTTGGATTTCACGAAGTCCCACGTCCAAGACGCGAGCGGGAGAGGGCAAGAGAGGCGAATGAGCGACTGCCGCAACGAGTGCCCATCCCGACAAAAGAGCCATCAGCGCCAAAAGATCGATTCGGCCGTTACGCACGGTCCACTCCGGAGAGATGCCCCGTCAGACAGGCCTGTGAAGGATCAAAGCCCGTGATTTCAGTGGCGCGAATTGAATAGGGCAGTGAGGCGGCTGCTGCCGCATCGACCCAAAGCCCAACGCGATGAAATTCGGGGGTGTAGCCACTGACCCAGGTTTTTCCATCGATTTCGCGAAGACCCTCCCAGAGCACCGGGCGCGTGGTCTTGATCCATTGGCGCATGGCCTGCTGCTTTTGCTGTTTGGCCATGGCGTGAAGCTCCCGACTCCGTTCCGCCTGAATGTTGCCAGGAATGCGGGGGCTCATTTCGGCAGCGCCCGTTCCAGGTCTTGGGGAGTAGGAGAAGATGTGGAGATCTCCAAAGCCTACGGTATCCACCAGGCTCAAGGTTTCCTCCCATTCGGCCCGTGTTTCTCCCGGAAAGCCGACAATGATGTCCGAGGTCAAATTGATGCCGGGAACCCCATGTCGAAGGCGTGCCGTCAGATCGAGAAAATCAGCGCGGCGTGTGCGTCGGGCCATCCGTTTGAGGACCGCATCCGAGCCCGACTGAAGCGGCAGATGGAGGTGCGGCATGAGTCGGTGGTTTTGGAAGAGCGCGATAAATTCGTCAGAAAGGTCCCAAGGTTCCAATGATCCCAGACGGATGCGCGGGATTCGGGTTTCCGCCAGTACGGTGGCAACCAGTTCAGTCAAGTGAGATCCCGTGTCGCTCCCATAGCCTCCCAGGTGGACGCCGGTCAGCACGACTTCGCCGATGCCCTGGGTTTCAAAGCCCTGAATTTCCTCAACGATGGCCTTCAGGCTTCGACTACGCTCCTCCCCGCGGGCTAACGTCACGATGCAATAACTGCAGCGGTAACGGCAGCCATCTTGCACCTTGATGAATGCGCGATGGCGTCCCAACCGGAAAAGGGCAGATCCCTCGGGATCCGTGGAGTGAGCCGGCATGGTCTCTGGCGGCAGTTTCTCCTGGGCCAGAGTAACCAGGCGATGCTTGTGCTGATTATCGACCACGAGATCAACGCCCAAGGTGGCCGCCTCATCGGGTTCGAGCGTCGCGTAGCAGCCACTCAGGATGATTTTGGCGCCGGGGTTCTCCCGGCCGAGCTTTCGGATCAGGCCCCGGGATTTTCGCGTCGCATCCTGGGTCACGGCGCAGCTATTGAGAACCAGGAGGTCGGCTTCCTCCGTCTCGTCAACCACACGGTAGCCGGCCTGCTGAAACTCCCTGGCCCACGTCTCAAGTTCGGCTTCATTGAGCCTGCACCCGAGCGTTTTTAACTGCACCCGCATGATGATCTGGGGCTAGGTCGCGTCTTTCAGCCCTAGGACGTCTTGCATGTCATAAAGCCCGGGACCTTGGGTCGAGAGCCAATACGCGGCCCGCATGGCGCCTTTAGCAAAGGTCATTCGGCTGGAGGCGTGGTGACGAATCTCGACCCGTTCCCCTTCATCGGCAAACATGACGGTATGGTCGCCCACAATGTCGCCGGCCCGAATCACGGAGAATCCGATGGTTCCAGGCTCGCGCTCTCCGGTATGCCCTTCGCGGGCCCAGACCGCGCAGTCATCGAGTTCCCGACCCAGCGCTGCAGCGACGACTTCGCCCATACGAAGCGCCGTTCCCGAGGGCGCATCGACCTTGTGACGGTGATGCGCCTCAATGATCTCGATATCCGTCTCCTTTCCGATGACGCGTGTCGCTATTTCAAGGAGCTTGAGTGACAGGTTGACGCCGACGCTCATGTTGGGCGCCAACATAATGGGGATCGTCTTTGCCGCCTCGCTGATCTGTGTCTTTTCGGAAGCGGAAAACCCGGTGGTCCCGATCACCATGCGCTTTCCTTCTGCCGCACAGATTTTTAGGGCCGCAAGAGACGGTTCAGGGCGGGTGAAGTCGATCAGGACATCAAACGCGCGGGTCACTTGATCCAGTCGATCTGTGACGGCAACCCCCAGGGGGCCGATGCCGGCGAGGAGTCCTGCATCGGTGCCTAGGGCGGGACTGCCAGGGCGCTCAATGGCGGCGCCTAGCGTCAGGTGCTCGGCCTGATGGCAGGCGGTGATCAGGGCATGGCCCATACGGCCATCGGCGCCAAGGATCGCAATTCTGGTCATGTGTGTTTCCGTCAGGGACTAAAAAAGTGGGCGCACCCGGCGCCCACCTGAAAAGATTCGCGTTCGGACTTCGCCTAGAGTCCGATTTTATCGAAAAACTGCTTCACCCCATCAAGCCAGCTATGGGCCTGCGGACTGTGCTTGCTGCCGCCCCCGGTCAGGGACTGATCCAATTGCTGAATCAGCTCAATCTGTTCCTTGCTCAGATGCACAGGGGTTTCCAGTCGAACGCGGCACATCAGGTCGCCCGTGGGGCCTCCGCGCACCGGTTTGACCCCTTTGCCGCTGAGGCGGAACATCCGGCCGGTCTGCGTTTCCTGGGGAATCTTGAGCGTGACTTTACCCGATAGCGTGGGCACTTCAACTTCACCGCCAATGCAGGCGGTCGGGAAGCTGATGGGAACCTCACAGTAGAGATTCGCCCCATCACGGGTGAAGATCGCATGCTCCTTGACGGAAATCTGGACGTAAAGATCACCGGGGGGTGCGCCGGATTCTCCTGCTTCACCTTCCCCTGAAAGACGGATGCGGTCCCCATTGTCGACGCCGGGCGGGATCTTGACTGAGAGGGTCTTGGTTTCCTGAACGCGGCCTTGACCATGGCAGCTCTTGCAGGGGTCCTTGATCTGCTTGCCGGAGCCCCGACAGGTGGGGCAGGTTTGCTGAACACTGAAAAAGCCCTGCTGCATCCTGACGGCACCATGCCCATGGCAGGTGGTACAGGTCAGAACCTTCGAGCCTTTGGCTGCGCCGCTCCCATCGCAGCTTGAGCAGCTGACCAGGGTCGGAATCGGAATTTTGACCTCGGTTCCAGCCACGGCTTCTTCCAGCGTGACTTCGAGGTTGTAGCGAAGATCTGCACCGCGTTGAGCGCCGCCGCGGCCACCGCGGGCACCGCCGCCCCCGAAGATGTCACCAAAGACATCGCCGAAAATATCGCTGAAATTCGCTCCGGCACCGCCAAAACCTGCGCCGCCGCCCATCGTGGGATCCACGCCGGCGTGGCCGAACTGATCGTATGCCGCTCGTTTCTTCGGATCCGAGAGGACGTCATTGGCCTCCTTGATCTTTTTGAACTGTTCTTCTGCATCCGGATTGTCGCTGTTGCGATCCGGATGGTATTTCATCGCCAGGCGGCGAAAGCTTTTCTTGATCTCGGCATCGGTCGCGTTACGCGAAACGCCGAGGAGTTGGTAGTAGTCTTCTTTGGCCATGACGCAAAATGCCGCGGCATTGACCGCGGCTCCTTAGTTTAGGGGAGAGGGCCTGGGGCAATCCTCGAGATCACCCCAGGGAGAAAGATGCCTTGGCGGCCTCTTACTTCTTGTCGTCCTTCACTTCTTCGAACTCCGCATCGACGATGTCGTCGTGCGCAGCGGATGAGGAAGCGCCGGCAGCACCCATGTCCGGAGCCGCGCCTTCGGCACCCTTTTGGGCGTAGAGCCGTTCGGCCAGCTTTCCGGAAACTTCGGTCAGCTTCTGGGTCTTTTCATCAATCGCGTCCTTGTCGTCACCCGCGATGGCTTCCTTCAATTCACTGATGGCGGCCTCGATCTGGGTCTTTTCATCGGCCTGGACGCCGTCTCCGAGTTCACTCACCGTCTTCTGAGCTGCGTGGATCAGGGAGTCCGCCTGATTTCTGGCCTGAACCAGTTCATGGATTCGCTTGTCTTCCTCCGCATGGAGTTCCGCATCGCGAACCATCCGCTGGATTTCATCGTCACTCAGACCGCTGGATGCGGTGATCCGGATGGACTGCTCCTTGCCGGTCGCCTTGTCCTTCGCCGAGACATGCAGAATCCCGTTCGCATCGATGTCGAAGGTGACCTCGATCTGGGGCATGCCGCGGGGGGCCGGCGGAATGTCGGCGAGATCGAAACGGCCAAGGGACTTATTGTCCTTGGACATTTCACGTTCACCCTGAAGCACATGGATCGTCACCGCGGTCTGGTTGTCATCTGCCGTTGAGAACACCTGGCCGGTTTTGGTCGGGATGGTGGTGTTCTTTTCAATGAGCTTGGTCATGACGCCGCCCAGGGTTTCGATGCCCAGTGACAGCGGGGTGACATCGAGAAGCAGAACGTCCTTGACCTGACCGCCGAGAACGCCGCCCTGGATGGCCGCACCCAGCGCGACGGCTTCGTCAGGATTCACATCCTTGCGGGGTTCCCGACCAAAGATCTCCGTGACCATTTCCTGAACTTTCGGCATCCGGCTCTGACCACCCACGAGAATGATTTCGTCGATGTCGCTGGCCTTGAGGCCTGAGTCCTTGATGGCTGTTTCGCAAGGCGCACGAGTCCTCAGGACCAAATCCTCGACCAAGGATTCGAGCTTGGCGCGGGTCAGTTTGAGATTCAAGTGCTTGGGACCTGTGGCATCTGCGGTCACGTACGGCAGATTGATATCGGTCTGCTGGCTGGATGACAGTTCGATCTTGGCCTTTTCCGCGGCTTCCTTGAGGCGCTGCAGCGCCAAAGGATCGTTGTGGAGATCAATGCCACTTTCCTTTTTGAATTCATCACAGAGCCAGTCAATGATGCGAAGGTCGAAGTCTTCACCGCCCAAGTGGGTGTCCCCATTGGTTGAAAGGACTTCAAACTGATGTTCGCCATCGACTTCAGCAATTTCAATGATCGAGACGTCGAAGGTCCCGCCGCCGAGGTCGTAGACCGCAACTTTCATGTCACCTTGCTTACGATCCAGGCCAAAAGCCATGGCGGCTGCGGTCGGTTCGTTGATGATGCGCTTGACTTCGAGGCCTGCAATGCGGCCGGCATCCTTGGTGGCCTGACGTTGTGAGTCATTGAAGTAGGCCGGAACCGTGATGACGGCTTCAGTCACTTCCTCACCGAGGAATGCCTCAGCGTCTTTCTTCAGCTTCATCAAAACGCGCGCAGACACTTCCGGCGGCGCCATTTTCTTGCCGTTGGCTTCAACCCATGCATCGCCATTGTCCGCGCCGACAATCTTGAAAGGCACCAGGTGAATGTCTTTCTGAACTTCGGCGTCCTTGAATCGACGCCCGATCAGGCGCTTGACGGCGTAAAGCGTATTGGTGGGGTTGGTGACGGCCTGACGCTTGGCGGACTGGCCGACCAAGACTTCGTTGTCAGGTGCGAAGGCAACGATCGACGGGGTGGTCCGTGCGCCTTCGGAATTCTCGATCACCCGGGGCTTGCCGCCCTCAAGGATGGCCACACAGGAATTCGTGGTGCCCAAATCGATGCCGATAATTTTTGACATGCTGTTCTCCGGGATAAAACGCTGAAATGAGGGTATTCCTTAGGAATCTGAAGCCGATATTGGGATCAGTTCCGGGTTTTCAAGAGGGTTATTGCGGGGCCTGTGCCACGACGACCATGGCAGGGCGCAACAGACGCTCGCTAAGGAGGTAACCTTTTTGGTAAACCTTCAGGACGCTGTTGGCTTCAGCATCCGGCGTCGGCTGCATGGCCATGGCCTGATGCAGTTCGGGATTGAACTTCTCGCCTTCGGGGTTCACGGCCACCAGCTGGAATTTCTCAAAGCTGGCGATGAGCTGCTTTAAGGTGAGTTCCATGCCTTCACGAAGCTTTGCGACTTCCGGATGGTCACTGGATTCCACGCCAAGACCCAGTTCGAGGCTATCGGCCACACTCAGGAGTTCCCGGGCAAATTTTTCGATCGCGAATTTATGCGCGTTCTGGACGTCCTTTTCCGCTCGGCGCTTGAGGTTTTCAAGCTCGGCTTGGGTTCTGATGTAGCGATCCCAGTTCTCCTGCGCTTTTTCCTGTGCCGATGCCAAGGCCTGTGTCAGGGTCTCAATCGTGGGGGTTTCATTGGGTGCATCGCCAGAGACGGATTCCTCAGTCTGCGTTGTATCGGCAACTTGGGGTTCTTCTGGCAAAACGTCATCAGGGCTCATGCGGAGCAGCTCCTCGTAAGTGATTGCAAGTTTCGGAATGCCAGCTTTCCAGGGGTCGCTGGGCTTAATTATCTAAAGTGGGGGCAAACTTTGGAGATTCAAGGCCGCGCCCACCAGTTTTGCGGTGAGGTCGACCAAAGGGATGACCCGCTCGTACTCCATGCGGGTCGGACCGATCACGCCCAAGACGCCAACGGCCTGATCATTGATGCTGTAGGCCGAGGTCACGAGACTGCATTGGTCGAAGGCACGATGCCCCGATTCCTCGCCGATAAAGATCTTGACCCCGGGGGATTGGATGCACCGGTCCATGAGACGAACCATGTCTTCCTTTTGGTGCAGGGTTTCAAAGAGGTGGCGAAACTGATCGATATGCGCCAGTTCCGAGAAATCCATGAGGTTGATTTCACCGCTGACCAGCAGGGGTTTTCTTGGGGGGGCGGACGGATTGAGGGCCAATTCACTCAGATGTGCGGCATCAAGCAGTTCCTGGCTCAGCTTTTCGCGGGCCTCCTTGACCTCCCTTAAGAGGGTTTCTTTGACTTGACTGACGTCTCGACCAGCAAAACGGCTGTTGAGAAAATTTGCGGCGGCTTGAAGTTCTGCTGGGGTGAAGTCCCTCGGTGCTTGAATGATCTTGTTCTGAATCTCTTGTTGTCCTGAGATCAGGATCACTAGCAGGCGACCTTCCGATAAGGGCAAAAACTCGATGTGCGTGAAGGTTCGGGTTTCATGCCTTGGGAGCATGACGACGCCGGCCATGTGCGTGGTTTCAGAGAGCAGCCTGGATGTGGCTTCGAGAAGGTCCGCAGGGGATTGTTGCTGGACCATTTCTGCCTGAAGTTGCCGGATGAAGGTTTCTTCCAGCGGGCGAACGGTCAAAAGGGTGTCGATGAAAAGCCGATACCCGGACGTGGTCGGCATCCGTCCGGCACTGGTGTGCGGGGCCGTGATGAGTCCCAGATCCTCAAGGTCGGCCATGACGTTCCGGATGGTGGCCGGGCTCAAGTTCAGCCCTGCCTCCTTCGCCAAAGCCCTCGATCCGACCGGCTGCCCGTCATCAATATAACGCTCCACAAGCACCTTCAGGAGGTGTTGGGCTCGATCGTTGAGGGGCGGTTGGATCGGCACGATGGGAGAAATTAGCACTCTCGGTTCAGGAGTGCCAAAAACTAGCAATCCCTAGATTCTGTGTCAAGATCGACTTAACATAGACCGCTCACGAAGGGGGCTTTGGATCGAAGGTCCTTTTTCCGGAATCCCGCTCTGTCCATCGCTGAATGCCCTTCATCCACCATGAATGATGCAATTCGATTTCGAGTCGCCGGCCTGATTGCCAAGCCTGATGCCGAGCGGGTCGGTGAGGCGTTGGGTGAACTGCAGCGATTTTTGGCCAGCCGCGGGGTTGCCATTGTGCCGGAAGCCGATACGGCTCGCATTCTTGGCATTTCCGCCGGTGTCCCGCTGGAAGAGTTGGGTCGGCAGGTCGATTTTGCGGTGGTTGTCGGCGGCGATGGCACCCTCCTGGGGGCCGCACGGGCTCTCGCCGCTTTCGATGTCCCCCTCCTGGGCGTGAATCTGGGCCGTCTCGGTTTTCTGGCCGATATTTCGCCCGTCGATCTGGTCGGTCGCCTCAAGGAGGTGCTGGATGGCGCCTGCACGGAAGAGCGGCGCTTTCTTCTGACCGCCAGTGTGATTCGGGAGGGGGAGAAGATCTTTGAGCAATCGGCCGTCAATGATGTGGTCGTGCATCGATCCAATGCGACCAGCATGATCGAGATGGTGACCCACGTCGATGGTGTTTTCCTGAACTCGCAGCGTTCCGATGGATTGATCGTATCAACCCCCACCGGTTCAACGGCTTATGCGCTCTCCGTCGGGGGTCCGATTCTCTCGCCCTGTCTTAAGGCACTGGTTCTGGCGCCAATCAACCCCCACGCGCTGACCATGCGGCCTATTGTCCTCGACAGTGAGAGTGTGATCGGCATTACCTTTCGGGCCGGACGCAATTTTGGGGCGCGGGTCATTTGTGACAGCGTGACCAGTCCGAATCTGGAATCGGATGACCGAATTGAAATTCGGCAGTCCGGACGTTTTTTCAGGCTCCTTCACCCCGAAGACTATGACTTCTTCGAGATTTTGCGGGCAAAGCTCAATTGGAGTTCGGGGCAACCCGCCTAGCCATGCTGCACGCGATTTCCATACGGGATCTGGCGGTGGTCGACCGACTGGACCTGATGCTCGAGCCGGGATTCACCGTTTTGACGGGTGAAACCGGCGCCGGCAAGTCCATCCTCCTGACGGCCCTTGGCCTTGCGTTGGGCGATCGGGCCGACAGCGGGTGTATTCGCCCGGGTGCCCAGCGTGCGGAGGTCAATTTGACCTTTCTGCTTCATGATTCGCCGTCCGCCAGAGCCTGGCTGGATGAGCAGGCACTCTCAGCGGATGAAGAGGAATGCATTCTCCGTCGGATTGTTGCGGCTGATGGGCGTTCAAGGGCGTTCATTAATGGCTCGCCTGTGACCTTGCAGACGTTGCAGGATTTTTCCCAACTCCTACTTGAAATTCATGGGCAGCATGCCCATGTCCACCTCATGAAGTCGCAGGAGCAAAGAAAGCTCCTGGATGCGGCGGCGGGCAACGAAGAGATCTTGGCGAGTGTCCAGTTGACATTCAAGCGTTGGCGCGAAGCCAGTACACGGCTCGAAGGCCTAGAGTCCCGCGGACTTGAGCGACAGGGTCGACTCGAATTGCTCGGGTTTCAGATCGACGAGCTCGAAGGGTGTGAGATTGAAAATCTAGACTATGCCGGTTTGGTTGAGGCGCACTCCCGAGAGGCTCACGCGGAAAAAATTCTGGAGATCGCTCAGCGGGAGTTGGATGTGCTCTATGAATCGGACACCGGTTCTGTCGTGCAACGACTTTCTCAAGCCAATCGGGGATTGAGCGAACTCAGGGGCTGGGTGCCCGACTTTGAATCCCACCTGGGCCTTCTGGAAGAAGCGCTGGTGCAAATCAAAGAAGCGGCCATCGGTCTTCGACGCGAGGTCGATCGGCATGAGGCGAACCCCGCCCGTTTGAGTCTTCTTGAAGATCGGCTGGCGGAGGTCCACCGGCTGGCGAGAAAGCATCAGGTCCGACCCGAAGGCTTGGCGGAGCACCTGGAGGTCCTTCGCGTCGAGCAAGCGTCCCTGATCGGCTCGGGCGAGACGAGTGAGCAGCTTCGCGAGGACGTATTGGCTTTAGAGGCGGAGTACCGTGACCTCAGTCACGTGCTTTCCGAGCGACGTGGCAAGGCTGCTGCCGGACTTGAGCAGGATGTCATAGCGCTGGTTCGAGAGCTGGGAATGCCCCAAGCGCGGATCGTCTTTCAGATTGAACGCAATGATGATGCCGTTCCCCGGCCCCATGGAGATGACCAGGTCGAGATCCAGGTGAGTGCCAATCCTGGAATGCCTCTTCGCCCGCTGTCCAAGGTGGCATCGGGTGGCGAGCTTTCGAGAATCAGTCTGGCCCTTCAAGTGGCGCTGACGGGGGGGAAAAGTGTTTCGACGCTGATCTTCGATGAGGTCGATAGTGGCATTGGTGGGGGGGTTGCTGAAGTCGTCGGGCAAAAGCTCAGGCAGCTCGGCGACGCCATTCAAGTGTTGTCCGTGACGCATCTTCCGCAGGTGGCGGCTCTCGGGCATCAACACCTCAAGGTTGCGAAAGCCACCGTGGATGCGCAGACGCGAACCGAAGTCCAGGTTCTCGACCCTGAGCAAAGGGTCGATGAAATCGCCCGAATGCTGGGCGGTGTGGTGATGACGGCCCAGACTCTCGCGCATGCTCGAGAGATGCTGGACCGAGGGGCCGGAGCCGCCTGAAGGAACAAGTCAAAGTAGAGCGTTCGGGCGTGGCCCGTCGCCAATTAAGTGAATGGGGTCTTTCTTCCTGATACTATGGACCCCCGAATTTAGCGGGGTTTTACCCCCCAAGAGGTTGTGCAACTGTGAATGACATGCTCAAAAACGTGATTCTTTGGGTCGTTGTGGCCGTCGTCCTGATGTCGATGTTCAATAACTTCGGCGGCAGGAAGTCCCAGGAATCCAACATGCCCTACTCGCAGTTCATCCAATCGGTGCGGGACGGGCAGGTGAAGCAAGTCATCATCGATGGGTCCCAAATCCGGGGCACCGTGGGCACCGGCGAACGGTTTTCAACGACTGCACCGCAGAATGACCCGCACATGATCGACGACCTGGTCGAAAACCATGTCGACTTTAAAGTGGATCCTCCGGAGTCCCAGTCCTTCCTCACACAGGTCTTCATCTCCTGGTTCCCGATGTTGCTCCTCGTCGGCGTATGGGTCTTCTTCATGCGGCAGATGCAAGGAGGGGGCGGTGGCCGTGGTGCGATGTCGTTTGGCAAAAGCAAGGCCCGTCTGATTGAGGAAGACCAGATCAAGGTCACTTTTGCGGATGTTGCCGGGGTCGAGGAGGCCAAGGAAGACGTTCAAGAAATGGTCGACTTTCTCAAGGACCCGAGCAAGTTTCAAAAACTGGGGGGCAAGATTCCTCGGGGTGCCCTGATGGTGGGCCCGCCGGGTACGGGCAAGACGCTTCTGGCCAAGGCTATTGCAGGCGAAGCCCGGGTGCCCTTTTTCTCGATCTCCGGTTCAGACTTTGTCGAAATGTTCGTGGGGGTCGGCGCATCCCGCGTTCGCGACATGTTCGAACAGGCGAAGAAAAATGCGCCCTGCATCATCTTCATCGACGAAATTGATGCGGTAGGGCGGCACCGCGGTGCTGGACTTGGGGGCGGGCACGATGAACGCGAACAGACGCTCAACCAGCTGCTGGTCGAGATGGATGGTTTTGAAGGCACCGAAGGCATCATTGTTATCGCGGCAACCAACCGGCCGGATGTCCTCGATCCTGCCTTGTTGCGCCCCGGCCGTTTTGATCGCCAGGTGGTGGTTGGATTGCCTGACGTACGTGGACGCGAACAAATTCTCAAGGTCCACATGAAGCGCGTGCCTTTGGCCAGCGACGTGGAGGTTTCCTATCTTGCCCGCGGAACGCCCGGTTTTTCCGGTGCGGATCTTGCTAATCTCGTCAATGAGGCGGCTCTTTTTGCAGCCCGCAAGAACAAGCGCGAAGTCCAGATGGAGGATTTTGAAAAGGCGAAAGACAAGATCCTGATGGGTGCGGAGCGCCGTTCGATGGTCATGAGCGAAGAGGAAAAGCGCCTCACCGCCTACCATGAGGCCGGCCACGCCATCGTGGGTCGTCTGGTGCCGGAGCACGACCCGGTCTACAAGGTCAGCATCATGCCCCGCGGTCGAGCCCTGGGGATCACCATGTTCCTGCCCGAACGGGATCAATACAGCGCGAGCCTTGAGAAACTGGAGAGCCAGATATCCAGTCTGTTTGGGGGTCGCATTGCCGAAGAAATCATCTTTGGGCGCCGTAAGGTGACCACGGGCGCTTCAAATGACATCGAACGGGCGACCAGTCTTGCTCGTAACATGGTCACGCGCTGGGGCCTGTCGGAGCGTCTGGGGCCTCTTGCATACAGTGAGGAAGAAGGCGAAGTGTTTCTGGGCCGGTCGGTGACGAAGCACAAGGTGGTATCCGAGGAAACCTCGCATTTGATCGACGAAGAAATCCGTTCCTTCATCGACCGAAACTATGAGCGGAGCGAGCGGATCCTCCAAGACAACCTCGATAAGCTGCATCTGATGGCGGATGCGTTGATGAAGTATGAAACGATCGATCATTTCCAGATCGATGACATCATGGCAGGGAAAACGCCCCGTGCACCCCAGCACTGGGATGAAACGCCGCCCAACGGGGGGGGATCCACTCCCCACAATGTCGAGGATTCCAATGGGGAATCAGCCGACGGGATTGGCAAGGCAGCCGAGCAGCATTAAGCGTCGGCAAAAAGCCACAATATTGATTATGGGGACGCCGACCGGGGGGTCGGCGATCATTGCAATAGAGCGACTATTGCTACGTCTGCGGGGATGACTTCTATGAGTCGGGCATATTTTGGAACCGATGGGATTCGGGGCAAGGTCGGAACCTACCCGATCACAGCGGATTTCGTTCTCAAGCTGGGCTGGGCTGCGGGGCGCGTTTTTGCGCGCGACCGAGAGGACCCCACGGTTCTGATCGGGAAGGACACCCGTATTTCAGGCTATATGTTCGAATCGGCGCTCGAGGCCGGTCTGTCTGCCGCCGGGGTCAATACCCAACTGCTGGGGCCGATGCCGACACCGGCTATCTCCTATCTCACTCGGACTTTCCGTGCAGAAGCCGGAATTGTCATCAGTGCGTCGCACAATCCCTACTACGACAATGGCATCAAGTTCTTTGGTCCGGATGGTCTCAAGCTATCCGATGAAATCGAACACGAGATCGAGGCGGAAATTGATCAGCCGATGACCACCGTGGATTCGTCCAGGATTGGTCGCGCCAAGCGGCTTCAGGATGCGGCCGGGCGCTATATCGAATTTTGCAAGAGCACCATTGCGTCCCGAATGGATTTCAATGGCATCCGGGTGGTGATCGACTGCGCGCATGGTTCGACGTATCACATTGCCCCTTATGTTTTTGCCGAGTTGGGTGCGACGGTCCTGACCATGGGGGATACCCCCAATGGCTTCAATATCAACGAGGGTGTCGGCGCGACCAAGCCGGATGCCTTGCGCGAAAAGGTCCTGGAAACCGGAGCCGACCTTGGTCTTGCTTTTGATGGGGATGGGGATCGACTCATCATGGTCGACCATACCGGGGTGATTGTGGACGGCGATGAGGTCCTCTACATCATCGCTTCAGCGCGTTTGGCCCGTGGCGAATTGAATGGTCCTGTTGTAGGGACCCTCATGACCAATCTGGGGCTTGAGCATGCCCTTGCCCCCCACGGTGTGGAGCTCAAGCGAGCGGCGGTCGGTGACCGTTACGTGATGGAAATGATGTTGGCGCATAACAGCACCCTTGGCGGCGAAAACTCCGGCCACATCATTTGCCGCGATCGGATTCCAACGGGCGATGGCATTGTGGCTGCGCTTCAGGTGATGGAAGCGATGCGGGCTTCGGATAAAACACTCTTCGAACTTCGCAAAGGCATGGATAAATATCCTCAGACATTGGTCAATGTGAGGACACGGGAGCGAGTGAATCTCAGTCAGATGGAATCGGTTCAGTTGCTCAAGGCCCAGGTCGAGCGTGAATTGGAAGGCCAGGGCCGGGTCTTGCTGCGAACCTCGGGCACGGAGCCCTTGGTCCGCGTCATGGTTGAGGGTGCCGATGGCGTTAAGGTTCAGGCGCTCGCAGACCGACTGGCTGAAGCGGTTCGGGATGCGTTGGATGGTGGTGATTGAAACCCAATCCAACGGCCATGGCAGGCGATTGGGAATTTTGATTAAATAATCAAAGAGATATAGGCGGAATTAGGTTGTAAGCCTAAATAATAAAAGGAGAAATAGGATGTCTAAGGGCCAAAATTTGCAGGATCCCTTCCTGAATGCCTTGCGTAAGGAACATGTGCCGGTATCCATCTATCTGGTAAATGGTATCAAGTTGCAGGGAAAGGTCGATTCTTTCGACCAGTACGTCATTATTCTCAAGAATGCCGTCAGCCAGATGGTCTACAAACACGCCATCTCGACCATCGTTCCGGCCCGCCAGGTTCGTTTGAGTGCGGGTCAGGAAGAAGACGAAGCCGAGGGTTAAACGAGTTCAGTTGAATGCACGTCACGATGAGAAGCCAAGTGGGGTCGGTCATTGTTTGACCGGCCAAAATCGGGTGAGCGGGCGGTACTAGTTCTCGGTGGGGGCAACGACGAACTTCCGGTTCTCGAGGAACTTCAGGAGCTGGCACGATCTGCGGGGGCAGATCCTGTCGGGCATCTGATCAGTAAGCGAGAACACGCCGATCCCAAGTTTTTCATCGGGAAGGGGAAGGTTGAGGAACTGGGATTCCTGATCGAATCCTTGGAAGCCGAGCTCGTGCTTTTCAATAACCCCTTGTCGCCGTCCCAAGAGCGTAATTTGGAAAAAGCGCTTCAGGTTAGGGTTCTGGACCGAACGGGGCTCATTCTCGATATTTTTGCCCAAAGAGCACAAAGCTACGAGGGAAAGCTCCAGGTTGAACTGGCGCAGCTTAAACACCTCTCAACCCGTTTGGTGCGGGGCTGGACTCACCTTGAGCGCCAAAAAGGCGGCATCGGGCTTCGCGGTCCGGGTGAAACCCAGCTTGAAACCGACAAGCGACTGATTGGTCGGCGAATACTCCAGATTCAAAAACGGCTGGAGAAGGTTGATCGCCAGCGTGACCAAGGTCGAAGGGCGCGGCGGCGCACCGAGGTCCCTGTCGTTGGTCTGGTGGGTTACACGAATGCAGGAAAATCGACCCTGATCAATGCGCTGACTGGCGCTGGGGTCTATGCGGCAGACCAGTTGTTTGCAACGCTGGACCCGACGCTTAAGCGCTACACGATTGGCCAAGGCCAGACGGTGGTTTTGGCGGACACGGTGGGCTTTGTCAGGGATTTGCCGCATGAGTTGGTCGCGGCCTTCAAATCGACGCTGCAGGAAACCGTGGAGGCGGATCTTCTGCTCCATGTGATCGACGCGACGGACGAGCAGCTTCAAGAGACCATCGATGAGGTCGAGCGCGTCATTGATGAAATCGGTGCCGGCGACGTCCCCAGGGTCCGTGTCCTGAACAAAATCGATGGACTTGAGGGCCGTGAGCCCACGCTGGAACGCAATGCGGAAGGGCGGATTGACTCGGTTTGGTTGTCGGCAAAAACGGCACGGGGCCTTGAGCTGATTGACGAGATCGTCCGCGAACAGGTAGTTCCGCAAGTGGTCCGTCGAGAGATCCGGATCAAGCCCTCGGAAGGCCGTTTGCGTGCCCAGCTTTATCAGCAGGTCACCGTCCTCTCTGACACGGTCGATGACGAGGAGGGGGGTTGGATCATGCAGGTCGAGGGAAGTCCGGATCGTTTTCGGAAGCTGCATCTTCTGGATGACGCGGACCACGATAGCCAATTTCATGATGCCTTGATAGCCTAGTCGGCTGAGGCGTTCGTGCTGAAACACCAAAAGGCCAGAGTAAAGAGGCCTGGAGAATACGATGTCCTGGAATGAACCGGGTGGAAATAAGAAGGATCCCTGGAGCGGCAAAGACAATCAGCCGCAACCGCCGGATTTGGATGAAGTGCTCAAAAGCCTTCAAGACAAGCTGAAGACCCTTTTTGGTTCGTCCGCCCCGGGAGGGGGAGACGATAACTCTGCGGCGAGCCAGCTGATGGGACTCATTGCCCTGGTGGCGGTCCTTCTGTGGTCCCTGACCGGCATCTACCTGGTGGACGAGGGGAGTCGCGCGGTCGTGACCCGTTTTGGGGCCTATGTGGAAACGACACTTCCCGGCATTCACTGGCATTTGCCCGTGCCGGTCGAGCGCGTGGATCTGGTCAATCTGGAGCAGCAACGCTTCGTCGAAATCGGCTACCGCTCCGGCGGACGACAGCAATCTTTGGGCTCTGTGCCCAAGGAGGCGCTCATGCTGACGCAAGACGAAAACATCATCGATATCCGGTTGGCTGTCCAGTACCAGATCAAGGACGCCAAGGCGTACCTTTTTAACGTGGCCGATCCTGATCTGACGTTAAAGCAGGTGATCGAGAGCGCCCAGCGGGCCGTCATCGGCAAGAATACAATGGACTTTGTGTTGACCGAAGGCCGCAGCAACATTGCGGACGAGATCAAGTCGGAAATTCAGCACACCTTGGACGAGTATCAGACGGGCATCAGTGTCAGCAACGTCAATCTGGTGGATGCGCAGCCGCCGGATGAGGTCCAAAACGCATTTGAAGACGCGATCAAGGCCCGCGAGGATGAACAGCGGCTCAAGAATGAAGCCGAAGCGTATGCCAACGAAGTGGTCCCCAAGGCGCGTGGAACCGCGGCACGACTCCTCGAGGAGTCCGAGGCCTACAAGCAGAAGACCATTGCGCATGCGGAAGGTGAATCCTCCCGATTCCTTCAGCTGCTGACCGAATATGAAAAAGCCCCGGATGTAACCCGGGAGCGCTTGTACCTTGAAACCATGCAGGATGTGATCGCCCAGTCCGGCGTGACGATGGTCGACGTCAAAGGCTCGAACAATGCAATTTACCTTCCCGTGGATCGAATCCAAAAGGGGGCAGGGTCGACGCCGGTCCTTCGCGACAGCGAGCCTTCCGCATCTTCCTCCCCGGAGGTGGCGGAATCGGGAACAAAATCCGCACGCAGTGCCTCGAGTCGAGGTCGTGACAGCCGAGGAGGGCAGCAGAAGTGAATCGACAAACCCTTCTGACGGGCCTGGGTTCTCTGGCCCTTTTAATCTTGCTGACATCTACCTTTACGGTTTCAGAAACCGAAAAGGTCATCGTGCTTGAGTTCAAGAAGATCGTCGGGACCGACTATGGTCCAGGCCTTCACTTCAAGCTGCCCTATCGCCAGGTGAAGAAGTTTGATCGGCGAATCCTCTCATTGGAATCCAAGCCGGAACGTTTCCTGACCTCAGAAAAGAAAAACGTTTTGGTGGACTGGTTCGTCAAATGGCGCATCAATGATGTCACCAAGTTCTATACCTCGGTCGGCGGTGACAAGGCGCAGGCCAATATCCGTCTGGATCAGATCACCAAGGATGCGATGCGGAACGAATTCAGCAAGCGGACGATTCGTGAGCTGGTGTCTTCAGACCGGGGACGGATTCAGGATGCGTTGACCACCATGGTGGCCCCAGCGGTTGCCAGTCTTGGGGTTGAAGTGACCGATATTCGGGTGATGCGCATTGATCTTCCGGAGGAGGTGAGCTCATCGGTTTACCATCGAATGGAAGCCGAGCGGGCCCGCGTGGCGCGTGAATTCCGTTCGCGCGGTGCTGAAGCTGCGGAGAAGATCCGCGCGGAGGCAGACCGTCAGCGGGAGGTTCTGATTGCTGAAGCGCAAAAAAGCGCTGAAATTCGCCGAGGTGAAGGCGATGCTGCAGCGACGGAGATTTATGCCAAGGCTTATGGAAAGAACAAAGAATTCTTCCAATTCAATCGCAGTCTCATTGCGTATCGGCAGGCGTTCAGGGATGAAGGCAGCCAGCTCCTGCTGTCGCCGGATTCGGAATTCTTCCGCTACTTCAAGGCAACCCACTGAGGGTGTGCCTTAAACACCGGTGAATCGGGTCATTCTGCCTCGAAGGGGTGGTGACCCGAGCCCTCTTGATTTACCATTTCACGTTTTTTCAGCCCTTAAAAAACAACGCGCATGCTGACCCAGGACCGCTGGCTCCTCCCTGAGGGCATTGAAGAAATCTTTCCGGACGAGGCCGAACACCTGGATCAACTGGGACGGCTGCTGATTGACCAGTTCCATGCCTGGGGTTACCGGCTGGTCATGCCGCCCATGGTGGATTTTCTTGATTCCCTGCTGACGGGAAGTGGCTATGAGCTGGATCAGCAGACGCTGAAGTTTGTCGATCCCTTGACCGGTCGTCTGGTCGGTCTTCGGGCGGACATGACGCCCCAGGTGGCTCGAATCGACGCCCGGACGGCGGCTTCAGGCCTTCCCTCGCGCTTGTGCTATCTCGGCAACGTGATTCATGGGGTGGGCGCGCATCTTGAAAAGACCCGCAATCCCCTCCAGGTCGGTGCCGAGCTCTATGGGCACAGCGGCGAAGCGGCCACCGCCGAAGTGATCCGTTTGATGCTTGAGACCCTGCATCGGGCGGGGATCCGTGAGGTTCATTTGGACCTTGGACATGTCGGCATCTATCGGACATTGGCTCAGGAGGCCGGGCTTTCGGAAGCGGACGAAGCCAGCCTTTTCGACATCCTGCAACGAAAGGATGCGACCGATTTGAAGCTGTTCCTGGCGGCGAAGGCGATTCGCTCAGAAATCCGACCCTTGATTGAGGCGCTATTGGATCTCAATGGCCCACTCGAAATCCTTGATGAAGCCCGTCGGCGTTTGGCGGCTGGCGGCGCGCCGATTCTGGCCGCACTGGACGAACTTCAGCATTTGGGGGCCGAGCTCAAACGTCGTTACCCGGGTCTCCCCCTTCACCTGGATCTGGCCGAACTTCGAGGCTACCAATATCACACCGGGATTGTCTTTGCGGCATTCGTCCTCGGACAAGGGCGCGAAATTGCCCGAGGAGGCCGTTATGATGACATCGGCCAAGTGTTCGGATTTGCTCGGCCGGCGGTGGGTTTCAGCGCGGATCTCAAATTCCTTGCGCGGTTGGGCGTGGACGCCAAAAGACCCGTGGTCTGCCGTATCTTTGCGCCGGCTATGGACGATCCGGCGCTGGATCAAGCGGTTGCAACGCTTCGGGCTCAGGGGCGAGTGGTCATCCAGTCCCTGGGGCATTCCGATGAGACGCAAGAAAAACTCGGTTGCGCCGAGAGTCTGGTTCTCCAAGACGGGCGCTGGATCCTGGTCTGATCCATCCATTATTCAGTTACATCGAACAGAGCAGAACAAAACATGGGAAAGAACGTTGTCGTGATCGGCACCCAGTGGGGAGACGAGGGCAAGGGTAAGCTGGTCGACATTCTCACCGAACGCGCCAAAGGCGTGGTCCGTTTTCAAGGCGGGCATAACGCGGGCCACACGCTGGTGATCGACGGGCAGAAAACGGTTCTCCATTTGATTCCCTCAGGCATTCTAAGAGACGGGGTCACCTGCTACATCGGGAACGGCGTTGTTTTGTCGCCCGATGCTCTGATGAAGGAAATCGGTGTGCTGGAAAAGGCCGGTATTCCGGTTCGCGAACGACTGGTCATCAGTGAAGCCTGTGCACTGATTCTGCCCATTCATATTGCGCTGGACGTCGCGCGTGAAAAGGCCCGGGGTGCCAAGGCGATTGGCACAACCGGTCGCGGGATTGGTCCTGCCTACGAAGACAAGGTGTCTCGCCGCGGCCTTCGTGCAGGCGATCTCTTTTATCCGCATCTCCTTGAGGAGCGGCTTCGAGATCTTCTGGATTTCCATAACTTCGTCCTCTCCCAGTACTTCAAGGAAAAGCCGCTGGATTTCCAGGAAGAACTCGAAAAACTCATTCGCATCGGTGAAGAGATCAAGCCGATGTTGGGCGATGTCACGGGTGATTTGCACCGGCTGGGTGATGCCGGCGCCCCAGTCCTTTATGAGGGCGCTCAAGGCGCCATGCTCGACATTGACCACGGGACCTATCCCTTCGTGACCTCCTCCAATACCACGGCAGGGGGCGCGTCGGCGGGAACGGGTGTCGGTCCTCTGGAATTTGACTATGTTCTGGGGATTACCAAGGCCTATTCGACGCGCGTCGGTAATGGCCCTTTCCCGACAGAACTCTTCGATGACGTCGGCAAGCATCTCTCCACGCGTGGCGCCGAGGTCGGTGCCACCACGGGTCGGGCACGTCGTTGTGGATGGTTTGATGCGGTTTTGATGCGTCGTTCTGCAAAGCTCAATAGCCTGAGCGGTCTGTGTCTGACCAAACTGGACGTTCTGGACGGTCTGGAAAAGCTTCAGATTTGTACGGCCTACCGCTATCGGGGCGTTGAGATTGACACGCTTCCCATTGGTGCTGAGGCGTATGCCGAATGTGAGCCTGTGATGGAGGAGCTGCCCGGTTGGACTGATTCAACGCAAGGCGTCACCGATTTCGATGCGCTTCCAGAGGCTGCGCGTCAGTATATTCGCCGGATTGAAGCGCTGGTGGGGGTTCCCGTTCATATCCTTTCGACGGGTCCCGATCGTCGGGAGACTATTGTGCTGCACCATCCCTTCGACTGAGCCTTCGACAGTTGAATTTTCTTCTCAATCTGCTCTGGGCTATTTTCGGTGGCGGTCTGTTGACCGCCCTGGAATATCTTTTAGCGGGCCTTTTCCTCTGCCTTTCCGTGGTGGGTATTCCTTTCGGTCTTCAGTGTTTCAAGCTCGCAGGCTTGGCGCTAGCCCCCTTCGGGAAGGTGTTTGAACCGCATTACCCCAGTCCGCTTGGGTTTCTCGGCAACCTCTTGTGGATGGTTCTTGCGGGATTTTGGATCTTTATCAGCCACGTGGCGCTCGGCCTCTCCCTTGCCCTGACCATCATCGGCATCCCTTTCGCGCTCCAGCACCTTAAGTTAGCGGTTCTCGCTCTGGCCCCATTTGATGTCGAGGTCAGGACCTCCAAATAAGGGCGTTCGTCGATCTCGAAGATCGTGTCTGGACCTGTAGCCCCAAAAAACATAATTCGCACATTAAGCGGACCCACGAAGTTGATCTTTTTAACTTCACGTCTCAACGGCTGGAGCTATTCAAGCCGGAGACAGGGAAAACGAAATGGCTCTACCCCGACAAGACCCATACAAAAGCAGTTTGTATGAAGTCGATGACCCGACAGATTGGAGACGGGCAAAGAACCGAGGAATTCAAAAGTCGGGCACAGGGATTGAATGCGTTGTGTCTTTCGGAGGGGAGGGAAATATCTCGCTATTAAAGGTAGTTAAGCGCTCAGCTTAATGTCAGTTCCCTTACAATTTCCAGATCGAATATTGAGTCAAATTTACCCCCATCGATTTGATTTCATCCTCCTTTCCCATGATCTCTCGAGTGACATCAGCCGCTTTTCCTGTGGCTGAAATCGAATGCGATCCGTCTTTATGTTTCAAGCAAGCGACGGTGTTGCCTCTGGACATGGGCCAAGGGGCCTTCCAGCGGATCTTGTTTCCGATAGTCGGCATTCTTCGCCCGCCATGTCTTTCTTCGAGTTGATTGAGCAAGTTCCTTGCGGTGATGCTAAATGAGTCATCGGTCATGAGGTTGATTCACTCTTCAGGGGGGACGGCATAGGGTCAAAGGAGGCCTACCCCAATATAGGACTTGCCTGAGGGTGATTAAGTTCTTGGCGTTGGTTGAGTAAGTGTCCGGCGCCCATGCTCAATTGGGTTTATCCGAGGCAGTCATATTGGGTTCTTGGTTACAACGTGGCGCAGGCACATCAGAATCAAGTCATCCGTACCAACTCACTAGGGCTCTTTCCAGAAACCAATACGTTCCTAAAAGAGCGATGAGGGCAGAGCCGGCCCTGAAAATCTGGTTAGCTTGAGGCGAGGTGTTGTTTATCCACCAGATCAATGGCAGAACCACTGCGGTGACAGCAATTTGGCCGCTTTCAATTCCCAGGTTGAATGAAAAGAGAGGTAGGAGAATGCCAGAGTCTCCTGTGGAGATTTCCATCTCCTTTAGAACTCCTGCAAATCCGAAGCCATGAATTAGACCAAATCCGAAGGTCAGCCAGTGTCTCCCTGAAACCTGCTCCCCACGGATCATGTTTTCAACACTGACATACACAATCGTCAGAGCGATCAAAGGTTCGACAATGGTTGATCGCAATTCAAAGAGCTCAAGTCCAGCGAGCGCCAATGTGATCGAATGGGCAATGGTAAAGAACGTGATGATTTTGAGGGCTGGCCAGAAGCTATGCGTCACGGCCAACAGCGCAAAGAGAAAGAGAAGGTGGTCGTAGCCCGTCAGAATATGTTCTACGCCGAGTTTGACGAAATCAGTGAAAGCCGGCCAAAGTGAGACAGCGACTGTCTCCCTCTTGGTGTCTTGACTGAGACTGACGTTGAATTTCATGTCGGTTTTTTTCAGCATCTTTTCTGCGACGACGGTGTCCGAATCACTTCGAAACGCAATGAATTGTTGGTGGCCATCCGGAAACAGCTTGAGGAAAGTTGATTCGATGCTGAGCTCTTCCTTTGGATGAGCCGGGTAGAGGAGGGCAACACGAGCATTATTCTGGTCATCAAATTCAACACCGGGCATTTCATTTGGCTGAATCAGTTCCCCATCCACTTTGACGTGGAGATTTTTACGAATCAGTTCAGCGATAGCGGGCTTGGCATCGGTCAACTCTTGGGACGTCACTTCGGCATCCAGGTCTATATCCATGGGAATCAGCGCTTCAATATCCTGCGTCGCGAATGTGACCTTGATTACGAGGTTAGCAGGGCTGGAGGTCACCTCCATGGAGCTTAATCCCGGCGGATGAGCCATCGCCCCTTTGGCGAGTGAAATCAGTAAAAAAACGATCAGAATGAAATTGCTGGGTCTATTCATTGGGCTGGTTGGTACATTTTTTGTATTGGATTGTGGAAGGGCTTGGCCCCGATGTTGACTCGACGAAATAAATCCAAGGCATATGCAGCGAATTACGATTTCGATAGATGAATCTTTAGCGGATCAGTTTGATCGGTTGATCAGGGGGCGGAGCTATGAAAATCGGTCCGAAGCCATCAGGGACATACTCCGGAAAGAAATAGGCAGCCATCGACTAAGAACGGAGGATGGACTTCACTGCGTGGCGTCCTTGTCGTATGTCTTTAGTCACCAGGAAAGAAGATTGGCTGATCGTTTGGCAGAGGTTCAGCATCAGGCCCATGATCTGGTCATATCGTCGATGCATGTTCATCTGGATCATGAAGATTCTTTTGAAACCGTTTTCCTTCGTGGGAAAACCCGGGAAGTCAGACAGTTTGCTGCGGCTGTCTCTGCGGAGACGGGGGTTCGTCACAGCGCGCTGAATCTCATCGCGGTTCATATTGAGGATGAGCCGATACAGCATCACCATGGCCACTTTCACACGCATCCCCATACCTAAAGTCAATATTAGAAATTCAGAGTAATTCCCGCTCGAACCATACGAGGCAGGATCGGATGAAATGTCGTGCTGTTGTACTGGGTGACGTTGTTTGAGCCGCCGCATTGCCCCGTACTGAAGGTGTTGCACACCCCGTATTGATACCAGTAGGCAATGTCATTATTTTGCGCATCGAGGAGATTGAAGACCTCGACATCGACCTTGACGGCTTTGTTTTGCCACCCGGTTTGCAGGTTGAGGATATTGGTCGTCCCGAGCCAGGCCGTGGCGTTGTTATTGAGGGGGTCCTGGCCAAATGTTCTGAGTCTCAGGCTGCCATAGAAGCCCTCAGGCAAATTGAGGGTCATCCCAGAGGTGATGACCATGCCGACGGCATTCGGAACGGAATATCCAGGAAGGCATCCGTTGCTCGGCACATTGATGCTTGGCCCTTCACAGCCCGGGTCGGTCGGATTGCGATAGCGTGATTGTGTAAAGGCAAAGTCAGCGTCAAAGGTCAGCCAATCGATGGGTTTATAGTAATTGGTCCACTCCACCCCAAGTCGTGTGGTGGCTCCAGTATTCTCTGTGGTGCCCGCGTCGCCGACAAAAACCAACTCGTCGCTCATTTGGAGAAACCACACGGCCAGCGTCGAGTTCAGGCCATCTATGGCCTGGGTTCGAATGCCTGTCTCAGCCCCCCTGGACCAGGACAACGGGGAGACAGGGTCCGCTTTGCTTCCGTCCGGGTTGTAATGGATGACGGTGCCACGTGCATCGTTCGAGTGGTAGCTATAGCCACTGTTCACAAACAGTTCGGTCTTTTCCCAAGGTCCAAAGACCAGATTGAACTTGGGGCTTAACATGGTGGCGGAAGTTGAACCTGAGTTTGCCGAGTTGTAGGCAAATCCCGGTTGAATGCTTTGTACGTCAAACCAAAAGGTGTCGCTGCGGGCCGAGGTGACACTTCTTATCCACGGCGTCCATCGCGTTTCATTTTGTCCGTAGAACCATAGGCTGGTCTCGTCCACGTTGTAGAGACTGGGCGGAAGGTACTGATTGTCGAAGACAGGCATTCGATGATAAGTGTTGCTTACCCCCAGATTACGGATTCCGTCATAGCGAAGTTGCATGCCGAGCTTTTCCTCCATGTCGAAACCTTCCAAAACGTGGTACCAGGTTTGTTCGGCGTTTCCACCGGCTTGAACGCGACGCTCCTGCTGATGAACCTGGTCGCCCTGATACGGATTCGCTGAGAAATAAGTAAAGTCAGAAAAGAGGTTGAGGTCGTAGTACAGGGCGTAGACGTTGAGTTCTGTTGCAGAGTCCTTGTCACTGGTTTTGGCGTTGACTGATCCGCTGTAGCGGCTGGTTACGCCGCCATCGGAGGGATTCATCGACCCAAATCGCCCATCAGGTCCAACGCCATCCATTCCAGGAATATTGCAGCAGGTCGGGGTCAAGGACTGCCCCAGCATCATCATCGGAATTTGATTCGTCGCAACCCAGTGACTGTAGTAGGACTTAGCGTTCAGAGATACTTTCCATGCATCGACATCGAAACTGTATTTCAGCATCCCGTTGTATTTGTTAGAGTTTTCCGGAACGACCCAAGGGCCCATGAACCCGGTGTATTCAAACGCGTACAACAGATCACCGTCGCCCACGCGATTTGAGTTAGCCAGAAGGCCTCGGTAGAAGTCGAACTGACCGCCTTCGAATTTGGCATAGCCTTGAGTGCCATCGTTGTTAAAACCAGTCATTTGGTTTTTGGTGAGCATCCTGGCGTAACCTGCCGATGAAAAATCACCTTGGTCCGCGTAATAGGGCCCCTTGCCAAACTCGATGGTTTCTACCAGTTCGGGAATCAGGCTATTGAGATCCATATAGCCTTGGCCGTGCGCATTGGATCTGAGATTCATGGGAATGCCGTCGATCCATGTCGTGAAGTCGGTGCCGTGGTCTAGGTTGAAGCCTCGAAGGAAATACTGATTAGCCTTGCCTGTCCCGCTGTGCTGGGTCGAGATCATGCCGGGAACAACTTCGATGAGTTCGCCGGGTCTTGCGACCGGACGATATTTGAAATCATCGTTGCTGACCTGACCTTGTGAGGCGGAGGAGGCTATCCCCTGAAGATCATTGGCGCGCCCCTTGACCTCGATCTCCCCAAGCATCTTTAGACCCATGATTTCCTCATTTGGTGCGGTGTTGTAATCCGCTTGGGAGCGTTGTTCTCTTCCCCCGAATTTCGAGTTTTTCGGAGAGTCTGGAGTCCCTTTTTTTTGGGCCTGACTCGGCGTTTCGAGGAGGTGATGGTCCTTTTGACCGGGTAGTGCCTGATGGGGCTTATGCCTCTTGGACTTATGCGACTTGTTTCGAGGCTGATTTGCTGCCTTGCTGATGCGGGCTGAGGATTCCTGAGACGCCCCAAGTGTCGATGGCTCGGCGGCGTAGGTGTTTCCTCCAAAGAGGCAAATGATCAAAAGTGAAGCCCCGATCACGATGAGTTTTCTTAACCGGATTTGTGGCAGGCTGCTTTTTTGTGGGCAATTCGGCAAGAGCGGTTTAAAAAAATTCATAGCATGACTGGGGTTAGAGGCAGCATAAGAGGTGATCGGCCCGGTTTTAATGTGAGGATTATTTAAATCTTCTTACCGAATGAAATAACCTTCCGCCTGGGTTGATTTTTCGAGCTTCTTTTTGAAGTGCCCCGAGCAATCTGTATGCCAACGTTACCTTGTTTGACTATTAAAGGAAAAAGTCTGTGGAAATAAGCGTATGTACGGCTAATTAATTAATGTAATACGCTAAATCACGCATCCTTTTCGAGGCGGGTGTATTCGTTGGGTATTTATCGAATGGGTTAGTGACAGGAAAGGCTCTTCACAAAGAGATGTATTTCGCATTCCGTCTGGGCTTTGTGCTCAGCGGAGGGGCTTGCCCTGATTGGCCAGAATCCAGTCAAGGATCATGAAGAGGGCAAGGGTCAAAATGACAGAAGTGGAAAGGGCTGCAACAAAGCCAACGCGAGTGACAAGAAGACCAAAGACCAGAAACATGGGGATGGTCGGCAACACATACCAAAAGGTATCGATGGCGAATTCCGCCATTCGGCTGTTTGGAACTCCTTCAGCGCGCATCCATACCAAAGCGATGGTGGAGATAAAGGGGAGCGCGGCAAACAGGGAAGCCCAGCGGTATCCGAGGCGCGCACCTTCCGATACGGCGACGATCAGCGCTGAGCTCAGTAAATATTTGAAGATGAGAAACTTCAGACGATTACCTTAGTCCGGCTCTTCATTGCCACAGTCATGATCCTTGGTGGGCTCATCAAGGATCCACGTTCTGACCACATGATTCACTCGTGTTTGCCAGCCTGGACCGCTCAATTTGAGCGCCCGAAGCACATCCATGTCTAGACGGATCGTAATTGGAATCTTGGTCGGCCCCTTTCGTCTAGGCCTGCCAGGCTTCCTTGCCGTCATATTCGATACCCCTTCATGGGTGGGGTCGTTCTGTCCAACAAAATTCATTTTTCCCTGAGAAAGTTGAGCGCTTAAAAGCTACCCCAGAGGCTTACATCGTTGGATGCACAGCCACAGGGCACGGAACAAATGCATGCAATGCATAAAGCGTGCCTATTTATGCGGATAGTTCGAAAAACCCTTATCTCGGCTAGATCTCGGTGAGATTTATTCCATTTTGAATGCTTGAGGGCGTGTCCTAGAGCGGGAGTTCGAAGCGAGATGCGCGGGATTTTTCATCGCCATCTACGGCAAATCCCGTAGTACAAAAATACATATCCCGTACATACGGACTGAAAAATTCAAGAATATTTCCTGTAAAT
>JBEBBO010000015.1:0-2930 GCA_041158345.1 Pseudomonadota bacterium | reverse complement strand
CATTCGTAATGTGTGGGTCGTCAGTTCAAATCTGATCATCGGCTCCATCAAACCTCACATCTCCTCGTCCTAACATCGTGACACCCCCCGGGGTTGAAATGACTAAGGAATTTGACCTCCGATAGGCCGCTATGGATACCGTACGGGATCTTTTCTCCTATCGAAAATATTGGGCACACCGCTTCGGAACAGCCAAGCAGCTGCCCACGTCCCGTGAAGAAATGGACGCTTTAGGCTGGGACTCCTGCGATGTTGTCATCGTCACGGGAGATGCCTATGTCGATCACCCCAGCTTTGGCATGGCCATCATCGGCCGCCTTCTTGAGGCTCAAGGTTTTAGAGTCGGAATCATTGCCCAACCGAAGTGGACGTCTGCCGAAGACTTCAGGGCGCTCGGAAAACCAAACCTTTTCTTTGGGGTCACCGGCGGGAACATGGATTCCATGGTCAACCGCTATACCTCGGATCGAAAAATTCGCTCCAACGATGCCTACACCCCCGACGGAGTTGCCGACCGGAGACCTGACCGCTGTGTCACCGTCTACGCCCAGCGTTGCCGGGAAGCCTTCAAGGACACGCCGATTGTCTTGGGAGGCATCGAGGCCAGCCTTCGTCGCGTCGCCCACTATGACTACTGGTCTGATCTTGTTCGCCGATCGGTTCTGATTGATGCCAAGGCAGATCTCCTGGTCTTCGGCAATGGCGAACGACAGGTCGTTGAAATTGCCCACCGACTAGCCGCGGGAGAATCCGTGCGGGATCTCACCCGCATACGAGGCACCGCCTTAATCTTGAGAGACGCGCTGGACGACTCCCGCGTCATCGACTCCACGCAGATCGACCAGCCCGGCGCTGTTGCCCCGCACGCTGACCCCTATGCGATGACGCCTCCAGCCTGTGATGCCGAGGAGACCCAGCCAGCCAATGAAAAGCCCATTCGCCTGCATCGGAAAAGGGCTTCCGTTGAGGCAATCCGCCTTCCTTCTTTTGAAGCGCTTCGAGAGGATCCCGTTCTTTATGCACACGCATCCCGGGTACTCCACCAAGAAACCAACCCCGGTAACGCCAGAGCTTTAGTCCAGCGACATGGTGAGAGAGATATCTTCATCAATCCACCGCCCTTTCCGCTCAACACCCGTGAGATGGACACGGTCTATGACCTTCCCTACTCACGCCAACCCTATAAGGGCTATGGCGGCGCCAAAATTCCTGCCTTCGAGATGATTCAACACTCGGTCACCATCATGCGTGGGTGCTTTGGGGGCTGCAGTTTCTGCTCCATCACCGAACACGAGGGACGAATTATTCAAAATCGCTCCGAAGAGTCCATTCTTCGAGAACTTGAAACCATTCGCGATACCTCACCCACCTTCACAGGCCACATTACCGACCTGGGTGGCCCCACCGCGAACATGTATCGCCTGGCTTGCAAGGACCCTGAGACAGAGGCCTCCTGCAGACGACTGTCCTGCGTTTTTCCGGGGATCTGCAAAAACCTCAATACCGATCATGCTCCCCTGATCCAGCTGTATCGGAAGGCCCGGGCCATCCCCGGCATCAAAAAAATCACCATCGGTTCGGGCCTTCGATACGATCTGGCAGTTCGATCCCCGGAATACGTGAAGGAACTGGTGACGCATCATGTGGGGGGCTACCTCAAGATTGCACCCGAGCATACCGAGGCCGGGCCCCTCTCCAAGATGATGAAACCGGGCATAGGCACCTATGATCGGTTCAAGACCCTGTTTGACAAATTCTCGCGGGAAGCAGGAAAAGAGCAATATCTGATTCCCTACTTCATTGCTGCCCACCCCGGCACCACTGATGAGGACATGCTCAACCTTGCACTTTGGTTGAAGCGGAACGGATTCAGGGCCGATCAGGTTCAGGCCTTCCTTCCTTCGCCCATGGCGAATGCGACAACCATGTATCACTCCGGGAAAAACCCCCTGCATCGGGTCAGCCGGACCAGTGAAGAGGTCTACATCCCAAAGAAGGTAAAACAACGCCGCCTCCACAAAGCCTTCCTCCGTTATCACGATGCGGAAAACTGGCCTTTGTTACGCGATGCGCTGAAATCCATGGGCCGCTCGGACCTGATCGGCAATGGAAAACATCACCTGGTGCCTTCATGGCAACCCAAGGGAACCGGTCTCCAACACGAAGGCAAGCGGCGCAACGTCCAAAAAGGACAGATCCGCACCCAGCACACTGGGCTCCCCCCCATGCCGGGTCGGCGCAAGCCCTCTCGCCCATCCCGTTAATATCGGCATCCGCCAGACTCGGCCTTCGAAGGTAGAATAGGCCTTCGGCATGGGGCGCTTTCCCCGGTTGCCCCACCTTTGAATGTCATGAGGAATCCGCCATGTGGGACTTCGATCTGATGGCCGCCATTCGGGCGATTGAAAAATCCATGGCCTATGTTCTATACCGACTAGGCCTCTGTTTGGGGGTTGCCTTTGGGTACCTCTTCGCCACACTCGGTGGCGCAGGAACCCTGGTGGGATTCGGCTCACTTGAAAAAAATGCCATCTCACTGGGCCCCATCGGTGCGATCATCGGATTCATCGCCTTTGCATTCCTGATGACGCGCATCCGAACCCTCTGGCTCCGCATCGTCGATCTCCCCCAACTCGGTATTCTGGCGGATCAGTGGGATGGGAAACTGCTCCCCTCGGCCAGAGCGCTCCTCAACTATGCCAAGGAAAGACTGGACGGCGCCTACAACAGCTCTTCACGCCTCAATGAACTCGATCATTCAGTCCGCGAAGTGCTGGAGGATTTGTCCAGACAACACCCCTGCCCGAAACTTCAGAACAAAGAGGGGCTGGGGGCTCAGATTCAGCTTCAAATCACGACCCGAATAGCGTCCCTGAATCATCGAACGGTTCTGGCGTGGCACTTCATGAGTGGCCATTCGGACCCCTGGC
>JBEBBO010000014.1:0-4193 GCA_041158345.1 Pseudomonadota bacterium | reverse complement strand
GGTCGAGAATCATTCCCATGTGCTTATACCTTTCTTGTTGGCTTGTTGAATGGCTTCAGATAGCGCCAAGCGCTGCGGCGTATCTTACAGGCTGTCCAATGTCTGTCAAGTTTGAGAAAAGTATCGGCTTACAAAGCCGCGGTGGAGATTCCTTTCTTGCTTCAACGATGAGCCATCAGGAAGTCCTTAAGGGGCGTTTCAGGCCGAGCCTTGGAGACGGGTGAAAAGGCTACTCGGCGCGGTGAGGCATGGAGAAGGCCCGGGCAGACCGGACAGTTTTCATGGGAAAAGGGGATTGAGGAATGGCCCGCCCCGCCTTCAGCGAAAAATGAGAGGCTTTAGGGCATAAAAAACCCGGGTGCGGAGACCCGGGTTTTAGCACTCACCTGACGCGATTTTTCGCTTGTTATGGGACGAATCCCTCTTTTGGATTGCGAGAAATCGGTTGTGTCAGATTGGTGTGGCTGCCTTACAGAGAAGGAGCAGCCGGAGCTTCGAGCTTCTGACCGTCGCCGTCGGGAGAATTGCCACAGCCAACAACAACCAGAGACATCATCAGAACGCTTACAACGCAGAGCAACTTCTTCATAGGGAACCTCCTGATAGAACACTTAAAAGTTATAGTTTGTGGTGCCCGCAAGGGGACACGACAGATTTATAAATAACCTTGATGGAAAATGCAAGCGGCATTATGCATCCGCTGGACCCCGCGTCCTTTCTGGGTTTCAGGGCATCATGCGGCTAACGAGAGAGAATATCGAGCCCTTCGGCATTCGCTTCGGCATGAAGTCGAAGCTGTTCGAGGCTTTTGAAGTCGAAAAGTGAACGATCTGCAAGCTGTGACGGGGCGACATTCTGCAGTGCAGTAAAAATGGTCTCGACCCGGCCAGGATGTTGTCGCTCCCAGCCCCGAAGCATTTCCTTCATGGCCTGACGCTGGAGATTTTCCTGCGATCCACAAAGATTGCAGGGGATCAGGGGAAAGTTTCGAATCTGCGCGTAGCGATCGATGTCACGCTCACGGCAATAGGCCAAAGGGCGAATCACGACATGGGCCTTGTTGTCGCTGAGAAGCTTCGGTGGCATGGCCTTGAGCGTGCCGCCGTAGAACAGATTGAGAAAAAAGGTCTCGATGATGTCATCGCGATGATGCCCCAGGGCAATTTTGGTCATGCCGTTCTCTTCCGCGTAACGATAGAGGAGGCCTCTGCGCAGGCGAGAACACAGTCCACAGGTCGTCTTGCCTTCGGGAACGACGCGTTTGACGATGCTGTAGGTATCCTGTTCGATGATGTGAAAGGGAATCTCCCGTTCACTCAGGTACGCGGGGAGGACATCTGCAGGAAACCCGGGCTGCTTTTGGTCCAGATTGACGGCAACGATGTCAAAGTCGATGGGCGCGTTGAGTTTGAGGCTCAACAGGATATCAAGAAGGGTATAGGAGTCTTTGCCGCCAGAGAGGCAGACCATGACCTTGTCGCCGGCTTCGATCATGCCGAAGTCGGCGATTGCCGCGCCCGTCAGGCGCCGCAATCGCTTCTGTAGCTTGTTGAAGTCGTAGCGCTGTTTTTCGCTGAATTCTAGCGTCGCGCTATCCGTCATGGCGCTCGAAAACGAGGCTGGCATTGGTGCCGCCGAATCCGAAGCTGTTGGACATAGCAACATCCACTTTCGCGCCGTCGATTCGTTCCCGAACAATCGGGACGCCAGAGGCACCGGCATCGAGATTTTCGATGTTGGCTGAGGCGGCTATGAATCGGTGCTCCATCATCAACAGGGTATAGATGGCTTCATGGACGCCTGCTGCGCCCAATGAGTGGCCCGATAGCGACTTGGTCGAGCTGATCTTGGGGACTGCATTGCCAAAGACGGCTTTCACGGCTTCCAGTTCGCGAATGTCACCGACCGGCGTGCTGGTGCCGTGGGCGTTAATGTAGTCGATGGGGCCTTTCACTGTGGCCATGGCCTGCTGCATGCAGCGGACGGCACCCTCGCCCGAGGGCTGAACCATGTCGTAGCCATCGGAGGTTGCGCCATAGCCCGTGAGTTCAGCATAGATTTTGGCGCCACGGGCTTTGGCATGCTCCAGTTCTTCAAGAACCAGTACACCGCCACCGCCAGAAATAACAAAGCCATCTCGATCGGCGTCATAAGCCCGTGAGGCCTTGAGCGGGGTGTCGTTGTATTTCGAAGACAAGGCACCCATCGCATCAAAGAGCACGGTCAGGGTCCAGTGCAGCTCTTCGCCACCACCCGCAAAAATCACATCCTGTTTGCCAAGCTGAATGAGTTCAGCGGCATTACCAATGCAGTGCGCGCTGGTCGCGCAGGCCGAACTGATCGAGTAGTTGACGCCTTGAATCTTGAACGGGGTGGCCAGACACGCGGAGTTTGTGTTCGACATGGTGCGGGGGACCATGTAGGGGCCCACCTTCTTCAGACCCTTTTCGCGAAACGCATCCCAAGCGCCCAGTAAGTTGGAGGTGGAAGGACCTCCGGAGCCCATGATGATCCCTGCGCGGGGGTTTGAAACCTGGGCTTCACTGAGGCCGGAGTCTCGGATGGCCTCATCCATGGCAATGTAGTTGTAAGCCGCGCCCTCGCCCATGAAGCGACGGATCTTGCGGTCAATGAGCTCGTCAGGGTCAATATTGACGGGTGCATGCACATGGCTTCTAAAGCCCAGCTCTGCATATTCGCTGCTGTGCGCAACGCCTGAACGGCCCTCTCGAAGGGATTCAAGGACCTCGGATTTATTGTTGCCCAGGCTGGATACGATACCGATTCCGGTAACTACGACACGTTTCATGCTACTTTGCTCCTCAGAAATCGTCTGTGGAGGTGAAAAGGCCGACTCTCAGGTCGTTGGCCTCGTAAATGATGCGACCGTCACATTCCATTTCGGCATCAGCAATGCCCATGACCAGTTTGCGCATCATCACCCGTTTCAAATGGATGCGGTAGGTTACCAGTTTGTTGACCGGAAGTACCTGACCGCGGAACTTGACCTCGCCTACGCCAAGCGCGCGGCCACGGCCGGGGCCTCCAAGCCATCCCAGGTAGAAACCGACCAGCTGCCACATGGCATCAAGGCCAAGACAGCCGGGCATGACAGGATCACTTTGGAAGTGGCAGTCGAAGAACCAAAGGGAAGGCGTGATATCCAATTCAGCAGTGATCAGGCCCTTGTCGAACTGGCCGCCTACATCGGTGATCTGGGTGATGCGATCGAACATCAGCATCGGCGGCAGGGGCAGCTGCGCATTTCCGGGGCCAAAAAGTTCACCTTGTCCGCAGCGGATCAGATCCTCGCGCGAGTAACTGTTCTTCCGGGGCTCACTGGCAGGTGCGTCGTTGGATGTCATTGCCGTTTTGATGTCCTAAGGGTTATCGAACGCGGCCCCCGCGGTGCTGAGGCCGATAGCCGTTCCCATGGCAGTTGCCGGGGGCAACCTGCCGATAAAAAAGCGGACTATTGTAGCAGAGTCATCGCCCCGTAATTACAATCTCCCGAATTGACAACTTTCATTGTGAATCACCGCGCCATGCCGAAAAGTGAAATGCCCCCAGAAGATCGCCTGGGATGGGGGCTTATCCTGCAAGTCGTTCGCGGTCACAGGGCCCGGATTGCCTGGGGTCAGGGGTTGGCGATATGGGCTGCACTGACTGCGGTACCGGTGCCTTTGCTGCTGCCACTTTTGGTCGATGAGGTGTTACTCCATCATCCAGGCCCCGCCATCGCGGCGCTTGACCGCATTGGGCCAGAGACCTTCCAGGGGCCGGTCTACTACATCACGGCTCTCTTGCTGTTGACGGTGCTCCTTCGGTTTCTGACCGCAGCGTTCAACGTCGCCCAGACGCGGGAATTTAGCCGCATCTCGAAGGACGTGGTGTTTACCCTTCGGAAACGATTGCTCGCAAGACTCGAGCAAATTTCGATGGCGGAATATGAAAGCCTCGGCTCGGGCGCTGTGGTCACCCATCTGGTCACGGATCTCGACACCCTCGATAACTTCATTGGCGTGACCGTCGGACGCAGTCTGGTCGCCCTTTTGACGCTGATTGGGACCGGTGGCGTCTTGCTATGGATGAATTGGCGACTGGGTCTTTTCATCCTTTTGTTGAATCCGTTGGTGATTTTCTTGACGCGTCTTCTGGGGCAATGGGTCAAGCGACTCAAGCGACGAGAAACC
>JBEBBO010000013.1:0-3097 GCA_041158345.1 Pseudomonadota bacterium | reverse complement strand
AGGAGCACTGACCCTCCATAACGGGAAGTACCGCCGGCCCCGCCTGTTTGTCATGACGCTCCGATTTTCACGGCGTTCATTCCGCAAGGTAGTTTGGTATTTTTGACCCATGTTTATTGATAGATCGGATCACTAAGGTATACACTTAAGCGTATACACATCATCAAAGGTTTGCTCATGACTCTCGCGCGAATTTTTCAATCTGGTAACAGTCAGGCTGTTCGGTTGCCCAAGAATTTTCGTTTTGATGTCGACCAAGTCGAAATTTACCGTCGTGGTGATGAGGTCGTCCTACGGGCGATGCCGAGGAATGCAACTGCAATCTTTGATGCCCTTGTCGGATTGCCATCAGACTTCATGGACAATGGGCGTCAGGACACCCCGCCACAGGAGAGGGAGATCCTCTAAATGAGTGTCCGGTACCTTCTCGACACTAACATCTGTATTTACATTGCAAAGCACAACCCGCCCGAGGTAAGAGATAGATTCAGCCGTCTCGCGGCCTCTGAGCTTGCCATCTCAGTTATTACACTGGGCGAACTGCGTTACGGCGCTGAACGAAGTCAATCTAGGGAACGTGCCTTGAGAAGTATCCAATCCCTTCTTCAATCGGTCGGGGTCTATGAACTTCCGGAATCGGCCGGTGAACATTACGGCCAGATACGAGCGGAGCTTCAGGGAATCGGAAAGATCATTGGGAATAATGATCTTTGGTTAGCAGCACATGCTCGCGCAGAAGGTTGGATTATCGTCACGAATAATGAGCGCGAATTCGTCCGAGTTCCCGGGTTACAGGTTGAAAATTGGGTCACTTCATAGTAATCGTGCAATGGATACACCTGTACGTTGGCCTTGTCAGGATATTGAGGTCTCAGCGCACCCATCAGATGACGACTATCATCAATCCTTAACAGGCTCATCAAATAGGGTTGAACCGCCCCGGGTTTGGCGGGGCTCCATGCTCTAAACATCTCTGTCAAGTCACCACCGCAATGCGGTATGCATCACGTTCAACCATCGTGACCAGACAACTTCCAGTTGATCGATGCCACGACCAGATTGGCGATCCAACGCTGGCAGACGCCATCTTGGATAGACTGATCCACAACTCATCGTCTCGATCAAGCCAGCCGAAGTTGCCGCGTAATGTAGTGGTGGCGATTGGCGGATTGGATATGTTGCGATTTATGTGAAATCGCAACATATTTGATTGACCTGTCGTCGCCAGCGACATACACTGGAAATGTGTCGCAAAAATAGAAAAATCAAATCATGACCAGTTGGCGCCCAGACCAACCCTACAACAACCTGCCCCTCCTGCCACCTGCCACAGAGGTAGAAACGCGCCCGGTACTCAAGCAGTGCATTACCGCACGCGCTGCCTTGGCCGAACTCAAGCAGGCCGCCGAACTGATCCCCAACCAAGGGGTGCTCATCAATGCGCTGCCACTTCTCGAAGCACAGGCCAGCTCGGAAATCGAGAACATTGTCACCACCACTGACCGGTTATTTCAGTATCAGAGTGCCGTCGAGCACGCCGACCCGGCTACCCGCGAAGCACTGCGCCATAGTTGCGCACTGCTGGAAGGATTCCGTGCGCTCAGGCAAACGCCATTGAATACCCGGACGGCAGAGCAGGTTTGCACACGCATTAAGGGCACGGACATGCAGGTGCGCCGCGTACCCGGCACCGCACTTGCCAATCAAGCCACCGGCGAAGTGATCTATACCCCACCGGTCGGCGAGGATTTGCTGAGATCAAAGCTGGCGAACTGGGAGCGCTATCTTCACGAGGCGCGTGATGTTGATCCTTTGATCCGCATGGCGGTCGGTCATTACCAGTTCGAGGCGATTCATCCTTTCACCGATGGTAATGGACGTACCGGACGCGTCATCAACAGTCTGTATCTGATTCAGGAAGAGTTACTAACGCTGCCGATTCTCTATCTGAGCCGCTTCATCATCCGACACAAAGCCGAGTATTACCGCCTGCTGCTCGACGTGACGCGCAACCAGGCATGGGAACCATGGATTCTCTATCTGCTACAGGGCGTGGAAGATACCGCACGCTGGACGACGGCGAAGATTGCGGCGATTCGCGAACTGTCGGTGCTGACCGCTGCCCATGTGAAGCAGGCGGTGCCAAAAATTTATACCCGCGAGTTGGTTGATCTGATTTTCGATCTGCCTTACTGCCGTATCCAGAATCTGGTCGAGAAAGAAATTGCCGGGCGCCAGGCAGCTTCCCGCTATCTGAAACAACTCGTGGAAATCGGCGTATTGGAGGAACGGGCTGTTGGGCGAGAAAAGCTATTTATTCATCCCAAGCTGATGCACTTGCTAACGCGGGACAGCAATTCATTTCAGGGATACAAAATGGTTTGACTTCCTCCCCTTCCTAAAGGAAGGGGATTCCTGATTCATCGAGAACTGCTTATGCCGATTTACGACACAAGACTGACATTCTCTCCACAGGCTAACACCGCCAGCCCGGCGGCTTCAATGTTGACTGCGACATTGATGTCCCGATCCAAAAGGGTCGAGCAGGAGGGGCAAGTCCACTCCCGGTCATCCAATACCAGCCCATCGTTCATGTATCCGGAACAAGAGCAACGCCTACAAAACAATATGGGGGCAAGTATTTTTTTGGCGTTTTTATATTATTGTTTTTGAATGACATTTTGCGCCAGTTCGGTGGACGCCACCTCCACCATATAGGTCATTGTTTTATTAGGACTTTTTATAAATCAGTCGTTCGAGGACGCCCCATAAAGACCTTTATGGGGTTCCGCTTTTCACTCCCTAACAGAGTCTCTGGTTCTCATCTCGCTCGAGAATGTTATAAAGCGCGGAAGCCCTCTAGAACCTATTTATCCAGACCAATCGCGATCACTCTCCCGTTCCACCTCCAGTAGGCCTTCCTTCACGAAGATTTCGGATTGTGGCGCGCATTAAATCCGTAACATCCGGAGAATTATCGTCAACTTCTGGCTCAATGCCACGCGTAGCGTTCTGGCGAAGAATAGTCAACTCCGTCCTGGACTCACCCCTTTCGCGCATTGCTTGCATTTCTTCAGTTGTCAGAAGAGTAGTTTTC
>JBEBBO010000012.1:0-8834 GCA_041158345.1 Pseudomonadota bacterium | reverse complement strand
CAATTCGTTGTTATAGGGCCATTTGTATCCAAAGCAGCTCCCGTAAGGACAGTTTTATAGTTAACTAGGACTTGGCTAATCGTGGCATTAGAAAATACCGCTCGTGCCAAATACGCATTTTTGAGGTTAGAGCCGACGAGTGTGACGCTGGAGAAATTGGCCTTGGCGGCGGTGATTTGAAAAAGATTAGTGCCGGTTAAATCGCTGCTCGAGAAATTGGTCTCAATGGCTATCGCCTTAGTTAAGTTGGTATTCTTCAAGTTGGCGGATGAAATATTAGCCTTCGTAAGATTTGCCCTGCTCAAGTTGGCATTTTCAAGTTTCACCGTCTGAAGCGAGCAACCACTCAGGTCAGCCCCCTGAAGCTTCGCTCCGGTCATGGTTGCCCCATCAAAAATGGCCCCACTCAGTTGTGCCCCGGTCAAATTCGCATTGGTTAAATTAGTGCCAGTGAAATCCGCATTCACCAGAAAAGATGAGGAGAGATTGACCCCGGTTAGATTGAGGTCGCGGACGATCAGATTGGGACAAATCGTTCGATGCTTTAGCGAGCAACCATTCACACTGGAGGGAGCAGTGGATGTCGGTTTTGGCGGGGGTGCTGGGGGCGCTGGTGGATTCAGTGAGCTGGGGCCTGTCCATTCCGCAGAGAGACTGCTGAAAGGCTTTGATGAAATTCCGTTCGGTCCAGGCGAAATAATGAAGCTAGGCAATCCGCCACTGACGCTGCCGGTGAGCGCATAGGCAGTGATTTTTCCACTCGCGTCCGTCTGACCTGTGAAAGCGATTTGATTTTGCGTCGTATTGCTATAGATGGTGCCTGAGCCATCTGTAAATCTGAATGACGTCAGGTAATCCAAAAGATTGGAATTTGCAGGCAGATTGTTTGGGAGCCCATTGACCGTCAATGAGCCAGAAAACTTTGTACCCACAGGGAAGTCCCCGGTATGGGAGGTTGAGACACCGTTGGAGCTCACAAGATAGACGACATCTGCAATTGCAGAGTTTGCAAGCATCAACAAGGACAACACCCATCCCAGAATAGAGGCTACCTTCGTTTTATTAATCACCTTCACTACCTTGGTTTTTTTTCGCTTTGACAAACTGAGAGAACTGTCATTTCCGCATCCAATCATCATGGATCCATCTGATTACGCCTCGGCGTTGAAAGCCGTATGCTAATTGTGAAAAACATAGGCTCGTTTGTAATGAATCCCTCACATATGCCTAATGCGAAGTTTTTACGTCCTGCGATTGAGAGTTTTTCGATAGCCACCGAGATATTGTGACGATTATGAAAGCGCAATTTCACGCGTCAGCTGCAGCTAGCTTCAGTCATTTCGCCTGTTGGGCCAATCGCTTGACTTTGATCTCAGGCGGTTTCTTCGCCCGAACTCGCTCTCGAGTAAAAGGCCATTCAACCTGCTTTTCCTCCTTCCCAGAGCGCTTTGCGCCTCCAGTATAGCCCGCCTAGGGAGAAATAATCGTGTCGTCCGGTTGAAGCAATTGTATGGGCATGACCAGGTCGCTTGCATGAGAGGGAGTTTCAGCGGCCGGGTGTATGAGGCGTTAAATGAAGTATGTCGTTACCCAACCGCCTCCTTTTTTGGCATGGGGCATCTTTGGAGTACGGGTTTTGTTCTTAATTTTTGGTCGAAGGGGAATCCGCTAAGAGTATGGCACCAGCGATGTGACTCCATATGAGCAATATACCCTCGTCAGCAAGGCGTATATTAGACGGGTTGATAATTTTTGGAGCCAGTTAGTTCTCTGCGATCCAGTGGCAAGATCCCAACGCTTTGTGGTGTCCGACACGCGCTTAGTCCTGAAATCGTTACCCACGAATCGCCCGGGAATGGGCAGGCTTTCGAAGAGTGCTTTTGATTTTTTCTATGGGCTTTAAACCAAGAAATTAGGGGATAGCCGATTAAATCCGCTATGCATGTCCATAGAGTGATGATTCATGATCGGATGACCTTTCTGATCTTCCTAGGCCTTTTGGCTGTGTTCATTTTTTGCCCGGAACACGCATATGCCGTCGCCGGCTATGAATCAACCGATCGGCCGAGTGAATGGCGGCCAGGACTGCCTTATTACAAGCCGTCGAGAGCACCTGAAGGATTTGAGTTGCCGCCAATCCCAACGGCCAAAGAGCAGCCGCTACTCGATAATACCCGTCTCAAAGTCAAGTCATTCCAGCTCAGTGGGAATACCGTATTCAGCACGGAAGTTCTTCAAGGCCTCATCACGGAGTTTCTTGCGCAGCATGCTGTCAATGGGGAGTTGACCCTCGATGAAGTCGAGTTGCTTCGCAAAACCTTATCCAATTATTACATCAGTCGAGGGTTTGTAAATTCGGGAGCCAAAATAACGGGCTATGAGAAAGATACCGCCACCGTCGTGGTTCAAATCGTTGAAGGAACCATTCAGGATATTGTCATTCGTGGGGCAGGCGGGTTGACCACGGACTACATCCGAAGCCGCCTTTTGGCCGATGAAAATGCCCCCTTCAATATCCAGGAACTACAGGAAAACTTTCAGCTCCTTTTGAACGATCCGTTGTTGGACGGCATGAACGGAAAGATCCGGCCGGGAGATGAACCGGGTCAGGCCATTCTTGATCTCGATATCCAAAGGGCAAAACCCTACGGGGTCACGACCTTTACGGACAACTACCGTCCGCCCTCCATCGGTGCTGTTGGTGCCGGAGCGAGCGGATGGGTGCGCAATATGACCGGCCTGGGTGATACGTTTGCATTGACCGTCGTGGGCAGCGGTGGGTCCATGCGTTACAGCGGCGGATATAGCATTCCACTTTTCGGGACCAAGGCCCTGGGTTACGTCAATTTTGATGAAGGAAACTCCCAAGTCATCGAGTCCTCCTTTCAGAACCTCAATATTAAAAGCCAGGTCCACATTGGAGAAATTGGTGCCAGTTATCCCTTGATCGATACGCTACGACGCCGCTTGGTCATTGGCGGGCTTTTCTCGATCAGAGCTAACGATACGAGTGTTCTCGGGCAACCCTATTCCTTTGTCCCAGGGGTTGTGGGCGGTTATACCCAGGTCACGGTGGCTCGGACCTATCAGGAGTACACGGAACGATGGACGCGGCACGCGCTCTCCATTCGGAACACACTCAGTTTTGGTATGAACGCATTGGGTGCCACCCCTGCCAAAGAGAATTTTCCGAGTAGCCAGTTCGTCTCGTGGCTGCTCCAAACTCAGTATGCCTATCTCCTTAACGATGAAGGCGCTCAAGTGATTCTTCGGGAAAATCTCCAGTTAACCAACCACCCTCTATTGCCGCTCGAGCGAATTGCCGTCGGGGGCGCTTCGACGGTTCGAGGCTACCGGACGAACTTCATGGTGCGCGATGAGGGCTATACCCTCTCAGCGGAATTACGATACCCCCTGGAGTCATTTTCATTCATGGATTACCCGGTTCTTGTCACCGTTTATCCTTTTACCGATTTTGGTGAAGCCTGGGATTTAGGCGGGCCGCGGAATCAAATCTGGTCCGTGGGATCGGGTATCAATTTCAAGTATGTCGATCTCCAAGCCGATCTTAACTACGGTTACGCTCTGATGCGTCCACATTACAGTGCCATACGCGATATTCAAGATGAAGGGATTTATTTCCGGGTTACCTACGAGGCCTTGTGATGTGGAACCGACTTCAGCCATTGCGTGGTGTCCCTAGCGTCCTGAATTTTCTCGGATCGTTTCTTTTTGTAACGATGCTTTCAGCGGATCTTCACGCCCACCCCACTGAAGAGGCCGTCGATGCCCATCGGATTTATAACCTTCTGGCCAAAGGGCAGTTAGCGCTGGCGCGCGAGTCAGCGAGTTCGCAGGTTGACCGGGAAAATCCTACATCAAGCGATCCGGATCTATTGGGCGCGCTTGGCTTGGCCGAGCTAGGCACTGGAGAGATTGAGCAGGGCGTCGATGACCTCCTTCATGCAATTGCCTTGAAGTTAGGTCCCCCAGAGCACCGCTTCCGTTGGCATTTGGCACTGCTCGATCTTTGGGGTCTCCAGAGTCCGGTTGAACCCAGGTTCGAAGAGGTTCGAAAGGGTGCCGAGATGCTGGCGGCAGCTGAGCCTCTTCGCCACCTCAAATTGCAGCTGGTTTTGATCAAGCGGACCCTGAGAATCAGTCCTGATCAGGCCCTTGCAACACTTGAAAAGTCACTGTCAGAGGTGTCGGCATTACCCCAAGGCGAGGAGCGGGGGCGGCTGTTCCTGTATATCGCCGAAGCGGCGAGGCAAGGCCAGCGTGGGGGCGTTGGATCATCGGCACGTGCGGTTGCTCTTCGATTTTATGCCTTGAACCAAGCCGTTGCAGATGCCAAGAATGCAGCTGAACTGAAGTCTACGGCTGAACTCGAACTGGTGCGTCTCTACCGGGAGGAACACCGGGAGTCTGATGCCGTGCAGATTGCCAAGATGGTACTCGGCCAGGAAGGGCAGGGCCTCACGCCTCAGATTCGATGGCAACTTGAGGCAGAGCGCGCACGTGCTGAAGTCTCCATGGGCCATATCCCTCAGGCACTGCAGGCCTTTGCTTCATCCTTTGACACGGCGGAATCCATTCGCGCGGATCTTCCGAAGCGCGATGAAAAGGGACGCTCGTGGTTCTCTCAGACCCTCGTTCCCCTCTATTTGGAGCGTGTGGCTCTTCTGGTGGATCAATCCACCCTCGATCGCCCCGTTGTTTCCCGGCATGCCTTGCTCAAAGAAGCCATCCTCACCTTGGAAGCCATTAATCGCGCGTCCCTGGAGGAATTTCTGGGTCACAGCTGCGGTGTCCCTGATCAAAAGGTGCGTTTGACAGATCTTCTGGATAACGGAGAGGCGCAAACGGCCTTTGTGTATCCTTTTGTAGCGGGGGACCACGGCTATGTGATTCTTGCCAATCGTGGCGAAATAGAAGCGATTCCGCTTCGTGGGATGAACGCCAGAGTATTGCAGCAAAAGGTAGCGACCTTCTCGAAGTCTTTGGCCAATCCCGCATCAGACCCGGTGCCGCTGGCAAAAGAACTTTATGGTCAGGTTTTTGCACCTCTGGAACCTTCCTTGGCGAAGGGGCAGGTGAAGCGCATCGTCGTTATTCCAGACAGTCTTTTTCGAAAAATCCCCCTGGCGGCCCTCCATGATGGTCGCAATTACCTGGTGACACGCTACGCCTTCGCAACCTTGACGGGTCTGAGTCTTTTCAATCCGAAGGACGAGGGGGCCAGTGATGATCGAATCTTCGTGGCGGGCCTCGGTGATCCCGGCCCCGTGGTGGATGAACTGCCAGAACAGGTGAATCGCGAGGTGATGAATTCTGCACGGGCCAGGGGAATTGGGGCTTCGGGCAGTTCAACAGCATCCTTGGGCCAATTGGCATCGCGGGATGTGGTCAAGGACGCCTTGAAGCTGCCGGGCGTCGAGCGGGAGGTCGAGGTCTTGCGGCCCTTGGCGAGTTCGGTACTGACCGATCGGACCTTTACCCGGGACGCGCTTTATCGCACCTTTGAGACGCAGCGCTTCAGCGCCCTTCATATTGCCTCTCATGGCGTGATTGGCCGAAGTTCGCAACAGAGTTTCATTTTGACGTATGACCATCTATTGAAATTCGGGGATCTGGAGCGGATGCTGCAATCAGGTCGGCAATCGGGGCATTTAAGGCTTTTGACGCTGAGTGCCTGTCATTCAGCAGAAGGGGATGAACAGGCGCCTCTTGGACTCAGTGGTCTCGCACTCAAGGCAAATGTGCCACGGGCGTTGGGGAGTCTCTGGCCAGTTGATGATCAGGCGACGGTTCGGTTGATGCAAAAGTTTTATCAGGGGTTTTTGAGTGAGGATCGAAGTGCTTCGAGTGCGTTGGCCGAGTCGCAGCAAAAGCTGTTGGAGCAGTCTGAATTTCATCATCCCTTCTATTGGGCGCCCTTTATTCTGGTGGGCCGATGGTGGTAAGCGTTAGATGAAGACACTCCAACGGGTTCTTGGGCAATGATCAGGCGCGCCTGGCATCGAGCGCCATTTCACGCGCGTTCTCTTTTTTTACGACTGTTAATCGCGTTGCCTGCATTTGTTCTCATCAGTCAGCCATGGGTAGCGAGCATGCCATTGCTGCGGGAAAAAGAGGACACCGTGATGGATCTGCTGATGTCCGCCTTTCAGTCGCCGCAGCCCTCGCCGACCGCGACTCCATTGGCTTTCATCGATATTGACGAGCAAACCCATCGGCTTTGGGATGAGCCGGTTCAGCTTCCAAGAGATAAGCTCCTTCAGCTGATTCAGTTCGTAACTGCAGCGCAACCGAAATTGGTCTACGTGGATGTCGAATTGTCAAAACGCTCGTGTAATCCCCAAGCCGACGATGCCTTGGTGCAGTTTCTCTCCCACTATCAGGATGAGAATCTACCGCCTTTAATCATGCCTCGGGGCATAGTTCCTCCGCTTGATGACGAGCACGCCGCCGTCTTTCGGCGTTCATTTCTGGATGATGCGTTTGCGGTTGAATCCACTCGGGCTATTCGGGCTTCAGCCCTATTTAATGTCGATGACAATGACGGTGTTCTAAGACGATGGCGTCTGTTTGAGCAGGTCCAGCCTGGATCCTCCGGCGTTCTTCCCTCGGTCCAGTTATTGGCCCTGAGTATTCTGCGTTCAGGTGGCAGCTCACCCCAATCAATTCTGAAGTCGATGCAGGATGCGCTGGCTTCTGGAACAGATCCAGATGCGCTGATGGGCCTTGATCTTGATGAAGAGGACGCCTTATCCCAGCGGATTGTCTATACGATCGGCACGGATTTGCCCGCATGGCGATCGATTCCGACCATCGTTCGGACCGATGGCGTACCTGTTCCATTCTTCGAACGATTCTCTGCCTCCTGTGTGACGGATTCCTCACGGAACCCCCAGTGCTTTCGCGCGTATCCCAGCGGAAAAATCGAAAAAGGGCAGGAGAACTGGCTCAAGGATCGCATTGTCGTGATTGGCGCATCGGATGCCGATTCACGCGATCTATTTTCGACACCTCTGGGTTCAATGCCAGGTGCCATGGTTATTTTGAATGCGATAGCGACTTTGGATCATCATGGTGTCCTGGAGCGTCCTCCGCTTGTCTTCGGGCTTTTCGTGGAAAGCCTCATTGTTATTCTGGGCTACGTCCTTCATGCGCGCTGGGCACCCAACACCAGTAGTTTTCTTTTCATGGTGGGGGTTTCCATCATATTGATGCCGCTGTGTTACATTTTTTTTAAATATGGGATGTGGGTTGCATTGGCGATTCCGCTGTTTCTCTCTTCGATTTCCGATGGGGTGGAAGAGATCGTTGGTCGAATCAAAAAACATCCTCGATTCTCTACAAAACGCCATTGAGCGGGTTTCGCAATTGCTGTTTGCCGTCTTCATTCGGAGGATTCATGAATACTGACCATCGCAGAGTGCTTTTGTTGACAGCCCTGTTACTCATCACCGAGTCGCTTTTTGCGGCGTATCTCAAGATTGATGCGGCGCCGGAGAATTATGAATTGACCCGTGGCGGTAAAGTCCTCGAAGTTCTGGATGGCATGTATTTGATGCCTGGAGATCATCTGACTTTTCGAACGGATCAGGCACATGCCTCGATTGTAAGTGCAAATGGCGCGCTCAATCCCATCCAGGTTCCTGCGGGAGGGAAAACGCTCTCTGCTGCAGAACTGGGTGCTGAAAGTCTCTCCACCAAAGGCAGTCAAACCTGGGCGTGGGCTTCGGATTGGCTTCTGCAACGCGTCGGTCTTCGTGCGGATGCCGGTGTCTATACTCGATCGGTTCAGGCCGCAACGCGCGCTGTGGGGAATCATGAGTCCATCCAGGTGCCGATGGCTGGTGGCGGCGATCTCCGCTTGAGAGCGCGCATATCCAAGCCACTTCATTTGGCCTGGAGCGGCGGGACGCCACCCTACCAAGTTGAGATTAAGGATGAAGCACAAAAGACCTTGGTGCATCAGGGCGGGATCCCCGGCGTTCGACACACATTTATCTCGGTCAATTTGAAGCCCGGTTCCTATCAGATTGAAATTGCGGATGATCTGGACCGTGTTCAAGTACCCCTTATGGTCATTGCCGATGAGGGATCGCTAGAAAAGTTGGCCAAGGCGTCCAATGAAGAGCGACTGGCTGCAGCGATGAAAATGGCTGCACGGCAGGAGGGATGGCCCTTCGAAGCCTATCAGGAAGCGGCCGCAATCAAGGATCGATTCCCCTTTGCTCAGGTGTTCATGGACGCTTTGGAGTCAGGGGATATTCCGCATTGAGATTCCACCCTTTTAAACCTTTTGGCAATCCTTGAACTGCCTGAAGCTATTGAACATAAAACAGCGTCACGCATGGGCTGATTTGATGGAAACCCGTGATAAAAGGCGTGGTGCTTTCGTCATGGGTCTCCATTCGAGGCTGCATCGATTGAATGCACTGAAAAAAGGCGTGGTGCTTTTAGTCACGTGGCTTCTATGGACGGGCGCAGCATCGGCAAACGGCGGGATTGTTACCGACGGTTCACTGGGCCACCCCGCGACGGTTTTGAGTCCCGGAATCGGGGGGCCAGAGCAAGTAGTCATCCCTCAATCGGCCGGACAAACCGCGGGTCACAATCTTTTTCAGAGCTTCTCAAACTTCAACATCAGCAAGGGCCAGACCGTCACCTTTGCAGAAGACCAAAAAGGCTTTGTCGAAAACGTGATTGCGCGCGTCACGGGTAAGGAAACCTCAGAGATCAATGGCACGCTGCGGGTCACGCCGGAGGGACGTGCCAACTTTTATCTTCTGAATCCCAACGGTGTACTTTTTGGAAATGGC
>JBEBBO010000011.1:0-2914 GCA_041158345.1 Pseudomonadota bacterium | reverse complement strand
GACACAGCTACATTGTCTCGTTGCTCGGGATTCGGCATGTCATCGTGGCCATCAACAAGATGGATCTGGTCGGTTTCGATGAAACCGTCTTCAACAAGATTCGCGAAGACTATCTCGCCTTCTCGCAGAAGCTCCACATCCCTGATATCCGTTTCATCCCCCTCTCCGCACTCAAAGGCGATAACGTCGTCAATGCCAGCGCCCATATGCCCTGGTTTACTGATGCGCCGCTGATGACCTTGCTAGACAGCATTGAAATCAGCCACGACCAGAACCTTCAAAATCCAAGATTTCCGGTTCAATACATCAATCGGCCCAACCTGGATTTCAGAGGGTATAGCGGAACGGTCTCAGCGGGCGTCTTCCGCAAGGGCGATTCGGTCACGGTCCTGCCCTCGGGAAAAAGCAGCATCATTTCATCAATTGTTACGCAGGACGGCGATCTTGAGGAAGCTTTCGTTGGGCAAGCTGTAACACTGACACTCAAGGATGAGATTGATATCAGTCGTGGCGATCTTTTGGTCAGAAGCGACGATCGGCCAAACACGGGTAAAAACGTCCGAGCACACGTTGTCTGGATGGCCGAACGTGAACTCCACACTGGCCGCCCGTACCTGTTCAAGCAGAATAGTCATCTGGTTTCAGGAACGGTGACACGAATCAACCATCGAATTGACGTTAATACCCAAATTCATCACCCAGCGGATGTATTGAAGCTGAATGAGATTGGTCTGATCGATATCGCCTTCAATGCGCCTTTGGCATTTGATGCATACGGCACCTGTAAGGCGACCGGATCGTTCATTGTGATTGACCGCTTAACCAACGCGACTATCGGTGCGGGGCTCATACAGGAAGCCCAAGCCGAATCTAATACCACACATCAGGGACCCGTTGATCGTCAGCTTCGCGAAAATCGACTGGGTCAACGGGGTCTGACGGTATGGATTCCTGAATCCAAAAAAACGCTAGCCACAAAGCTCGAGTCCCACTTATTCGAACTTGGCTACCTTCCCTATCTGCTTGAGGACGCCTCTTTGATCGCATCCGCACAACCGGTCACTCGGGCATTGAATGACGCTGGCATCCTCGTTTTGGCGATAGGATCGGGGGATACGAGGGTTCCAGGACATCTGATGCTTCCCGAAAAGATGGACGATGTTGAAGCCGTCCTGACTTGGCTTGGAGATCAAGAGGCCCTGCTCCTTTAAAAATTTTCCTGCTTGAATTTGGCGCCTATCTTGGCAAAGATCGGGATTTTTCAAGCCAAAATCACTCGCACTGTTCTGGTTCAAGGAACTTGACATTCCAGTTTTTGCCACCCCAAATCGGTGCAGTTATGCACATGCTTTGATAACCTACTGTTTCACCATACGATTTCGGAAACAACCCATGCCCTCATTTATTTCAATATAAATCAATGGGTTACGATTGTGTATTTTTTATACAATTCAACTCAGGCCTTGAGATCGCCTTCTCCTCACCGCTCCATACACAGAGTTATCCACAGAATCTGTGAATAACTTAATCGAAGACCTAACCTGCTGATCCAGCTTAGATTTTCACCCCACTTCAGGATGATGCCCGTTGACAGGGACTTCCCCCTATCGGGGAACTGCACCCCTTAGGATGATTCCGCCGCGCGCGACTGCTAGTATTGGATCGAAACGTAGCGATGGAATTTGAGCCGAGTGAACACCAATCAACGATTTCTTGAACAAAACGAGGCCTGGGCCAGGAAGCAGAAGTTAAAAGACCCAACCTTCCTCGCACGACTTGATCACGAGCAGTCCCCTGATGTGCTATGGATTGGGTGCTCAGATAGCCGAGTCCCTGCAGAAATCATCGTAGATGCAAAACCGGGAGAAATGTTTGTGCACCGCAACATTGCCAATCAAATCGCCACCACGGACTTCAATGGTCTGACCGTTCTGCAGTACGCGGTGGATGTCTTGCGCGTTCAACACATCATCGTCTGCGGCCATTACAACTGTGGCGGAATCATCGCCGCTCTCAGGCCCCAAGCGCCAGGTCTCCTCTTGGTGAATAAATGGCTTATGGGGGTCAAGGATCTCTACAGAACGAATCAGGACGAAATCGAGGCGCTACCAACCAAACGCGAGCGCGTCGGTCGCCTTGTCGAACTCAATGTCATGAAACAAGTGGAGAACCTGGCGCATAGTTCAATTGTCCAGGATTCATGGCGAAGGAGTGAGGGGCCCTCCCTTCACGGATGGGTATACGGTCTTCGGAATGGGCGTATTAAAGAACTCATTCAAATTAAGCGAGGCGCGGAGATTAATCCTGTTTACGCCCAAGGTGAGCCAATTTAAGCGCTGCTCACTTGCCTCTTAGTCCTAGCGTCCTCCTCCATTGGGCAGGACTATCCCTAGAGACCGAAGGAATGGATTAGCATTTTAGGGGCCATTTTTCTTTGATCTGCGTCAAGTTTTTTTCTTGAACTTCACAATTTCCAATCATACAATCAACCCACGTCGATGAGAGGGGCTAACCCGAATCACGGCGACAGCCACACGGAGAGGTGGCATAGCAACAATCCGAAAGGCTCAGCTTCTCGGTTATAAAAACGAAGTCTGTTGAGGTAATTACAATGCAAGAAGAAAAAGATAATTTTTGGATCTGGATCGGCGTTGTCATCATTAGCGCCGTCATCGGTGTCTTCCTCTTGAAGGCCAGAGAAAACGAAGTCAGCGGCTGGGACAATGGCGCTATCCAAGAGTCCAAAGCTGAAGTCAACAAGCAGATCTCAAAGGCCAAGTAAGATTGGCTCATGGTTAAGCCTGCGTGATGCGCAACATTTCGCGGGCTTGATCAAAGAATAAAAAATCACGCGTGCTTTTCCTGTGCACGCGACACACAGACTCCCCCGTCCAGTGACAGACGTTTGTCGCGG
>JBEBBO010000010.1:0-5618 GCA_041158345.1 Pseudomonadota bacterium | reverse complement strand
CCATACCGACGCCAGCCCAACCGCCGATACCTGACAGAACACCGATGTACTGCTTACCGTTGTTCATCCAGGTGCTGACGTTGCCGATGATGCCTGACGGCGTCTTGAACTTATAGAGTTCAGCACCGGTGTTGGCATCACGAACCTTCAGGTAGCCTTCGAGGGTACCGTAGATGACGAGGTCGCTCGCGGTGGAAACCATGCCGCTCCACAGTGAGAAGGGCTCGTCGATCTGCCATGCGATCTTACCGGTGGTCGGATCCCAAGCGGTGAAGGAGCCCATGTGGAGCTTTTCTTCCTTGTCACCGGTCTTGACGTTGATCTTAGCCGGATAGATGTTCAGGGTTGCACCAACGTAGGGCTGACCTGCGGTGTACTCAACCTGGAAGGGCTCATAGTCCATACAGGTGTGGTTACCCGGGATGTAGATCAGCTTGGTCTTGGGTGAGTAAGCAACCGGGGGTTCGTTCTTCGCACCCATGGCGGAAGGACAGATCCCTTTCTGGTTGTGGTCTTCACCGCCAGCCTGCGTTGAGTACTGGCTCTGGACCTGCGGGCGACCGGTCTTGGGATCAACATGTGATGCCCAGTTGACCATCTTGTCGAACTTTTCAGCAACGAGCAGTTCGCCAGAGATACGATCAAGGGTGTATCCGAAGCCGTTACGATCGAAGTGGGTCAGCAGCTTGGTGTGATCCTTTCCGTCCTTATCCTTCATCGGAAGGTCGACCAGGGTCATTTCATTGATGCCGTCGTAATCCCATTCGTCATGCGGGGTCATCTGGTAAACCCACTTGGCCGCACCGGTGTCTGCATCACGCGCCCAAATGGTCATTGACCACTTGTTGTCGCCCGGACGCTGTACAGGGTTCCAAGTAGATGGGTTGCCTGAACCGTAGTAGATCAGGTTGGCTTCAGCGTCGTAGCTGGTCCATCCCCAAGTGGTACCCCCACCGATCTTCCACTGGTCACCCTGCCAGGTCTTCAGAGAAGAATCCTTGCCAACCGGGGCCATCTTGCCATCGGTCCAGGTCACCGTCTTATCGGGGTCGATCTTCATATCGGCATCGGGACCCATGCTGTAGGCCTTCCAAGCCAGTGAGCCGTCCTTGACGTTGTATGCAGCCATGAAGCCACGAACGCCGAACTCACCGCCAGAAATACCGATCATGACCTTGTCCTTCACCACAACCGGGGCGCTGGTGTTGGTCATGCCTGCCTTCGGGTCACCATTCTTGACCTTCCAAACCAGCTTGCCAGTCTTGGCGTCAAGAGCGATCAGGGTTGCGTCGCCCTGGGCCAGGAACACCTTGCCATCACCGTAACCCAGACCACGGTTTACAACGTCACAGCACATGACGCCGATAACCTGGGTCGGGTCAGTACCCTTGTCAGGTGCGTACTCGTATTCCCAAACTACGCTGTGCGTTTCCTGGCTCAGAGCATAGATCTTGTGCGGGAAGCCGGTGTGGATATAGATGAGACCGTTGACGACCAACGGACCACCTTCATGGCCACGGAGCATACCGGTAGAGAAGGTCCACTGCGGCTGAATGTTCTTCGCATTGTCCTTGTTAATTTGGGTCAGCGTGCTGAAGCGGCTGCCAAAATAATCACCGCCCCAAGTAGCCCAGTTCGCAGGGTCACGGGACAGCTTTTCTACTTCGGCATTAGCAAAACCAACACCCGGCGCGGCCAAAGCGGTCGCTACGGTCGTGGTCAGCAGCAAACTCTTCAAAGAGTTCTTCATCGTTTATCCTCCTCAGATAAGGCAAAAATACGTTTGCAAACGCTTATTTACACCTAAGCTTAACGAGCCGCAGCTTTTCAGCAGGTTCAATCTTCTTAGAAAACCGGGTCAACCCGAGCGACCGTCTGGGTGCGTAACTTGAAGGATTTCAAGCGAAAAGTCAACGGCGCAAGCCTTTGGCTCAAACGCACATCGGATCTGGCCGGTATCATTCTGGCGACTCATTCTACTGAAGAAATGAACAACAAGGTTCACGTCTTGCATTAACCTTGTGGGCCGATAACAATCACCCCCACAATATCAGCAGACCCTGATTCACCATGATTCGAATAAGCAACATCCAATTGCTGCTCGCGGCCTCATTAGTTCTAGGCCAGGTCCCAACTCTCAGGTCCGAAACTCTGTCCCTCAAAGAGGTGGCTCCCGGTATCTTTGTCCATCAAGGGGTTCATGAAGTTCCCGACCTTAAAAACCGAGGGGAAATCGCCAACATCGGCTTTGTCATGGGCACTCAATGTGTCGCCGTCATTGATAGCGGCGGGAGCCCTGACCAAGGCAAGCATTTACGCGATGCCATTGTTGCAAAAACCAGCATCCCGATCTGTTACGTCATCAATACGCACGTCCACCCAGACCATATCTATGGCAATAAGAGCTTCCAACGCGAAGGCGTCCACTTTGTAGGACACCACAAACTCGCACACGCGATGGCACAACGTGCACCTTATTACAGCGACATGGCGCAACGGGATCTCGGCATGGCCCTGACAAACGAGAATTTCGTTCCCCCCGACCTTCCGGTTCAAGACACCCTCGATCTTGATCTTGGCGGGCGCACCCTTCACCTTAGAGCCCACAGAACGGCCCATACCGATAACGATCTCAGCATTCTGGATGACCAGACGCGGACCTTATGGCTAGCAGACCTCCTTTTCATGGGGCACTTGCCGGTCATTGATGGAAGCCTTTTGGGATGGCTTCAGCTGATTGAAGATCTTCGTAAAATGGACGCCGCGCAGGTCATTCCTGGGCATGGCCCCGTTACGGCAGACTGGCCTCTCGCACTGACGGGCGAGGAAAACTACCTCAAGTCGCTCGCGACCGAGATCCGAACCGCCATCAAGTCGAACAAGACCATTGAACAGGCCATGAGCGAAGTTGGTCATCAACATCGCCCCGATTGGCAGCTTTTTGATGCCTTTCATAAACGCAACGTTGCTGCAGCATATGCAGAGCTTGAATGGGAGGAGGAATCCCCCACCATGACCCTAGGAGACCCGAAATGAACTTAGCCCTGTCCTTTCGCCCCATCGCGCTTGTCACTCTCGCCGCCCTTGCGCTCTCCCAATCCGTTCGAGCGGAGGGCGAAGACGAGTCCGCATGGACCGGCACCCTGAAATCGAAGTTTTTTGGCGAACAAGCCATTCAGGAAGATAAGGATACGATCGAAATCACCGCACCCTATCGTGCGGAAGATCCGGCACTCGTTCCTATACAAATCACCAGCAAGTTCCCACAGACAGCGGATCACTTCATCCGAACCATTACCGTCATCATCGACAACAACCCGACCCCCTTCTCCGCCGCCTTTGAATTCAGCCCCCAAAGTGGCAAAGCCGATATCGCGACGCGGATGCGCTTCAACGCGTATACCCATATTCGCGCGATCGCATTGACCAACGATGGAAAGCTCCATATGGCGAAGGCCTTCGTGAAGGCCAGTGGCGGCTGCTCAGCACCGATTGGTACCGATGCCGAGGCAGCTAAGGCGCGCATGGGAAAAATGAAGTTCAAGTTTGAAACCGATAAGCCCGTCATCGGTCAGCCCAACCCGATCCAGCTGCTGATCAGCCACCCCAACATCACCGGCATGCAAATGTATCAAATCAGCCGGATCGTACAACCCGCTCACTTCGTGACAGAAACCAAAGTCACCTTTGATGGCCAGCTGATTCTCGGGGTCAGGGGGGACATCGCCATCAGCGCAGACCCTAATTTCCGCTTCTTCTTCACACCCGACCATGCGGGCGAGCTGAAGGCTGAAATCAAGGACAATCTCGGCAATCAATTCAGCGCAACGCAATCGGTTACGCCCTAAGGTCTTGCCAGGTCCCGGTCGAGAAACCAAAAGCGCCTCGACCGGGATCTTGACTATTGAGCGCGCTCCTTCGCCGCTTTGCGTGCCGCAAGCCACTCTGAGAACTGCTCCGTCAACACGTAAAAGACCGGCACGAACGGAATCGCCAGCAATGTCGAAGCGATCATGCCGCCAAACACGACCGTTCCGATAGCCTGCTGGCTTGCAGCACCCGCGCCGCTGGCCTTAAGCAGCGGATAGACGCCAAGAATGAAGGCGAAAGACGTCATCAGAATGGGCCTGAACCGACGTCGGGTTGCCTCGACGGCCGCCTCCATGATCCCCATTCCCTCATGGCGCCGAAGATCCCTGGCAAACTCCACCACCAGGATGGCATTTTTACTCGCGAGGGCGATCATCAGCACCAATCCCACCTGCGTATAGAGATTGTTATCAAAATTGCGGGCGATCTGCGCCAATATGACGCCGACGAGGGCCATAGGAACCACTAGGATGACACCCAGCGGTGAAATCCAGCTTTCATACTGCGCAGCGAGAACCAGGTAGACCAGAAGGATCGACAGCGCATAGATGAAGTACGCCGCATTACCGATCAACTTTTGCTGATAGGCGACAGCCGTCCAGTCAAAACTCATTCCTGCAGGCAAAACGTCAGCAGCCATTTCCTCCATGATATTCATGGCATCACCCGCACTCTTATCTGGCGCTGGCGCACCAAAAATCGGCGCGGCAGGATAGAGGTTGTATCTTGAGACCAACTCCGATCCCACTTGGCGGTTCACCGAAAGCAAGGTCCCCAGCGGGACCATGTTTTTCTGCGCATTCCGAACATAGATATTCTGAATATCCTCAATATCGCTGCGATAAGGTGCATCGGCCTGCACATAAACCTGGAATGACTGATCAAATTTTGTAAACAGATTGACAAAGGTTGATCCCAGATAAGACTGAAGGGCACTGAAGACATCATCCACCTGAACCTGGAGCGATTCAGCCTTTACGCGATCAATATCCAAAAAAAGCTGCGGACTCAGCGCGCTGAACGTGGTCGTGGCAAATCCGATTCCACTTTGAGCCTGCGCTGCACGAATCATCTCGCCCATTACAGGCTGAAGCAGCTTGATTCCTCGCCCTTGACGGTCCTCAACCATCATCTGAAGCCCGCCCAACTGCCCCAATCCCGCAATGGGAGGCGGCGTCACAGCAACAACCCTTGCTTCCTGAATCGCGTCAAACCGCTTTTTCAAGTCCGCCAAAATATTGGGCTGACTTAAGTTCGCACCCCGCTTGTCCCAGTCCTCATAGACGGCAAACATGGTCAGGGCGTTGGAGAGGTTGGCTGCGTCCGCGGCAGAAAAGCCGCCGATGGTGACCCACCCCTTAATCCCCGGGGTCTCCTTCAAAATGCTACTGATTTGATCGGCAACCCGTCGGGTTCGAGGTTGAGAGCTGCCATCAGGCAACTTTGCGACCACAATGGCATACCCCTGATCCTCAATAGGAAGGAAGCCTGCGGAATGATTCGCAAACAACCACCCCCCCACCAGAATGGCTGCGACAAAGACTGCTAACATCGACTTGGTTCTGTGCACCATCCATTGAACAATGGCAACGTAACCCGCCTCAACTTTTGCATACCCTGCATTGAAGGCACGATAGAAAGCATTCGGTTGATGATCCTTCGGAACCGGCTTGAGATAGAGCGCGCACTGCGCCGGCTTGAGGGTCAACGCATTGATTGCACTGATGATGGCCGTAGAGGCGATGACC
>JBEBBO010000009.1:0-6688 GCA_041158345.1 Pseudomonadota bacterium | reverse complement strand
CGGGCCTGTTGTACCCGGTGATTCTGATCCAAGAGGAGCGTCACTTTGCCGTGACCCTCCACCCGGGTGACAGGATCAATGACCACGCGGCGAAGCCCCTCGGTCTGGGTGGCTGTTTCTGGAACGGTCGCCATGCAAGAAACCCTGGAAGAAACGGGGAAAATCCGAGACTACCATACCGGAAGAACGGCGTGGCCTTGAAACAAGAAGCTTGAGCACCCTGTTGCTGATGGCGATTTGCCAGAAGGGGTAAAATCCCCGGTTTTGATCCAAGGAGACGCCTCATGACCGAGCACACCCTACTCAGGCTTCGGAAAAATGAGGAACGACGACTCAAAAGTGGTCATCTTTGGGTCTTCAGTAATGAAATCGATACCCAGGCCACACCGCTAAAGGGGATTGAGCCGGGCGCATTGGTCAGCCTGGAATCCAGCCGGGGTGAGCCTTTGGGTTTGGCCTATGCGAACCCTGAGTCCCTGATCGCTGCCCGACTGCTCACCCGAAATCCCCGGGAATCCATAGGACCCCGGTTTTTAAGGCAGCGCATCGAACGGGCGCTGTCCCTTCGCGAACGCATTTACGAAAAGCCGCACTACCGCCTGATTTATGGCGAAAGCGATGGGCTCCCGGGTCTGGTCGTTGATCGATTTGGCGATCTTCTGGTCGTGCAGTCGAACACGGCGGGCATGGACCGATTAGAGGGTGCTCTGATCGACGCCTTGAAGGAGGTTCTAAACCCTAAGGCCCTCGTGATTCGGAACACCTCGAGCCTCAGGGCGCTTGAAGGACTCTCTGAGCGGGTCGAGGTGATCCACGGCTCGCTCGATGACGTCTCCTTGGTGGAGGAGAATGGCGCGGTGTTTGCCATCGATCCCTTGGAAGGGCAAAAAACCGGCTGGTTTTTTGATCATCGGGATAACCGCGCCCGTCTGGCCCCCTGGTGCAAGGGACGGCGGGTTCTGGATCTTTTTGCCTATACGGGTGCGTGGGGTTTGCCTGCCGCTTTGGCGGGTGCGAACTCTGTCGATGCGGTGGATGCTTCCGATTCGGCCATGGCGCTCCTTCGGGCCAATGCCGATCGCAATGGGGTGTCGGACCGTGTTGAAACGCACGTCAGTGATGTCTTTGATTTTCTTCGAAAGGCCCGCGAAGCGCGTCAGCACTGGGATGTGGTCATTGTCGACCCCCCGGCCTTCATCAAGCGAAAAAAAGATGGTACGAAGGGTGTTGAGGCCTATCGACGCTTGAATCAGATGGCGCTTCAAGTGCTCTCCCCGGGTGGGCTGCTGGTCTCGGCATCCTGTTCTTATCACCTGCCGCGCGAGGGACTGAAAGATCTCCTTCGGGCCTCTTCGAGGCACTTGGATCGGCATTTGGTGATCTTGGCCGAGGGCGGTCAGGGGGCTGATCATCCCGTCCATCCGGCCATCCCCGAAACCGATTATCTCAAGGCGGTTTTTTGTCATGTGAGCCCGAGTCTCTGACGCGTGCCCTCTTGAAATGTTCTGGCCATGACCCCACCTTGCCCCAAACGGTTTTCCGGCGTTTTCCTATTCGGTTCCTGAAGAGGTTTTTCATGTTGCATCGCCCCCTCCTTTCCGTGTCCCTCGCATGGGGAATTCTTTCCTTTTCAGGTCCCCTTCTGGCGGAACTGCCTTCCGCCGTGGACGGGCAACTGGTTCCAAGCCTCGCGCCAATGCTCAAGCGGGTGACACCCGGGGTCGTCAATATTTCGACCAAGACCAAGATTGTTGAAGCGGAGCATCCCCTGATGCGAGACCCCGTCTTTCGGCATTTCTTTGGTGTCCCCAACATGCCGAGTCAGCGCGAAAGTTCTTCCTTGGGTTCCGGAGTGATCGTCGATGCGGGAAGAGGCTTTATTCTGACCAACAACCACGTGGTCGATAAGGCTGATGAAATTACCGTGACATTGACGGATGGCCGAAAGCTCAAGGCCAAGTTGGTCGGAACCGACAAGGAATCCGATGTTGCCGTCATCAAAGTTCCGGCAGAGCGACTCACGGAAGTTCAGATCGCCAATTCGGACCAGGTCCAGGTCGGCGACTTTGTGGTGGCGGTCGGGAATCCCTTTGGCCTGGGTCAGACGGTGACCTCCGGTATCGTGAGTGCCCTGGGCCGTTCAGGCCTTGGGATCGAGGGCTACGAAGATTTCATTCAAACCGATGCCTCCATCAATCCGGGGAATTCGGGCGGCGCCTTGGTCGACCTCCAGGGACATCTCGTGGGCATCAATACGGCCATTTTGGCACCCAACGGGGGCAACGTCGGGATTGGTTTTGCCATTCCCGCCAACATGGCGCTCCACATCATGAACACCTTGGTCGAGCATGGATCGGTCAAGCGGGGTCTGGTCGGTGTTCAGGTCCAGGATCTGACCCACGAATTGGCCGAAGCCTTCAAGATTCCCCAGAATCAAGGCGCGGTGGTCAGTGGCATTCAGCCCGGATCGCCTGCAGAGAAAGCCAAGCTGGAAGCGGGGGATGTGATTCTTGCGGTCAATGGGCGCAAGGTTAAGAACAGCCAGGATGTGCGTAATGCCGTGGGATTGGCGCAGATTGGGGATGAGGTCGAACTGGAAATCATCCACAAAGGCGAGACGGTCACCCGGACCGCACAGGTTGCAGCCCCCAGGGTCTCTGCACTCGAAGGCGCCGAGATGAATCCCAAGCTGGCGGGGGTCCTCTTCCGCGATCTGAATGCGGCGGGGGCCGCAGAAGGTGTTCTGATCGAAAAGATGAACACGGCTTCCTATGCGTTTAGGGCCGGACTTCAGCCGGGTGACATCATTCACGAAGCCAATCGGAAGCCCGCGGGAACGGTTGCAGATTTTCAGAAGGCCGTGAAGGGCGCACGGGAGTTAATGCTCAACGTGCAACGGGGCGATCAGGGTTTTATCGTTGTCTTGCGCTAAACGATCAGTAACAATCTGATTATCGAAGGGCATCATCGGGTGCAATGGGCATCCCTTTGATCCACCCGGGGGGCTTCGGCCCCCTCATTTTTTACCCTCAGGATCGAGGATTGCGCCATGTATGTTCATGAGTTTGAGGCCAAGGCCCTTTTGGCCGAGGCCGGGGTACCGGTGCCCATGGGCCGGGTTGCCGCATCGCCCGAGGAGGCTTCCCGCCTTGCGGCAGAAGTCCCTGGTGAGCGCTGGGTTGTCAAGGCGCAGGTTCACAGTGGGGGGCGTGGCAAGGCCGGTGGGGTTTTTCTTTGTGATTCGCCCAAAGCCGTTGGTGAGGGGGCTCAAAAGCTCTTGGGTACCCGGCTGGTGACCAATCAGACCGGCGCAGCGGGACTTCCCATTCATCGCATCTTGATTGAGGAAGTTCGCCCGATTGCTGCGGAATACTACCTTTGTGCGCTGATCGATCGGACCCGTGCCCGGGTGACGCTCATTGCATCGGCTTCGGGTGGGGCCGATATCGAGGACGTGGCCCATGAGGCCCCTGAGAAGATCATCACGGTCGAAGTCCATCCTGCGGCGGGTCTTCAAAGCTATCACCTTCGAACCTTGGGGTATGGCATCGGTCTTGAGGGCCCTGCGCTTCGTCAATTCAGTGACATGACGCGGGCGCTCTATCGCCTGGCCGTCGAGAAGGATCTGTTGCAGGTCGAGATCAACCCGCTCGCGATGGATGGCGAGGGGCATCTCATGGCGCTGGATGCCAAAATCGTGGTCGATGACAACGCCTTGGCGTTGCATCCCGATTTGGCCGCCCTGCGCGATGTCGCCCAGGAGGATCCCACGGAAGCCAAGGCGCGGGATCTGGACTTGAGCTATGTCACCCTCGACGGGTCGATTGGCTGCATGGTCAACGGTGCGGGACTTGCGATGGCGACGCTGGATGTCATCAAGCTGCATGGGGGGCAACCGGCCAATTTTCTGGATGTCGGCGGCGGCATCACCCGCGAGCGGGTGGCTGCAGCCTTCCGGCTGATTCTGTCAGAACCCCGCGTCAAGGCCATCCTGGTCAATATCTTTGGTGGGATCGTGCGTTGCGATCTGATTGCAGAAGGGGTCATTGAGGCCGCGCGCGAAACGGGCGCCACGCTTCCGATCGTGGTGCGTTTGGAGGGGACCAATGCCCAGGAGGGTCGGGAACTCCTTGCCCAATCGGGGCTCGCACTCATTCCTGCAACAACCCTGGATGAAGCGGCCATCAAAGCTGTCGAGGTTGCCCTGTGAGTATTCTGATTCATCGTGACACCAAGGTCCTCTGCCAGGGCATTACCGGCAAGCAGGCCACTTTCCACTCCCGGCAATGTCTTGACTACGGGACCCGGCTGGTCGGCGGCATTACGCCGGGCAAGGGTGGCTCCGAGCATTTGGGACTTCCCGTCTTCAATACGGTTCGGGAAGCGGTCAGGGAAACCGGGGCAACGGCCAGCATGATCTATGTGCCGCCCGTCTTTGCTGCCGATGCCATTCTTGAAGCTGCTGAGGCGGGGATTGAACTCGTCGTCTGCATTACCGAGGGCATTCCGATCCACCATATGCTCAGGGTGCGCGCGGCCCTTTCGGGGACATCGACCCGACTGGTGGGTCCCAACTGCCCGGGCGTCATCACGCCAGGTGAATGCAAGATCGGCATTATGCCGGGGATGATTCATCAACCCGGGGCCATTGGCATCGTCTCGCGGTCAGGCACCCTCACCTATGAGGCGGTTCATCAGACCACGCAGGTGAACCTCGGGCAGACCACTTGCGTTGGGATCGGAGGCGATCCGATCAAGGGGCTTGATTTCATCGAAGTCCTTGCGCTCTTTGAGGCGGATCCGGCGACCCAAGGCATTGTCATGGTCGGTGAAATCGGCGGCACGGCGGAGGAAGAGGCGGCAGACTACATTCGAAGCCATGTCAGGAAACCCGTCGTCTCTTATATCGCGGGCTCAAGCGCCCCAGAAGGAAAGCGCATGGGACATGCTGGGGCCATCATCTCAGCCGGCAAAGGCAGTGCCTCCAGCAAGATGAGAGCGCTGGAGGCTGCTGGCGTCGAAGTCGTTTCGAGCCCGAGCCAAATCGGCGAGAGAATGCTCAAGGCGCTCGGACGTTAAATCGCCTCAGGGGGCTTTCCCGCTTCCCGGCGGAAAGCCCTCAAGGATGGCGGTTACAGCCTGTTCAATGCGTTCTTTTTGCGAGCTTCTGAAGTAACCAAAATCCGTTTTGTCGGTGACGCCGGCATTCCAGACAATCTTCCTGGACACGGGATCAATCGCCAGAACTTCCAGCTTGGCTTCCTCATATTTTGAGGTGTAGGGGTCTTCCGAAGGGGGAGGCACCCGGCCATCGGCGCTGGTCGGCAGCAATGAACCGTGAGCGCCGGGGAACATGATGTTGACGGCCCCATAGCCCCCGTTGGGCTTTTTGTGGCTGTCGAGGGCCCATTCGCCAAAGGAATAGGCAATCTGGATATCGGGATGGTTTGACGACTGACGATAGCCCCGGGCTTCGAGTGCCGATTTGATCTTGGCATCGACCAGTGCATTTAGCTGAATCCGCTCAGCCGTCGTTTTGGCCGCTTCCGTTTCCAGCGTCCCCTCGGATAAATCAAAGGTCTTGATGGCCTTGAAATCAAAGCGGGCATCAAAATCCCTTTGAACCTGAAGGGAATGGCTACTGCAGGCTGTCAGTGCCAGACTGAGGATCAACAGTTTCAGCATGAGGTTCTTCTCGATTATGGAGGGTTCGCGCAGACGCGGTATCTGGAGAGTACTTCACCTTGAGGGGATCGCCAAATTTTGTACCCGAATTTTGGCCTTAAGTTGCGTCAAGATCTCGCCACCCCAAGACGCGGTAGCCCTCCCGTTCGAAACTGGAATCGCCCCCATAGAGAATGCGGGGAGTGGAGAGATCGGGGCCAGCAAGAAGTGAAAATCGTTTGATGCCCAGAGACCAGTCAGACGCAAACGTGGCACCCGATTTGATTTCTGTGGCTGTGAGGGTGTGCCCCTTTTCCTCCAGAAGGTCCACTTCATTGCCGACATGATCTCGCCAGAAACTCAAGCGGGGGGACTCGCCCCGATTCAAAGAAGCTTTCATGCGTTCTTGAACCACCCAGGTCTCAAAAAGTGCGCCGCGACTGGGGTGTAAGGAGAGGGTCTCGATATCGCGAATCCCCAGCAGCCAAGCGGCAAGCCCCGTATCAAGGAAATAAAGTTTAGGGGTTTTGACCAGTCGTTTTCCGTAATTTCGGTGAAAGGGTTGCAGTCGTAGGACCAGATAACTGGCCTCGAGTACATTCATCCATTGTCTCGCTGTAACGCTCGTGATGCCACAGTCGGCCCCAAGGGAACAGAGATTCAGAAGTTGACCTGATCGCGCGGCGCACAGTTTGAGAAAACGCTGAAACAAGGCAAGATCACGAACCTGAAGAATTTGGCGGACATCTCGCTCAAGATAGGTCGAGACATAGTTTCCGTACCAATCCGCGGGACGAAGCCCCCGACTGTAGACAGCGGGGTAGCTCCCATTGAGTAAAAGTGAATCAAGATGTTCCGGAAGGCATCCCGCTGCTCTCAGCTCTGGAAGCGATAGCGGCAGAAGTTCGACGCGGCCGACGCGCCCTGCCAGAGACTGGCTGATACCCGCCATCAGGTCAAATTGTGACGAGCCTGTGAGGATAAATTCGCCCATTCGTTGCCTTTCATCCACGACGCCCTGTAG
>JBEBBO010000008.1:0-68180 GCA_041158345.1 Pseudomonadota bacterium | reverse complement strand
CCGCTGCAGGGGCAGACGATGTCATCTTCTTGAAAATCCATAATCCGTCCCGAATTGGGGTGATCCTTGTTGTGAAAAGGGCGATTCAGTCACTGAAATATTCGACCTTGATCGGCACCGGATTTTTTTCAGTCTGAAACTCGGCTTGCCTTAGATAGATCGACCCTTCATCAATATCGTACGCATGAACAAGACGATCGCGTATCGAGTCCGCTCGATCCTCGGCCAGGTCCAGCAGGAGTTCGGGGCTGGACTTCCATTCTTCAAGGGCATGCTGCCAGGCGGCATCAAACAGCGGCGAATTCTGGTTTTGATCATCTGCCTCAAGGGGGATCGCCGCGGTATGCTCGGGATGATGCTCCCGAAAGTAACGCGTAAATTGACGTTTGAGTTGCTCGTCTGAGAGATGGAGGTTCTCTCTGGCAGGCACGGGCTTTCCGGCAATCCGCATGTCATGAACAAAGGATTCCTTCAGTTCCTGCTTGAGCGCTTCATCTGCGAGGGCGATTCCATCGGTTTTTGGATTGGCGCTCGGAGTGATTTCGATGACGCCGCCTTCTTGATCCTTGTAGACATCAATCACGTGTTGAAGTGAACCCAAGGTTTTGGGGTCCACTTCCCGTTGGCCAGGGTTAAAAACGATCGTTTCTTCCTCGTGGGCTGTCGGGATCAAATCTTGAACCAACGTGGCCGGGGTTGTGAAGACTTTGCCGAAAAACTGAACCAGGGCCTGTGCATACAAGGTGCCCAGTTCATAACTTGGATTTTCGAGATCGCCATAAATCGGTAGATCGATGTCGAGATTCCCTCGATTGTCCTTCAGCATCCAAAGCGCCAGATCCACGAATAGGTGATGGGCCTCCTCGATCTTATCACCCAGGGTCAGGCGATCGATCACTGTTCGATTCTCGACTTGAATCCGGGAGTGATCAATTTGGTAATGGAGGTCCATATTGAGTTTCCCTCGGGCAATTCGATAACCCGAGAATCGTCCGGCGTATTGAGGGAAACTCGTCATATTGAGCCCGGTGAAATCGAGCAGCAGATCGGTGTGATCTTGATAATCCATGGGCTCCATGGCACCGGATAAACGGGCCGGCGAGTTGCGATTGATCTTCCCGGAAAGACTGATCTCGGCGTTGGCATCCCGTCGCGTCGAAAGTCCCCGAACGGTGCCCCCCAATTCGCGGACCGAGGTGGAGAGTTGCGGCTTGATCCCAAGATCACTGTAGTCGACGCGGCTGCCGTTAAAGCGCACCAAGCCGATGGCGGCATGCGGTGGCTCGTTGGTGGGCGAAGCGTCAAAATGCATCGCCTGGATTTCTGTCGGAACCCGCGCGGGGTCCTCCACTTTGAATACATCGGCAAGATTCAAATGGTGGTCGGGCTTGACCACCAAATGAAGGTAGGCCTGATCGAAATCCATGACCCGGGTATAAAAACGCTTCGGGTGACTGCTGATGGCGATATCGTCCAGGGTCAGTTTTTTGAAAGCGAGAATGTTGCGTCCAGAAACAGGATCACGGGCTTCCAGCGCTTCAATGAATCCATCACCCTCAAATTCATAGTGATGGGCTTCTCCGGGAATAATTCGGAGTTCCCCATTGATAGTGGCATAACCGCGTTTCAGCGCGAGCTGACTTACGGAGTTCCAATAGGGAGCGAGCAGCGGAAGTCTGAACTGCTGGAGATCAATCCTGAGGGCGGCTCTGAGCGGATTGCGCGCCAGTCGGCCTTCAACACCGATACTGCCGCGGGATCCGATGCGTGCATGCGCATCGATGTCGGTGTCATCATTGGCCCGGGTATCGAGATCATCTGCGGAAAGATCAAGATCCTTGAGCGTGAATTCCGTCGGGGGCGAGGTCCCAAGGTCTATGACATGGGCTTCGGAATGCGTCAGCTCGATGGCTTCGATCTCATAGGTCCAGTGTTTCTTGATGGTTTTTGGGGCCGTCGAATCCACCGGTTTCCCGGCACTTGATTGCAAGCCCTTTAGTTCAAAGTGATTGTCAGGATGGATGATCCACTGCATGGCAGCATTGCTGACATGGACCTGAGACGCACGCCAATGGGCTCGAAGGGCATCGCTGTGGTAGTGATGGAACTCGATTGCTTTCAGGGCTAATGCCGGCTTGCCTCGATCCTCCTCGCTACTCACAGCGCCCGTTCGACCCTTGAGTTTGGTAATTTCGAGCTGTTTGGTCGGGGTTTCGAATCGGGCCTGGTCCGCCTCGAGATCGGCCATCTTGACCCGGCCCATCTCGGGGTGCTGTAGGTGCGTATGATCGATCCGAATCTGGTGGCGGATTCGGTCCCATTCGATCCCATCGGCCTGCCCCCCCTGCGTCTTGAAGGTCTTGGTGTGACTCGGGCCAAATCGAAGGCGATGGATGGAGAGGCAATCGTCCAGGAGGTTGATGGCGATGTTTTCGGCCAAGATGTCCGTCAGGATCCCAAAGGCCCCGGCGATTTCCTGACTCTTCCCGCTCTCTGCGCTCAAGGTGCGTGCATGAGGATCCAGAATGACCCCCTGGATATCAATGAGACCGGCGTTGACGCGGGGGCCTTCGGTCCCATGGATCATCAGGGAATCCATGCGGAAACGATCATCGCTCTCGCGGGGGTGCAAGCCCTTGAGCCAGAGTTCGGCGATGTGGGTTTCCCCATGCGTCAGGCCAGCGATACGAATGGGATCAGCATCTTGCGTCCTTGCCGTGGTTTCGCTGTCATAAGCCGGCACGCTGACGCGGTCCAACTGCAATCCGGGGCCCAGGATTTCGAACGCCTCAATGGCTTCAGCCTGGTAATGGTGAATCGCGGGTTCGATAGCGAGATGACGGCCTTGAATCCGCCCGAGGCGATATTCCCTCGGAACGGGACCCTGATGGAGAAGGTGGATCGCTTCGCCTCTGAAATCCGTCAGTTTTACGCGGAAGCCTTGCGTGTCTCCCGGTTGCAGCTCAACCGCCAAATGACCGCTGATCTCACCCGACAGGGGTCGCCAGAGGGCCGTTTGGGGAACCATGTCCTTCCAGAAGGCCAATGGGAGGGTATGAAGATCGATGTGGGCGCGGAGATGATCCGTGGCTGAGATGCGATGCAGCGCTAGCGTCTGTTCCCCGCCTGAAGGGTGAGCCCAGTCGAACTGCAACGCGATGTCTCCATTTTGAAGGTTTCTCTCAAAATCGCCTTTAAGGGCCCGAAGTTCGGTCAGGATGCCGTGGCTCTCCGAGTCATCCAGTATCCGCGCGCTTCCCCCTTCCCATGAGACCTTCCGCGGAAGCGGGATCACAGGCTGGTGCGGCTGTTTGGGTGGCCATTCAAGATGCCCTAGTCCGTAACGCCCCTCGGCATTGCGGATGAGTCGGATCACAGGCTCCGAAAGCGAAACGCGATAGCGAGGGGCTAACCAATGCCCTGAGGTTGGACCTTCATAGTGGATCTCGATCTGCTTGATCGCCAGTGCCGGCCCTAGTGCATCATCGAGCCGAATCTCTTCAAGGACCAGCGCGTGACGCAGGGCATCCACATGCCAACCGCCGACCTCGGCATGAACGCCGATTGCCTTTTCGATGCCCATGCGCCCACGGTTCATCGCCCACTCTGAAAGCCGGGGGACCCACAGCAGTCCGCTGCCGATCGTAACGGCCAGGAGGGCGATGAGCAGTCTGTGCGGCAATCGTTTCACTCGGGTGCGCTGGTGGGGGTGTCTTTAAGAAGGCGCCGCCAGATTTTCCTGAAATGCACGATGGCGCGGTCTGGTGCAATCAGGCAATCATCCTCTGCATCAAGGCTGCTGGGTGGGACAATCTCGCGGACAATGCGTTCGTCTTCTTTCAGGATCCAACGGTTACTGAGTCCCAGAATCTGGCTGTAGAGGTGGCCCAAGATAGGCAGCCGGAGGGTGTGACAGGATCGGACGTAGAAGCGGGTTTCCTTTGCATTGACGGGTACGAATGCGACCAGCAATCGCAGTGTGGAATGGATGCGAAGTTGCCAGAGTCCTGGAAAACGGAACTCGAGGTTTGGAGGTTGGGTCTTTGAGAGGTGTGCCAGTGTGTCAAGGTCCCTGGGCACCTGACCTTCGTCTCGACAATTCGTGACCCAGACTTTGATGGCGTCAGTATTCGCTTCAACATAGGGGCCCTCGACCAGAGACCGGCCACCGGCTCCGATGCTTTTGCGGTGCACAAAGGGGAGATGTGCCACATCGAGCTGATTTTCAATGGCCCGTGTGATATGGACAGACCAGGTGCTCCAAATATCTCGCCAACGCCAGTGTTGATCAAACTCGGTGAAAGCTGGGATCCGGGCCGCATCAGGGTCCGTTTCACCCCACCAGCCCCAGACCCAGCCCTGAACCTCGCGGAGTGGAATCGTACGGAGCTTCATTTTCTTGGGGATCTTGCCATGTCTCCCGAGCGCCGGGATCCTGGTGCAGTCCCCCTCGGCATTGAAACAGAAGCCATGGAAAGGGCATTGGATCTCCCTTTCGTGGAGGCTGCCGGTCGCCAGCGAAGCGCCCATATGCGGGCAACGGTCCCATGCCATGAACAGGGCGCCATCGGCCATCCGGCAGACCACCCATGAGTGACCAAATCGCTCGAACCGCTGGGGCTTGGTCTTGATTTCCCGGGCCAGAAAGAGGGGATACCACAGGTTTTTGGGAAGATCGTGCATCGGTATCCGTCGGTCAACGTGGTGGTTCGTTGGGGTTTAGCGAGAGGAAAAGGCAAGTCGCCACTGCGCCATTTTCAGTCGAAAACGCTCCATCGCGAGATACACCACAGGGGTGCTGTAGAGCGTAATGAGCTGACTCAGAAGCAGCCCGCCAATGATGCTGATGCCAAGGGGCTGGCGAATCTCAAATCCTGGCCCTCGGCCAAATGCGAGCGGAATGGCCCCAAAAATGGCGGCAAGTGTGGTCATCATGATGGGGCGAAATCTCAGCAAACAAGCTCTGATGATGGCTTCCTTGGGATCAAGCCCTTCATGTTGCTCAAGGTGGAGTGCAAAATCGATCATCATGATCGCATTTTTCTTCACGATCCCAATCAGGAGGATGATGCCAATCAGGCCAATGACATTCAGTTCAATCTTGAACAGCATCAGTCCCAGAAGGGCGCCGACGCCGGCTGAGGGAATGGTTGAGAGGATGGTGATCGGATGCAGGGTGTTCTCGTAGAGCATGCCGAGGACGATATAGACCGAAATCAGGGCGGCGAGGACCAGAAACGGCTGGCTTTTCAGAGAGGACTGGAAGGCGAGCGCCGCCCCTTGAAACTTACCCTTGACGCCATCCGGAAGGCCGATACGCGCTTCAACGGTCTGGATGTCCTTGATGGCATCACTGAGCGAGTAGCCTGGGATTAGATTGAACGAGTACGTGGTCGAGGGGAACTGCTCGCTGTGGTTGACCTGAAGGGGAATATTCTCCATCCGAAAATGGGCGAGCTGTCGTAAAGGCACTGCCTTACCTGATTGGCTGGCCACATACAGGTGGTCAAGGGCCCCGGCCCGCTCGGCGGCATTGAGGGGAACACCCATCACCACGTGGGCCTGATTCAATCGGCCGTACAGCGTTGAAACCTGACGCTGTCCGAAGGCATCGTATAGGGCGTCATCAATCGCCTGCACGGACACGCCGAGGCGCATCGCCGTCTCGCGATCGATCTCGACGACGGCACTCAAGCCGGCATTCTGATGGTCCATGTTGAGATCCGTGATGGCCGGGATGCTTCGAAGGGCCTCGAGAACCTTGGGCGACCAGTCTCGAAGGTCATCGAGGGTACTGGCCTTCAGGGTGTACTGCCATTGCGTCGCGCTGATCTTGCCGCCTATCCGAAGATCCTGGGGGGGTTGTAGGAACAGCTGGCCACCGGGGACCTGAAGCATCTTGCTGCGCAGACGACCAATGACGGCATCCGCATTAACACCCCGATCAGACAGGGGTTTCAAGGCGCCAAAGACGCGCGCCGTATTAACGGCACTGCCGCCTCCGCCGGGACCTGATCCGCCGGCAAAGCCCACAACGACCTGTATCGCAGGATCCTCACCCATGATCCTGATGTATTCATGGAGCCGACCGACCATGGCCTGATAGGAGGTTTGCTGATCGGCAATGACCTGGCCCATCAGTCGCCCCGTATCCTGTTGTGGGAAAAATCCCTTGGGGATTGTTTTATAGAGATAACCCGTGGCAAAGACCGTCAAAGACGTGAGGATCAGCATTAAAAACTGGTGCTCCACCACCCAACGAATACCGCGCCCGTAGCCCGATTCGATCCGTGATTGAAACGCCTCGGTCCAAAGGCTGAAGCGTCCTCGCAGGGCTTTGTCCTCGGGTTCGTGTCGCAAGAAGACACTGCAGAGCATGGGGGTGGTCACCAGGGAGATGACCATGGAAATCAGGACCGCTGAAGCGAGGGTGACAGAAAATTCGCGGAAAAGGCGACCCAGCATGCCTTCCATCAGGAGCAGCGGAAGAAACACGGCCACCAGCGAGATGCTGATGGACAGGATGGTAAATCCAATTTCCTTGGATCCCCGAATCGCCGCCGCCCGGGGTGACAAGCCCCGCTCCAGATGGCGGGTGATGTTTTCAGTCACCACGATGGCATCATCGACGACAAATCCCGTTGCAATGGTCAAGGCCATGAGCGTGAGGTTGTTGAGACTGTAGTCGAGGGCGAACATCACGCCATAGGTCCCAAGGATCGACACCGGGATCGCGATGACGGGAATCAGCGTGGTTTTGAGATTGCCGAGGAAGAGATAAACGACAAAGACCACCAAGAGGATCGAGACCACCAAACTGAGCTCAATGTCGTGAACGGATGCGCGGATGGTCAGGGTTCGATCGATGACCTTGGTGAGGGTCATTCCTGCCGGGATAGAGGCCTGAAGTTCTGGCATCATCGCAATGACCCGATCGGCCGCATCAATGATGTTGGCGCCGGGCTGGCGATTGACCAAGAGGATGACACAGGGCTGATCGCCCATAAAACCAATGGCGCGAGCATCTTCGGCGGCCTGGGTGATGTGGGCAAGGTCACCCAGCCGCAGCGTTTGGCCCTTGGCGGTGCGGATGATGAGATTTTGGTATTCCTCAACCTTCAGCAATTGATCCATCGGTTTCAGGATCCAGGTCAGGTCATGGTTCTCAATCACCCCGACGGGTCGCCGGATATTTTGGCCCTGAATGACGCGACGAATGTCTTCAAGACCCAGTCCATAGTTATTGAGATAGGCGGGGTCGACTTCAATTCGGATCCCGGGGAGGGAACTGCCCCCGATCATCACCTGACCGACACCCGGCGTCTGGCTCAATCGCTGTTGCAGGATCGAGGAGGCGACGTTGTAGACCTCGCTCATGGGATAGAGATCAGAGGACAACGCGAGAATGATGACGGGACTGTCGGCCGGATTGACCTTACGGTAATTGGGCAGCGTCGGAAGATTGGGTGGCAGGAAGCTTCGGGCGGCATTGATGGCCGCTTGAACATCCCGGGACGCCGCATCGATATCCCGGTCCAGATCAAATTGAAGTACGACCGAGGTCCCACCGAGCGTTGAGGTTGAACTCATCTCGGTAATCCCCGCAATCCGGCCAAATTGCCGCTCCAGTGGCGTGGCCACCGTACTCGCAAGCGTTTCGGGGCTTCCGCCGGGCAGCACAGCATTGACCTGGATCGCCGGAAATTCGATCTGGGGCAGAGGGGCCACCGCGAGTCGACTCATCGCCAGTAGGCCCACCAGACCAATGGCCACGGTCAAGAGCGTCGTTGCGACAGGCCGACGGATAAAAAAGGCGGAAGGATTCATGGCCATGGGCGGAGGCTGGCGCTCGCCTGCATCAAGGTGCCTGGGCGTGATCGGTTCCCCGGGCCCCGAAGTGTTGTCTCATTCGCTTGGACAACTTGTCGAATCCGAGGTAGATGCACGGCGTGGTGTAGAGCGTCATGATCTGACTGAAAATCAGCCCGCCGATGATCACGACACCGAGAGGGCGACGCATCTCCTCACCCATCCCGCTGCCCAGTGCCAGGGGAACACCGGCTAAAAGCGCAGCCATGGTGGTCATGAGAATCGGACGCAATCGAAGCATGGCCGCTTTCTCAATGGCGGCTCTTGAGGACAGCCGCTCTTCCCGTTGAGCATTGATGGCGAAATCGATCATCATGATGGCGTTTTTGGCGACAATCCCAATCAGCAGGACGATACCGATCAAGGACACGATATCGAGATCAATGCCCAGCAGAACGAGCATGAGGAGTGCGCCAACGGCCGCCGAGGGGAGCGTCGACAGAATGGTAATGGGATGAACATAGCTCTCATAGAGCATGCCCAGCAGGATATAGACCGAGATGATCGCAGCCATCAGGAGGGGTAACTGGTGGTCGAGCGCCCCCTGAAAGGCTCGCGCTGTGCCCTGGAAATTGACCCGAAGGCTCTTTGGAAGGTTCAACGCCGAAAGGGCCTGATTGACTGCCTCGACCGCATCGCCCAAAGAGGCATGCCCATTCAAGTTGAAGGAGTAGGTGGCGGTCGGAAATTGACCTTGCCGATGAATCACCGAACGCGAACGGATTTCCACCTCATGTAATAGGCCGGCAAGGGGGATCGACCGGCCATTCGCGCCGGGGATGTAGATGTTTCGGAAACTCTCGGGGTCCGACTGAAACCGCGGATCCACTTCCAGGATGACGCGATATTGGTTGATTTGACTGTAGCGGGTGATGATCTGTCGTTGCCCAAACGCATCATAGAGCGTCTGCGCGATGGCTTCGGTGGTTACACCCAGTCGGGATGCGGTATCCCGATCAATTTGAAGCTGAAGCGTTCGGGAGGTCGCAGCAAAATTGCTCTGGCTGTCCCTGATTTCGGGAAGTCCGGCGAGTTTTTCGAGAATGATCGGGTTCCAGGTCTCCACAAGGGAAGATTCAGGGGCTTCGACGGTGAATTGATATTGTGCCTCGCTGACCCGGTCCTCGATGGTCAGGTCCTGAACCGGTTGCAGATGAAGACGAATCCCTTCTACCCCTTTGACCGATGCATTCAGGGTTTGAATGACCTTAAAGGCCGAATCCCGCGATGCGTAAGGCTTGAGGGTGATTAATAGGCGCCCTTGGTTCAAGGTGGTATTGGTGCCATCGATGCCGACATGCGACGTGAGTGAGTCTACCGCGGGGTGTTTGAGAATGCGTGCGGCCAGTTCCTGTTGGTGCGCGTGCATGGACTCGAAACCGATCGAGGGGTCGGCTTCAGTGATTCCCACGAGCATTCCCACATCCTGGACCGGAAAAAAACCCTTGGGAACCACATACATTAGGCCCAAGGTCAGGAGCAGCAGCCCTATGGCAATCCTGATAACGATGCGGCTGCGATCGAGGGCAAAGGTCAGCGTTTTTTCATAAAAAGCCTGGATTTCGCGCATGAGCCTCCAGGGTTCTTGATGTTCCATCCCTTTTTGGGCTTGCGGTAAAAAGGCCGCCAACATGGGCGTCAGCGTCAGTGAAACCAGCGCCGAGACCAGAATGGCCAGGGTGAGGGTCATGGCAAATTCACGGAACAGGCGTCCGAGGACATCGCCCATGAACAAGAGCGGAATCAGGACGGCAATCAGCGATGCGGTCAACGAGAGGATGGTGAACCCGATTTCTCCCGCGCCCTGGACGGCCGCTTTTCGAGGCGATTCCCCCTTTTCAATGTAGCGCATGATGTTCTCCAACATCACGATGGCATCATCGACCACAAACCCGGTCGCGATGGTCAACGCCATCAAGGTCAGATTATTCAGGCTGTAACCCAGACCATACATGGCAGCAAAGGTGCCGGCGAGGGACAAGGGGACGGAAAGGCTCGGGATCAGGGTTGCCGGAATATTCCGCAAAAAGAGATAAATGACCATGACCACCAGGGCGATGGTCGTCAGAAGTTCATGCTCGACATTTCGAATGGAGGCCCTCGTGGTCAGGGTGCGATCGGCGACTTCATGGATGTCGATATCCCCTGGAAGACTTGCTTCGAGTTCCGGAAGAATGGCTTTGATGCTATCGACGACCTTGAGGGTATTGGCGCCTGGTTGGCGATGAATGGCGAGGATGACCGCAGGCTGCTCGTCCAGCATGCTGGATTGCCGACGGTTTTCAGGTGCTTCGGTGACTTCGGCTATATCGCTGACACGAACGGGTCCTTGATTTCGATAGACCACGATCTGGTTTCTATAGTCCTCCAACGTCATGATTTGATCGTTGGCGAGAATGGTCATCGCAATTTCAGGCCCGTCAAAATTGCCCTTGGCCTGATTGACTGTGGCGAGGGTCAGGCTATCTCGGAGTTCTTCCAGACTGATGCCATAGGCCGCAAGGCTGGTTGGATTGACCCGAATGTGAATGGCGGGTTTAAGGCCCCCGTTCAGATTGACCAGGCCGACCCCGGCGAGTTGGGCGATTTTCTGGGCCAGGCGGGTATCGGCCAGATCATGCAAGGCAATGAGGGGGAGGGTGTCTGAAGTCAGCGCCAAGGTCATGACTGGTGCATCAGCCGGGTTGCTCTTGCTGTAGATCGGGGGGGTCGGAAGATCACGGGGAAGGTAGGTGTAAGCCGTATTGATGGCCGCCTGCACCTGCTGCTCCGCCACATCAATGTCAAGATCGAGATTGAACTGCAGGGTGATGGTCGAGACACCATAGGCACTCGATGAAGACATCTGGGTCAATCCGGAGATCTGCCCGAGCTGCTTTTCGAGGGGCGCCGTGATCGTCGATTCAATCACCTCCGGTCCTCCGCCGGGATAGAACGTCCGCACCTGAATCGTGGGATATTCCACTTCGGGTAGCGCAGAAACCGGGAGTCTCATGAACCCGACGACCCCTACGAGGAGCAGCGCGAACATCAGCATGGATGTCGCGACGGGGCGTTGGATAAAGGGCGTTGAAACCTTCATTCGCCTCAGGGCGATGCGCTGGCGGGCTTTGAATCCGCTTGAGGACCGGGCTCGATCGGGATGACCTTGATTCCATCCCTCAGTTTGTCCAAGCCTTCGGTCACCACGGTTTGTCCCGCCTCAAGACCCGATTCGATCACCACCCTGTCATCTTCCGATGCGCCCAGGACCACCGGCAGGGTCCGGACTGTGTTGTCCGAATTGAGACCAAAGACGTGGTAGCCCTTGGGGTCCTGCTGCACGGCCTTTCGTGGAGCGATGAGCCGATCCGGAAGCACATCGAGCAACAAGCGAATATTGACGAACTGATTGGGGTAGAGCGAAAGATCCTGATTCTCGAAACGCGCTTTGATCTTCAGGGTGCCGGTAGTCATATCGATCAAGTTATCCGCGCTCGCCACGCGGCCTACAGCGAGTAGGTTGCGTCCATCCCGATCGAAGGCCTCAATGGCGAGATCCGGCACTTGAGTCATGCGGTCCTGCAGGCGTTTGTTGTAATCCTGCGGAATGCTGAAAATGACGGAGATTGGCTGCATTTGGGTGATCACCACCACGGGATCCATGACATTCAGAATGTTGCCCAAATCGACCTGTTTGAGGCCTACACGTCCGGAGAGGGGGGCGGTGATCTTACAAAATGAAAGTTCGACCCGGGCCGCATCGATTTGCCCCTGATCGGTCGCAATCGCGCCCTTGAGTTGATTGACGTTCGCGCTTTGCGTCTGAAGCTGCGAGAGGGCGATGTACCCTTCTTTGATCAGTCGCTCGTCACGGGCTAATTCGGCTTCCGCAAACTGAAGCTGTGCGCGATCGCTGCTGATCTTCCCTAGCGCCTGATCGAGCTGACTTTGATAGATGCGAGGATCCACTTCGGCCAGAAGATCGCCTGCCTTGACGTATTGGCCCTCCTTGAAATGAATTCGAAGCAGTTCTCCGGTGACTCTCGATTTGACGGTCGTGGTGTTGAATGCAGCCACGGTGCCGAGGGCATTGAGATGGATTTCAAAATCACCCTGTCGGATCGATTCTGTCCGGACGCTGATGGGGGCAGACTTCCCCGGGGTGCCTTTCGCAGGTTCGGAGGGTGCATGGCCGCGGTTCAATCCGACGAGGATCACAAGCAACAGGACAGTCAGTCCGATCAGCCAACGGCGGGAAATTCCTTTGATCAACTTCATGGGGGATGATGCATTCGGAGGGACTTGAGCCCCAATAAAATAGGCTGGAAACCAACAGGCTTTTGCCGGAGGCGACCTTGATCCCTCACTCCATTGTAGACGGATTAGCGGTGCCTTGGTTCAAAGTTATCTGCAGGATCTCTCTTATTATCGGGGTTCGGAACTGTTACGATTTTCGTTCCTCAAAGTGCTAAAGCGCGTCCTGTGCGTCATTGTTTTAGCAACCCGTTTCACTCTAAGGAGGATTTCCCATGAGCGAATTAATCGTGATCGGCTATGACGATCCCTTCAAGGCCGATGAAATCAGATTGCAGCTCTTAAAGCTTCAACGTGAATACCTCGTTGATCTGGAAGACGCCGTTGTAGCCATCAAGTCCAAGGACGGGAAGGTCAAACTGAATCAGGCCTTCCCCTTAACGGCCATGGGCGCTACCGGCGGCGGTTTCTGGGGCGCATTGATTGGTTTGATCTTTATGAATCCGCTTCTTGGTGCCGTGGTCGGCGCCAGTGCAGGTGCCGTATCGGGTGCCCTCAGTGATATCGGGATTAATGATCAATTCATGAAGGATTTAGCGGAAGGTTTCAAACCGGAAACTTCAGCACTCTTTATCCTGGTCAGAAAAGTCACCACCGACAAGGTCCTTGAGGAAATTCGTGGCACAGGCGGCAAGGTGCTCCAGTCCTCCCTCTCCCATGACGACGAAAGCAAACTTCAGGCAGCGTTGGATGCAGGCCGTCAATTCTGAGTGATGGCGAGGGTGTCGTGCCAAGCCAGATCACGGCGAACAAAAATATAGCTTCAGCCGTGGTGCTGGCCGAGTAGCAGGAAGACCAGAAAGCCAGCAAAGAAGAAGATGGTGGAAAGGTGGGTATCGACTTCTCGATGTGATTCGACCAAGAGTTCCTCCGTCACGAGAAAGAGCAGTGCGGCGAGTCCAAATGAAAGGACGAGATCCAACGCGCTGTCCGGAAGATAGGGAAGACCCACCATACCCACCAGCGTTCCCAACGCCAGCATGGAAAAGATGCCGAGGTTCAGTAGGAAAATGAAGCCGCGTGAGCGTTTCAATTTACGCAGGCTCCCAGTCAGCGTGAGACCCACCGAGAGGAGTTCCACCGAAAGAGCCAGCGAGAGGAGCCGACCGGCGCTCTCCAGGGTATGCATCGTCAAGGCGAGAATCAAGCCATCCAGAAAGACATCGACCCCGACGCCCGCAACCAAGGCGAGCGGAATGCGTTGCCGTTTACCCGGCTTCAAGTCATCGGCATGTTCTGAAAAATGCGCCAGCAGCAGCATGAACGCAACCCCGGCACTGAACCCTATCGTCAACAGGGTCGGATTTTGTCGATGAATCACATCGGGCAGAATTTCAACGGAAACCACTGAAAAGATAATGCCCGCAGCCAAATGCTGGAGATGGCTCAAGCCTTTGGGACCCAAACGATAGAAGGAACCCAGCAGCGTTCCCACCATAGCGGCGATGACGGGTAGCGCGGCATAGCGGCTCAGGGTTTCAAGAACGGGGGAAAGGGTCTTCGGGAGTGTGTTTAACACCTCGAGGGCGCTTGCGATGCTCATGCGGGTAGCTGCCTGAATGAAGGGCTTCGGTTCAAAGGATCTTCAGGGCAAAATAGCACAGCCCATCGCTTTTAATGTTACCGGGTGGAACCGAGATCACTTCGTGTCATCACTGGACGAAATCGAGAGCCGGATTGAACGGCTGATTGAAAACATACGTGGCAGTCATCCGGATTGGTTGTGCCGCCGAGGCTGCGACAGCTGTTGTCGTCGGCTTGCTGAATTACCGATCATCACGCGTGCCGAATGGCTTCGGCTCAAAGCAGGGCTCCTGACGCTCTCCGCTGAGCTACGTCAACGCATCCTGACAGACATCGGATCGCTCGCCGGCGCGACGATGCCGGTGATGTGCCCGATGCTCGATGCCGACGAAGGCGCTTGCAGAATCTATCCCTATCGTCCACTCGCTTGTCGATCCTACGGATACTATATGCAAAAAGGCATCGGCCTTCATTGCCAGCAGATTGAACAGAAGGTGGCGTCTGGTCTGCTGGATCAGGTCGTTTGGGGCAATCAGGATGCATTGGACCGGGATCTTCGTGTGGAGGGGGAGCCCCGCTCGCTCGCCGTGTGGATTGATGATCCACTGGATGGGATGCATGGAGGGTATGCCATTGCTGACAAATCGATCTAGACCTCTCCAACTCCTCTATGGTCTGATTTTCATCGCAGCGATCGGCCTTCTGGTCGTTGCCTGGCATTCCATCCAGGCGTTTGAAGAGAAGGTTTACTCTTTAAGAGAAGGGTACCTCAATGAGATCACACATGCGCTGGCAGGTCCTGTTGCGACGCTCGCAGACAGGGGCCTCGATCAACCCGAGGCCTTGGCGGAGGTATTTCGGCCTTTTTCCGAGTTGAGCCATACAAAACTCTATGACGTCGAGGTGGAACATCGTCTCGTGCTGCATCTATTGATCACGGATCCCAGGGGTCAGGTCATCTATGATTCGGCCGGAAAGTTGCTCGGGGCTGATGTGTCCTCACGACCTGAAGTGGCCACAGCACTTGAAGGATTTGTGCTTCGGAGGGATGAAGACGAGGGGCAGGGCATCTATCGGATGTCCGTTGGGCTTCCGATTCGACGCGGTGAAACCATTTTGGGGGCGCTGGTTGCCTCGAAAAGTAATGTTTTATTAAAGCCCCTGGTGATCGCCGTCGAACAGGGCATGTTATTAGTCTTTGCCGCGACAGGGCTATTGGCTGTCCTTCTGCTGCTTACAGCCTATCTCTTGTTGTACCGCCCGATTGAAATCTGGCTGGGGCGTTTGGATCAGGCGCGGGGAGGCAGCCCCATTCTCAGGCCCAATCTTCGAAGAGCTCGATTTGGTCGTCTGGGTATTCTGTTGGATCGTGTGCATGAGGCCATTTCTGAAAAGCGTCATATGGAGCAGATGGTGGCTTGTTTGGCGCATGAGATGAAAAATCCGATCACGGCGGTACGAATACACACCGAACTTCTCGGGCGGAGCCATCAGGGTTCAGAGCGTCGACAGCTCATTGCTGAAATCAAATCCTGCTGTGATCGAATGACACAGGTGACCGAACGATTGTTGGTCATCGCCGCCATCGAACGTCAGGACGCCCTGACTGAATTAACCCCGATTCGGATCGGGGATGTCTTGGAGGCCGTCGTCAATGGGCATCGTCACTCGGCAGATCAGCAGCACATCGATCTTCGGTTGGAGGGGAACGTGGATTGCCAGGTGCGCTGCGAACCCGTGCTCATGGAGTTGGCTGTGGGCAATTTGTTACAGAACGCCATCGATCATTCCCCGCGGGGGAGACGTGTGGTCATTTCCGCTGTGGCTCAGGGAAAAATCGTAGCCATTCATGTCAGGGATCACGGAAATGGCATCCCGGACGCCGTCGTTCATCAGGTCTTCGACAAGTATTTCACCTTGCCCAAGGAATCCACCGGACGCAAGGGAACGGGCATTGGGCTGAATGTGGTTCAGCATGTCGCGGACCTCCACTATGGTTCGGTCAGCCTGACCAATCACTCGGAAGGTGGCGTGCTCGCCGTACTGAGCATTCCGGTTTGATTTCAGACCAAAACATAAAGGCCCACATGAGGGGCCTTTATCGGAGTTTCTTGGAGCAACGGGATCAGTGAATATGCATCTCGCGGTTGCCGGCAAGATCACTGCGTTCCATCAGGTAGGGTTTTTCGCTACCGGGGAAGGGGCGACCGTCTGAATTCACATAAAGAAGCGCACCATCATCTTTGATCTGCAGTTTGCGGATCGGGGCTTCCTTATTAGGCGTTAGGATAACCATTCGATTGGACTCATCCCAGGTGTACTTGCCTTTTTCAAAGGATTCGCGGTTCAGCAGCTTGGCCGGCTGGATAACCAGCAGGTAATTATCCTTGGCATTAAGGGAGAGCGTCATCTTGATGCCGTTGCAGTCCAGTTCATTGCAGGGCAGATAACCATAGAAAACGCCTCTGAACTTGCCTTTATCACCCGGCAGGCTGTGTTGCGAGTGATCCATATCGCCGCCCTCACGCGCCAACGCCCGCTGCTTGGCAGCCTTTTCCGCGATCTCCTTGTCAGACTCTGCAATGGCAGGGCTTGAGAGCCCCATGATTGCAAGCAGAGCACTCAAAATCAGTCCGGCCTTGGCCACTCGCTTCGCACCATTCATTCCGCTGTTCCTCCCTCAGGTCTCAGTATCTGGACTCGCATGAGAGTCCCCCGGTTCTTATGGAAATTTTACAAATCTAGATGGAAAAGGAAATTGATCCAGATTCACTTTTCCTCTGAGTAGGACTCCATAAAGTCCGATTGAGTTCCCTGCGATTCATCAATTCGTGGATCAAAAAAGGGTATTGGATCATCGGATTTGGTACTTGCCGACGTTATTGAGGCTGAAATTGGAGATATAGAGGTTGCCGGCGGCATCAAAATCCACACCCGTCGGAAAACGAACGCCGGATTTGACGACACGCAAGGGCCGGCCTTTAGCGTTGAATTGAACAACGGAAGAGGTGTTGTAGTTCGCGACCCAAGGGTTACCGTCTCGATCGATGGCCAGCGCATGGGGCGCCGTATTCTGTGGAAGCTTGAAACTGAGCCCTAGAGACGGGCAGTAAATGGCATTACCCTGCGTATTGGCGATCCACAGCCGGTCATCGGGTCCAATGGCCAGAGAAAACAGATTGGAACTGATCTGGAGATAGCTAATGAACTGCCCCGTTTTGGAGTACTTGCTGATCACCTGCGTTGCGCGATTGGCAATCAGAACATTGTCCTGACTATCGACAGCAACAGAGGTCGGTCCATTGATCAGTTGAAGATTGGGGTCGCTCAGGACGCGGTCAACGCCACCGCCCGCGACATTGATGTGCTGAACATTATTGCCGCCGAGATCGGCCACCCAAGCATTGCCATTGGAATCCACCGCAATCCCTGCAGGTGAGGCAAATCCGGTATAGGTTTTGGTCCCTTGGGGGGTGACTAAAATGACGGAGGCATTGGTGGTGCAACCTGAAAGACCTAACTGATAGCAGTCACCTTGGTTTGAAATCCAGACATTGCCCTCTGGCGTCACGGCAACGCCGGCGGGTCTCACAACCCGGGTACTAATGACGTCAATTCGTTTGGAAGCCGCATGACTTGCCCCGATAAAGACAAGGCTCGCCAGGAGGAGGGACAACAAACGCCCGATGGGGGCGACGTGGCGAAGGGAATTTTCCATGAGTGAGCGCGTCGGTTGAATCACAGGGAATGTGGGGAAGATGAGGTCAGGAATGATGGCGACGTTGGTCCGCTGGATCCAGGGCAGAGGCCATGAGGTCAAGATCGATGATCAGAAACGCCAGAGACCAGATCAGCCCATCGTAGGCATTGAAATAGGCGTGTTCAGAAATCCAGGCGCCAATCACGCCGATCATGCCCAAAACCAGACCCGCGCCAGCGGCCCGAAAGCCTTGAGGGTGGGCACTCACGGCATCAGGATATCGACTTTCGAACTCGAAAAGAGCGACCACCAGCAGCCAAAGGAAGGAATATACCCCATCCAGCCAGGCGCCCTCGAAGAAGTAAGACAATTCGGCGAATACCACGACGAGTACGGCAAGATTTCGAATCCAGGGCAGTTGAAGCCAGCCAGATTGAAGTCGTTGAATTCGACCGGTTTCGATTTCATAGAGGACCATCAGGACGATCCAGGCCAATGAATCGAAGCTGTCGTTCAGTTCGCCGCGGAGCATGAACACCAGGGCATTGACCAACAAGAGGATCAACAGAGCGATTTTCAGATGCAAGGCTGACATCATGGACGGGGCGCTCCGGACTTGGGCCGGGTTCGGTAGAACGTGATCGGTTGCGCAACCGCGTCTTTAAGAATGTGCCGTTTGATCTTCCCAACGACATGCATCTCGCAGGCCTTGCAGTCGAAGCGAAGCGTCAGTTTTTCATTGCCATTGATCAACTGCAAGGGCTCGGCTTTCACGGTTCCCTGGACACCCAGGACGCCCTTGGTCTGTTTAGGGCACAGGGAGAGTGAGAAACGGATGCAGTGCTTGGTGATCATCAGGCTGACTTCACCGGTCTCCTCATGACTTTCATACGCCGCCTCGACGACTTTGACCCCATGTTTCAGGTAGAACTGTTGCGCTGGCTGGTTGTAGACATTGGCCAGATAGCTCAGGGTGTCTTCAGGGTAGATCGGTGGCGGCATGGATTCCGGATGGCGTTCCAGACGCTTGAATTGGGCTTCTCGCTGCTGATCCAGGGCTTCAATGGCATCGCGACGGAGTCCATTCAGGAGGGATGCAGGCCAAAATCCGATCGTTGAAAGATCGAGGGGTTCAATGCGAATCTGACGCGCCTTGTAGCGCGTACCCCCCAATTTTCCCAGTGCGTCATGGATTGCTTGGGTCTGTTGCTCAAGATCTCTTGCCGGTTGCCATGCCTGATCGCGTCGAAGGGTGACGACGTGCTGATCTTCGTCGATGATCTCTAAAATCAGCCCAGAAGGCGTTTCAGCCAGTTTTACATCGATCGACAACAACCGCTCAGACGTCCGATCACTTTCCATCAGACGTTCCCAAGCCATGTCGCGACTTCGAAACATTTCGACGTCCTTACGAAGATCCTTGAATTGGCTGATGGGCTCATTGGGATAGACCCTGAATTGACCGATACCCATGGGTTCTGCCGTATTGATCCTGAATCCCTTCAGTTCTTTCTGAAGATCGAAATACGTCAGGGTATCGCCATTGTTGAGATCGCTGACGCCATCATGCAGGCTGATATCCAGGTGATCTTGTCCCGTTCGAATGACCCAACCGAGAGGAAGCCCTTGGGGCTTTGGGGTGTCGAAGGCCCCAATATCTTGCTGTCGCCCGTTGACGAAGTAGTCGGTGGACCCGCGATTGAAACTGCGCTCCGGTTCCGGTTTGAAATGGAACACGGTGGTGCCACTGGAGACGCGTTTCAAGGTCGGCTGATCCTCAAGGATCGCATCCAGAAGCTGCCGATAATGCGCGGTGGTGTTTTTAACGTAAGCCAAATCCTTGTATCGGCCCTCAATCTTGAAACTTCGGACACCGGCTTCGATGAGTGCGGCAAGGTTGGCACTTTGATCATTGTCCTTGACCGAAAGCACATGTTTTTGATGGGCAATGACACGGCCCTGGTCGTCCAGAACCTCATAGGGGAGGCGGCACGCCTGCGAGCAATCGCCCCGATTGGCGCTTCTGCCGGTCTGGGCGTGACTGATATAACACTGCCCGCTGTAGGCCACACAAAGCGCGCCATGTATGAAGTATTCCAGAATCGCGGTGTCCAGAACGGACGCCATGGCCGTGAGATCCTTCAATGAAAGTTCGCGAGCGGCGACGACTTGAGAGAACCCGGCATCCTGGAGAAACCGGGCTTTTTCAGGCGTTCGAATGTCACATTGGGTGCTGGCATGGAGCTGGATTGGGGGTAGATCCAGCATCAACAGGCCCATATCCTGAATAATCAGGGCATCTACGCCACAATCATAGGCCGATTGAATCAGGGCCTTTGCCTTTGGGAGTTCATCATCCCGAAGAATCGTGTTCAGGGTCAGAAAGATTCGAGCGTTGAACCGGTGTGCATGGCTGACAAGGCGCGCAATGTCACTGATCGAATTTCCTGCGTTGTGCCGCGCACCAAAGGAAGGTCCCCCAATGTAGACCGCATCGGCGCCATGGTTAATCGCGGCGATACCGATTTCAGGTGTCTTGGCCGGGGAGAGGAGCTCAATTCGGGTCGGGGATGCGCTCATTCGGTTGGGGGCTCGGGGATAGAATCAAGCAAAGGGTTCCCTGCATCCCCATATTTTATCGATTTCCTTATCAAAAACGCGTGGTTTAATCTCACGAAATTTTCACACGAGTCTTTCAAGGAGTTCCAGATGCGCTACAAAGCCTATGGCGCCGTGTCCCCCGAGTCGCAACTGTCGCCATTGACCATCCCAAGGCGGGGGTTGAATCCGGATGATGTTCAAATTCAGATTCTCTTCTGCGGGGTCTGTCACTCGGATCTGCATACCGCCCGCAATGAATGGCATGGCACCCAATATCCGTGTGTACCGGGGCATGAAATCGTCGGATGCGTCTCTGCCGTGGGATCGGAAGTGCAGGACCTGCGTTTGGGTGATTTTGCTGCCGTCGGCTGCATAGTCGATAGCTGTGGCCATTGTTCATCCTGCATGGAGGGTGAAGAACAATATTGTGAAGCGGGTTTTACCGGCACCTACAACGGTCCCATTTACGGGGGTGAAAACACGTTCGGCGGTTACTCCGAATCCATCGTGGTCAAACGCGCCTTTGTCCTCAAGGTGAACCATCCTGAATCCGATCTCCCCCGTGTGGCGCCGTTGCTCTGTGCGGGAATCACGCTTTACTCCCCGCTCAAACATTTTGGTGCCGGGCCATCAAAAAAAGTGGGCATCGTGGGTCTCGGGGGATTGGGCCACATGGGCGTCAAACTGGCGAAAGCCATGGGTTCCGAAGTGACGCTCTTTACGACATCAAAGAGCAAGATTGAAGACGGTCTGAGGCTCGGGGCGGATCATGTCTGCGTCTCGACGGATTTCGACGCCATGGCACATTGGGCCGGACGATTGGATCTCATTGTGGATACCGTTGCGGTCAGTCATGATCTTGAACTGTATCTCAATCTCCTGACGAAAAATGGTCAACTCGTACTCGTCGGGGCGCCGGAGCAAGCGCACCCGGCGGTTCAGCCGTTTACGCTGATTTTCAAGCGCCGATCCATCGCAGGTTCCTTGATTGGTGGCATTGCTGAAACGCAGGAGATGCTTGATTTCTGTGCGCAACATGAGGTGCTTTCGGACATTGAGTTGATCTCCATGTCGGCCATCAATGAGGCCTATGAACGCATGCTCAGGAGTGACGTGCGCTACCGGTTTGTGATCGATATGGCGACCCTTTGACGTCTGGCCTAGAGGCCCACAGGTCCGCTGAAGCTCTTTTGAGATCTGGGTTATTAACCCTTAGAATAAAGGGGTTATTTGGAAATATTGTTGTGTATCTTTAAGAATTAGGACTAGTATCTTCGGCAACTAAAAAGCGGTCCATTTTTTCTCGAGCCGTGACCGTTGAGGGATGCGCCCTAGCCTGTATGACGCCATTTCAGGTGGGTTTGTCGCACTTGTCCAGACAGCGTAGGGAGGATATCGCCGTGAACGCGATATTGATCCAAAGAGTTATTCAAGCCTGAGGGCTATAACGCTATAAAACGCCAAAACGGAGACCTTCCACTTTCCGTTTTTTTACCCGTCTCCCAAGGAGACAGGTCAACCTTGATGAGTGAGAGAACGCATGACCCAGCCTGATGATCTTCCCGTTTGGAATTCGCTCAAATCACACCAGAAAGTGGTGGAGCAGCTTCACATGCGTGACCTGTTCCGCGACGATCCCACGCGTTTCCAGCGTTACTCCATTCAATTTGGCGATATTCTCTTCGATTATTCCAAGAATCGCGTCACCGATGAAACCCTGGGCCTACTCCTGACCCTTGCCGAATCGGCCAAGGTCGCTGAAAAGCGTGAGGCCATGTTTGAAGGCCGCAGGATCAACCTCACCGAAAACCGGGCGGTGCTCCATACGGCGCTTCGAAACCGCTCGAACCATCCGGTGCTTCTCGATGGCAAGGACGTCATGCCCGATGTCAATCGGGTCCTCGAGAGCATGCGCTCTTTTTCAGAGAAGGTGCGTTCGGGTGCCTGGAAGGGCTGGACTGGAAAGGCCATCACCGATGTCGTGAATATCGGCATTGGCGGCTCCGATCTGGGCCCTCGAATGGTCGTCAAAGCGTTGACGCCTTACCACCAGCCGGGCCTCTCGGTTCACTTTGTTTCCAATGTCGATGAAGCGGACATTGTTGAAAATCTGAAGGGATTGGACCCCGAGACAACCCTGTTCCTTGTGGCCTCCAAAACGTTTACGACGCTTGAGACCATGACGAATGCCAACACGGCCAAGGCCTGGTTGTTGGATGAGTTCAAGGATCCCAAGGCGATTGCTAAGCATTTCGCTGCAATCTCGACCAATGCCGAGAAGGTTCAGGCGTTTGGCATTGATACGGCTAATATGTTCGAATTCTGGGACTGGGTCGGTGGTCGATATTCGATCTGGTCTTCGATTGGCCTGCCTATTGCGATCGCTGTCGGCATGGATCGTTTTGAAAGCTTGCTGATGGGGGCCCACAAGGCGGATCAGCATTTCCGTACTGCGCCCTTGGATCAAAACATCCCCGTCATCATGGGGCTCCTCGGTATTTGGTACGACAACTTTTTCTCTGCCGAAGCCTACGCGATTCTCCCTTACGATCAGTACCTCGAATATCTGACCGCCTATCTGCAGCAAGGCGACATGGAGAGTAACGGGAAAAGTATCGATTTGGACGGTGACCCCGTCGACTACAGCACGGGCCCTATCATCTTCGGTCAACCCGGGACCAATGGGCAACATGCCTTCTATCAATTGATGCATCAGGGAACGACCCTGATTCCTTCGGACTTTCTTGCGGCGGTTGAAAGCCACAATGGCAATCAGGCGCATCATGACCTCTTGATATCCAATTTCATTGCGCAAACGGAAGCCTTGATGGTCGGCAAAACCCCCGAGGCAGCAAAGGCGGAACTTCTGGCTTCCGGTTGCACGCTGGAAGGGGAGGCGCTCAAGGATCTGGCCGCGGCAAAGTCATTCAGCGGAAATCGCCCGTCCAACTCCTTCCTCTATCAAAAGCTGACGCCAGAAACGCTTGGCAGTCTCATTGCTCTCTACGAACACAAGATCTTTGTTCAAGGGGTTGTCTGGCACATAAACTCATTCGATCAGATGGGGGTTGAACTCGGGAAACAGCTTGCGAGCAAGGTTCAAAAGGAAATCGAAGCCCAGGTACCCGTCAATCACCACGACGTCTCAACCAACGGCTTGATCAACGCCTATGTGAGTCGTAAGCCAAAGCACTGAGCCCCGCATCGGGGCGGGCCTCCCATGAGGCACGTTTTCGAGGCGCAACAACACACGGGTGGGCCATCCCTAGGATACCCACCCCCCAAGACAACAGAGTCCGAGGTACATATGAGCGGTTGCGATATTGGTCTGATTGGTCTCGCCGTCATGGGCGAGAATCTGGTTCTCAACATGGAGTCCAAGGGGTTTCATGTTGCCGTCTACAACCGAACGACGGAAGTCACCGATAAATTTGCCGAGGGCCGTGCCAAAGGCAAACGCATTACGCCCTGCAAAACCCTTGAATCCTTCGTGGGGGCCTTGGCCAAGCCCAGGAAGATGCAGATCATGGTCAAGGCGGGCGGGCCTGTGGATGCCGTGATTGACCAGCTGATTCCGCTGCTGGAGCCCGGTGACATCATCATTGATGGCGGCAATTCGCTTTGGACGGATACGCAGCGCCGAGAAAAAAGGCTGAAGGAGATCGGCATTCACTTTTTCGGCGTCGGTGTCTCGGGAGGCGAGGAGGGCGCATTGAAGGGACCCTCCATCATGCCGGGTGGTTCCGCCGAGGGCTGGAAGGCCATTTCGCCGATTTACACCAAGATTGCTGCGGTCGCGGAAGGGGAGCCCTGCTGTCGCCACATGGGCACCGATGGGGCCGGCCACTATGTGAAGATGGTCCATAACGGCATTGAATACGGCGACATGCAGTTGATCTGCGAGGCCTATGCGATCCTGAAGTCGGTACTCAATCCGAGTGCGGAAGAGTTTGCAAAAATCTTCAATGATTGGAATCAAGGCGATCTGGATTCCTTCCTGATCGATATCACGGCCAAAATCTTCACGCACAAGGATCCGGAAACCGGTCAGCCTCTGGTGGATGTGATCGTCGACAAGGCCGGACAGAAGGGCACCGGGAAATGGACTGTGGGGCATGCGACAGAAATGGGCGTCCCCCTTTCCGTGATTGCCAGTGCAGTTGAGGGTCGTATCCTCAGTTCCCTCAGAACCGAGCGTCTGGAGGCCTCAAAAGTCTTGCCGGGGCCTAATCCGGGAGCGTATACCGGTGATCGGGAGGCACTGATTACGGCGGTTCGGGATGCACTTTATGCCAGCAAGATCATCAGTTATGCGCAAGGCTTCGTTCAGTTGGGCGCGGCATCTGAGCTCTACGGCTGGAAACTCAACTTTGGAGACATTTCTTCCATCTGGCGTGGCGGCTGCATCATTCGCGCCCGTTTCCTGAATCGCATCACGGATGCCTATCGAAAGAATCCAGCGCTCAAGAACCTGATTCTTGATCCCTACTTCAGGGACATCATCGTGAATACGCAGGCGAACTGGCGGAAGGTGGCTCAGGTGGCGGTTGAGTACGGGGTGGCTACCCCTGCATTCTCCTCTGCGCTGTCTTACTACGACAGCTACCGGACGGCACGACTGCCTCAGAATCTCCTTCAGGCCCAGCGCGACTTCTTTGGTGCCCATACCTTTGAGCGTCTGGATAAGCCGGAAGGCCAGTTCTTCCACAATGACTGGTTCTAACGCGGATTCATCCATGCTCTGGGACGACCACTGTCATTGATCGGCCCAGGGGAAAATGGCACGCATCAAAAAGGCCGCTAATGCGGCCTTTTTGTTGTCCCTGAAGGTTCTAAAGGACGATCAATAGCGACGATTCGCACCTGGGCGGGGTCGACCGGCACCAAACGCGTTGGAACCACCTTCTTCGCGAGGGCGAGCCTCGTTCACAATCATCGCGCGTCCATCGACTTCTTTGCCGTTGAGTGCGGAGATGGCTGAGTTGGCGTCTGCATCAGAGGTCATTTCGACAAAGCCAAAACCTCTGGAACGACCCGTATCTCGATCCATGATGACCTTGGCCGACTGGATTTCGCCGTAAGCTTCGAAGATCTCCTGGAGTTGTTGCGTATCAACGCCATAGCTTAAGTTACTAACGTATAAATTCTTGGCCATATTTTTACCTAAATAGATGATTCGGGATTTGCCGGGTGGCTCGGGACGGATCGACGCAGCCTTATCGCCGGCCGCCGCGGCCACTGCGGGCGCGTTCTTCGCCAACCCGGAGGCTATTTCCCTTCACAGTCTTGCCATTCAGTCCGGCAATTGCTGCCCGGGCTTCGTGACCTTCCATGTCGACAAATCCAAAACCACGGCAACGGCCGGTGAAGATGTCACGGGTGAGCTCATAATTGAACACGCGGCCAAATTCCGCGAACAGTTCATTGAATTCTTTTTCGTTCATGTCGCTGGGCAGATTCCCAACACGTAGCCTGATCATTTTAGAGGGACCTCACGGGTAGCTTGGCCATGGACGGGTCTTTGCCGTTCAGACCGTAAATGAGTGTGTGATGCCATATCGAGCGGAGCCTCTGAAAAGACTCAACGCAAGATACGTGACCCACGCCAATCGTGGTTCGTCAGAACACGAGGGAAGACGATTGATTGCTGATATCAGCGATTCCAGTACCACCAGTTCGACGAAAAATCTGGGGTACCCTTGGCGTTCTCAGCCAGTAGCTGATGGTTGTGATCGCGCGGGGAGGGAGAAGCTGTGACTAACTCTCGCGAAAAGGATCCCTCCTTTTGGAGAACGACATATCATACCCCGCTGTGGATATTTTCGCCATCAGAATTCGGTAGTTCCATAGATGATTCAACGTCGATGGCGCCGTTTGCGATTCTTTTTTCTCATGCCTGCTCTTTGCGAATGGAACTTCAGCGGTGAAGCCTTATGCGGCCGCACGGGGTTACGCTGTCGATAACGGCCGATCGCCTTGTAGACTTCAAACCAAGCGACGGAGAGGGCAGAGGCCACAAAGGCCAGAACGAAGCTCTCGTTGGAAGCCGGCTGAAAATGAAAAAGGGTCTGGGCTTTGGGCATCATTAAGGCGACAGTCAACGTGCTCAAGGTTCCTCCCATGACCCACCACAAGGCCGAATTTCTGACCCTCAGTGAATCGATAAAGCTGGCATTCCAGGAACGGTTGACCCATAACAGCGCCAGATTAACGAAGACCAGGTTGGCAAATGTCACGCTCCTGACGGCATCCTCTTCAAGACCACTCAGGACGGCGTAGCAATAGACCGTCGCGCTGCTCACCAGCCCTAGCAGTCCTTGCGTGATGGATAGTCTCAGGACTTTTGCAGAAAAAATGCCTGCGCCAGCGGGGCGGGGTGCGCGGTTCATGATGCCCTTCTCATCAGGCTCCACTTCGAACACGATGGTGCATGCCGGATCAATGATTAATTCGAGAAATACGATATGAATGGGCATCAAGACACTGGGCCAGACATGGTGGGTCGCCGATTCCAACAGGAGGGGGAGCAGACTGATTCCGGCGATAGGCAGGTGGACCGCAATGATGTAGGCCATCGCCTTTCGAAGATTATCAAAAATCCTGCGGCCCATCCGAATGCCTTCGACTATGGCATCAAAGGCATCATTCAGTAGGACGAGGTCCGATGCTTCGCGGGCCACATCCGTGCCACGAAGACCCATTGCAATCCCGATATTAGCGGCCTTGAGGGCCGGCGCATCGTTGACCCCATCGCCGGTCATGGCGACGATTTCGCCACACGCCTGGAGACTTTGGATGATTTTGAGCTTTTGTTCTGGCACCACGCGGGCGAAGATACTGATTGAAGGAAGGGCCAATCGGAGGGCTTGCTCCGACATCTGTTCCAGTTCATCGCCCGTGACAATCCGCCCTTGGGACAATCCAATGTCTTGGCCGATCTGCTGGGCGGTGATCGGATAGTCGCCCGTCATCATCACGATGCGGATTCCTGCAGATTGGCACAGCCGGATCGCAGCGGGTACCTGTTCCCGAATCGGATCCATGAACCCGATCAGGCCCGCAAATTCAAATGGAAAGTCGTGCTGAATGATTGGAAGTGTTTGCGCATGGGTCCGCGCAACCCCAAGCACACGCAGCCCTTTTTCGGCCATTCGGTTGATGTCGCGGCGAATGGCAGCGGCTTCTCCGCTTCCCAGGTGACAAAGATCCATGACGGCTTCGGGAGCGCCTTTGGTCGCAACAATGAATTCCTGACTATCGGCCTCCGCGGTCCAGACACAGGACATCGCAAGCAATTCACGGGTCAGCGGATACTGCTTTTCAAGTCGCCAGGCGTCATGGACATGATCTGCTGCATGCGTTCTACCGACCGCAAATAGCTCGCGCTCCATGGGATCAAAGGGATCCCTCTGACTGGCCAATAATGCGGTCTCTATTAGCCGGTGGTGGGTTTCGGGGATCGGCTGATCACGAACAAGGCAGTCTGCAAACTGGCCATTGATGCACAAACTGCGAAGCTGCATCCGGTTTTCGGTCAGTGTTCCGGTCTTGTCGGTACAGATGACCGTCGCTGAACCGAGCGTTTCAATCGTTTGGTTGCGTCGGGTCAGCACCTTGACCCGTGCAAGCCTGAATGCCCCCATGGCCAAAAAAATTGTCAGCACAAGGGGAAACTCCTCCGGTAACACGGCCATAGCCAAGGTCAAACCGGAGAGAATGCCCCCAAGCCAATCCTGGTGCATCAAACCGAGGCTGATCGTCACCACGAGACAAAGACCGAGACCAAAGAAGGTCAGTCGGCCTACCCACCAGCCCGTCTCCTTTTGGAGTGCGGTTTGCGACTCCTGGATCGCGTTGAGGCTCGCCCCGATTTTCCCCAATGCCGTCGAGATTCCGGTTCCGGTGACGCGCACCAGTCCATGCCCGGAGACCACCAGCGTTCCAGAGTAAACCTCCGGTTGATCATCCCCCCCAGGAGTCCGTGATAGGGCGTCGAGTTGCCATGCCCTCTTGCGAACGGGAACGGACTCACCGGTCAGTAAGGACTCATCGACTGCAAGATGCGATCCTTGAAGGACGGTACCATCGGCACAAATCCGATCGCCTTCAGCGATCATCATCAGATCGCCTGGAACCAAATCCTGGCTTTGGATCTGCAGTTTCATGCCGTCCCTGATGACCCAGGCTTTAGGGCTCGAAAGATCGCGCAGTGCCTCCAGCGCTCTCTCGCTTTTAACCTCCTGATAAAGCGTAATCAGGATGACGATCACCACAAAAGCCAACAGAACCAAGGCCTCTTGGGGTTCCCCCAGAACGTAGTAGATCGTGCCACATCCCAGGAGGAGGGCTAGCATGGGTTCCTTAATGACGGGAAGAAGGATGTTCCAGAATCTGCGGGTTTGCGTCTGGGGTAAAGCATTTTTCCCGATCGATTTGACCAACTGCTGTGCTTGCTGCTCTGAAAGACCCTCTAGCGACGCATCGAATTGCGTGGCCACTGTCGCTATGTCTACACTGGAAGTTCTCTTCATCGGAAAGCAGGCCCGGGTATGAGTCGTTTGATTAGGTTTGGCGGGATCAGCGCCGGGCGCCTCAGCCTCGGATTTGTCTTGATCGCCATGGGGGCTGTGGTCCTCTGGCCATTTCGAGTGGCCCTGATTTGGGCTGGTGTCCTCGCTATATTGAGCAAGCCGATCCATCATGGGCTCAGCGCTCGATTTCCGCGCCATCCCCAGCTTATCCCCATCCCCATGATCCTGGGTTGGATTTTCGTTCTGGTCGGGCCGGTCGGCTGGCTTATGCTTACGCTACAGGATGAAGCGTCGCTCGCCTATCAATGGCTTTCCATCGATTTTTCGCAGCAGTACGGGGCGCTTAAGGCAATCGTCAACCGCATACCGCTTCTTGGCCCAATGCTGGTTGATGTGTTGCAAGCCTTCCCCAGAGAAGCCCATGAACTGATGGGTGTGATCAAGAATCTGATCCCGATCATGGGTCGCTCGCTCAAACATCTGGTGATCGGGCTTTCAGATCAGATGCTACAACTCTTCACGATGGTTGTTGCCCTCTATTTTTTCATCCGAGATGGGCATTGCATCACGGATCGTCTTCAGCGTGGATTGATGCGTATGGGTATTGTTGATGTCCCGGTTTATTTCGGGATCATTCATGCCACCGTCTATGCAGTCAGTCTAGGCATCATGGGGGGGGCGTTGCTCCAGGGATTCATTGCGACCTGCGGTTACCTGATTTTTGGTGTCAAAACCCCTTTGCTACTGGGCTTGCTGTCGGTCATTGCTTCACTGGTTCCGGTCCTTGGAGCCTCTTTGGTCTGGGGCCCTCTGGTCTTTGCCTTCATCTCTGAGAATCAACTTCCACAAGCCGTGGGTCTGGTGCTTTGGGGGCTTCTCATTGTGCATCCTGCGGATAATCTCCTTCGGCCTTGGGTTATCGGCAAGTTGATGCACAGCCCCATACTTTTGATGATTCTGGGCGTCATCGGAGGCATTTTAAGTTTCGGTCTTGCAGGAATTTTTCTCGGGCCCTGCATTCTGTCCATTCTTTATCATGCGTGGAACTCCTTCATCGACAGTGAAGTATCCGACAAGGCGGAATAATGGATTGGGGTCTTAGGCATAACAGCGCCTTCTTTGGAATCCAACGCATGCCGCCCCTGTCTTCCTTGACAGGATGCAAAACAGGACTTCAACTAGGGTTTTCCTTTGAATGGGTCAATGTGGACTGAAATGAAATCCTTTCTTACCCATCTTGGCTGGGTTTCGCACTTCTTTGTTCGGTCACCGATCCGTCGAATTCTCCTAGTCCTTGTCCTTTACGGAGTGGTCACCACACCCCTTGTTCCTCTCCTTATTCGCCAAAGGGTTCTCCCAGCGATCACGACCCAAACGGGCGCCAGTCTTTCAGTGACAGGCATCCACTGGAATCCTTTTGAACTCAAACTCCGACTGGAAGGCGTCGTCCTTGGCGCTTCATCCGAAGATGCTCTTCTCGATGTCAAACAATTCGATTTTGACTTTGGATTGCTCCGCTCGCTCCGCCATCGCGCGTTGGCGATGGATGCCATCACGGTGTCAGACCCGAACATCGACATTCATGCCCATGGGGATCACGCCTCGAACCTGGATCAACTACTTGAGGGGTTTCGATCACGGCAGCCAGCGACTGCCTCGGATGAAGATTCATCCCCCCTTAGGATGATCGTGGCAAATTTCCAAGTAGAGGATGGAAAGATCCGGTTCGCTCCCTTCGAAAATGGGCAACCCGTCAACCTGCATGCTGTGGCGCTGGACGTCGTAAATCTCCAAACCTTAGATGCCTCCGAGGGCTCTTTCAACCTCTACTTTCAGATGGACCCTGGGGCAACCGTGCATGCTGAGGGGGGTTTCCTGGCTGATGGGTCTGACAGTCATTTTTCGGCCGAAGCCCGCGGCTTGAATCTTTCTGAACTTCAGACGCAATTGCCGCCCTCCATGGATTTACCGACGTTCGAGGGCTTGTTGGATTTTTCCTCTGATTTCAGATTCATGCAGCTGCCTGAGCCCCAATTTCAAATGGCGCATGCCCATTTGATGCTTCGGGATCTCCGTCTATCCCGTCCTCAAGTTGATCTCCCTTTGCTTACCCTTCAGCAAATGGTTGTCGACGATGCACAACTGGATCTGTCGCAGCATCGATTGGATCTCCATGGATTTGAGCTGAAGTCCCTGGGTTTGATTGGTGTGAAGGATGGGCAGGGACAACCTGGATGGCGTGCACTGTTTCCGCCGCAGTCCCGTTCAAGCAGCCAATCCCTCACCGAGGCCACCGTGTCGAAGACACCGGATAGCCCCTGGCGGATTGGACTCGATCAGGTCAAGCTCAGCGACTTGCATTTGATCCAGAACCCCATGGCTCCCTCCCTGCACCAGCCCGATATCCGAGTGGGCTCCCTTGAAGGGGAGGCGATAGTGGTCGATTTGGGGGCCAGACGCCTGGTTGCAAATTCACTGAACCTCGATGCATCCGTCATCCTCTTTGGGCTGGGTCAGGACGCAGTCTTGCCGTTGGACGCTCTGGTACCTCAAACGAGTTCGAGTAGCCCAACGCGTGCGGTGGGCGACACGACGTCAACGCCTTGGACGATTGGGATTAATCAAACACAGGTTTCGGATCTTTCTGTGGGGGTCGTTCGGGTTTCTGGCCTGAACTCTGATCCCTTCGAGTTCAAACACACGCGTCTTTCGCTGGGGTCAATCGACACGCAACGCCCTGGAGAAACACCTATGGTGCTTTCATCAGAGGTGTCATCGGGAGGAAAGGTTGGTCTCAACGGCCAACTCCAGCCGAGTGAGATGGCCTTCACGGGTGAAGTTCGCCTGGATCAAGTCGGTTTGGCCCCCTTTAAATCGTTGCTTGCCGAGTCGTATCGTTTCGATACTGTCGAGGGCTATCTATCAAGTCAGCTGAAAGTGGCGCTGCGCATCGAAAGTGGCGTTCCGACGGGTGACTACTCCGGTCTCATAGGCCTTGATAACCTTCGGCTCACCCAGGCACCGAATGATCGTAAGCTTTTGGGATGGCAATCCCTGACGGTGGACGGTATCAAGGGTCGTCTAAATCCCTTTGAGTTTTCGGCCAATGAGATTCGGCTTCAGGATCCCGATGGGGTCATCGCGATTCACGCAGATAAAAGCTCTAATCTTTCAGAGTTGCGGGTGGCAAAGCCCATTGATCGTGTTCCGTCCCCGCGCCGACCCGGATCCAATGCACCGACAACGCCAGACCCCGACATTCATATTCGGAGGATCCGGGTCGAAGGTGGCAAGCTTGATTACACGGACGAAACACTCATCCTGCCCTTTTCAACCCAGATTGTTGACCTCAAGGGTGCGATTACGGGCTGGACCCTGGATCCGAATGGGAAGTCGTTATTGGAACTTAATGGACGAATTGCACCCTATGGCGAAGCTTCGATTCATGGCCAACTCAGACCGCTTGATCCCAAATCATTGCTGGATGTCGATCTTCATTTTGAAAATGTGGTTCTGGCATCGCTCACACCCTATAGCGCAACCTTTGCAGGTCGGCGCATTGAAAACGGCAAGCTGGATCTCAACGCACATTACCGACTGGAAGAACAGCAACTCAAGAGCGATAACCGGATTTATCTCAAGCAACTTCGATTAGGTGACAAGGTCGAGAGTCCAAAGGCTGTTTCACTGCCGCTGGATCTTGCTGTGGCCCTCTTGTCGGATGCAGAGGGCAATATCGATATGTCACTGCCCATCGAAGGAAAGACGGATGCCCCTGATTTTGATTATGGTGTGGTGTTTCTGAATGCGTTTGGAAACCTCATCAAAAAGGCTGTTTTATCGCCATTTACTGCAATCACCGGGGCTCTGGGGCTGAGTGGCGGTGAGGAACTCAATGCAATTGCATTCGATCTTGGAAGTGATGTGTTGACGCCGCCTGAAAAGGAAAAAATTGTGCGATTGTCGGATGCGCTCCACTTAAAGCCCCAACTTCAATTAATCCTGAATGGCAGTTTTGATCCAGAAAAGGATAAGGTTGCATTGCGCCACTTCTGGCTGAGGCAGCGGGTTGCTTCTCGTTTGGGTGAAGCGTTAAAACCCGGGGAAGATCCTGATCCTGTTAATCCGACTGAGGCCGCCACACAGCGAGTGCTGGAGGCTTTGGCTCAGGAATACCGACTGCTTGAAGTCGCCTTGACGCGTTATGTTGCTGATAAAGGCCATCCTGTAGACCGGATTGGCCTAGTCGGAACGCTGATGGGAAAGGGGAGTAAAACGCCTGATTTTTATGAGTTGCTGGCTCAAAATCTGGCTGATCAAGCCCCCATTGGTGCCAATGAACTGAAAGAATTGGCTGATCGTCGGATGCGGGTTGTCAAAGCGGCACTTTCGGCGGTTCCCAAACCGGTGGATAGTCAACGAGTTCGCCTAGGCGACATACAGGAGCAATCATCCGACGATGGTCACCATCTTTTAATGCCCCTCGCGCTTCAAGTAAATGAAAAATAGGGGGTTCTGCGTAGGAACTCCCGTGGACTTAAAGGGTCATAACCGTTATAATGGTATAAACGGTTTAGTGGTTCTTGCGTGGTCTGTGGACTGAACCTATGGGCCATCGGATTCAGGGGGTGGTTATGAAACAAGGTGAACTGGTCAAACAAATGTATCTGGCGTGTCTCAATCGGGATACTGAGAGCCAGCGGAGATTGTTTCAACAGGAAATCTGCAAGATCATTCGTCGCAGGGAACTTGGGAAACGGTTTAACTCCAAGTGGACTGTGGCTGACTGATTCCAAAGCCCCTGTCGTCGTCTGTCTAGAAATTACGTGTTAGATCCATGCCCTGATAAAGGGATGCGACATAGTCGCCATATCCATTGAATGGCAGGGTGGGGCGTTTCAGAAAATCCCCAAGTTTTCTCTCCCTTGCCTGGCTCCAGCGGGGATGATCCACTTCGGGATTGACGTTGGCATAGAAACCATATTCGTTGGGGCCCGCCTTCATCCAGCTGGTCGTGGGCATTCGCTCGGAAATTCGAATCGAGACAATGGATTTGGCGCTTTTAAAGCCATACTTCCAGGGTACGATGATCCTGATGGGGGCACCGTTCTGATTGGGTAAGACCTGTCCATAGAGCCCCACTGTCACCAAAGTGAGAGGATTCATGGCCTCATCCAGCCTCAATCCCTCCCGGTATGGCCAGTCGAGAACATCTCGTTTCAAGCCAGGCATCTGCTCAGAATCATTCAGCGTGACAAATTCGACAAACTTAGCATTCCCCGTCGGGTCAGCCGCCTTCAAGAGCGTGCTAAGAGGGAACCCCACCCAGGGGACGACCATGGACCACGTCTCGACACAACGGAATCGGTAAATCCGCTCCTCAAGCGGTGCCATCTTGAGGATCTCCTCGATCGCGAAAGTTCTGGGTTTATGCACTTCACCTTCGACACGCACCGTCCAAGGCCGAGTCTTTAATGAACCGGCAAGCCGATGTGGCTCTTCCTTGTCGGTGCTGAACTCGTAAAAGTTGTTGTATGTGGTGACCTTCTCAAGAGGCGTCGGGGTTTCGTCAACGCGGAATCCTGGATTGGGCTGGGGATCCAGCCCCTGCGCCCGAAGATCCACCGACAGGCTGCTCAATCCGCCGAGGGCGGCAAGGCCAAACGATTTCCTGATGAACGTTCGGCGGCTTTCAAAGAGGCTTTGTGGTGTGACCTCGTTCTCGCTAATGTCGGACTTGAATCGCATGATGAGGTTCTCCTGACGGGGTGTGCCGTGATCGCGCTTGAATGGGCTATGGTGACAGGCCCTTGATGCCTCTCAGTTCACTTTTCCGCTGAAGCAGCGCACGAAGCAACAGGGATACGGCATAGATCAGGGCAAAAAGGAAAGGTTCCGAAATGTCTTTCTTGACCAACCACCAAAAGTGAATGACACCTCCGAGACAGATCACATAGATCCAACGGTGGATTTTTTTCCAGCGTGCTCCTCCCAGACGCCGCAGCATGCCATCCGTCGATGTGACGGCGAGCGGAATCATCAAGACCAGAGCCGTGAATCCGACGGTGATATAAGGTCTTTTGACAATGTCTTTGAGAATGCCAGACCAATCAAAGAATTGATCGAGAACCACATAGGTGCCAAGGTGGAGCAAGCTATAGAAAAAGGCAAATAGGCCCAGCATTCGCCTGAACCGTCCCATCCAGATCCACCCGAGCCATTGGCGTATTGGCGTGACCGCCATCGTCAGCGTCAAAAAAGTCAGTGTCCAGTAACCCGTCTGCCTCAGAACCTTTTCAATGGGATTGGCACCGAGTTGATCAATCAATCCCCAGTAAACCAGTCGCCCCAGGGGGACCAGAGCAAGAAGGAAGACGATTGACTTGATCCGTCTGATGGAAGTGTCATTGATTCGTCGTAACTCGAAATCCATAGGACGGCATATTCTTCATGATGGAGGGCACGGGTTCCGATCTCTATGCGATTCGCTAAGAGGGCTGGATTTTTCGTTGAAGCGTAGTAGTCTCCGCCGATAGATGCAATACCGTCGCGAACCGCTGGATCTCTAGAGGATCCTTGAACTCGTTTCCATCGATACCCGACGAGCCGCGGTCTATCTCATCGTGAATCTTGCGAGAAACCCCGTCCTTTAGGGCTGGCGGTGTTAGCCTGTGGAGAGAATGTCAGTCCTGTGTCGTAAATCGGCTTAAGCAGTTCTCGATGAACCAGGAATCCCCTTCCTTTTGGAAGGGGAGGAAGCGAAGGGATTTGAATATCAAATGGCGAGTCTTTTTCAGTAACCCCAACCTGATTCAGTTGAGACGTCTTCGCGCTCAGTTTGCATTGGGCGCATCCCACTCATCTGTCGCGAACCGATCATGACTTTGACCCTAGAAGGTCCCTCGACCAGTGAACTCATCATCAAGAAGAGCCGTTTTCTTGGACAGGTTCAGCCGGTTTCAGATCGCGCTGATGCGGTCAGGCAGGTCGCAAGAATCCAGCAACAACACCCCACTGCATCCCATGTCTGTTGGGCGCTCATGGCAGGAGGGCATTCTGCCGCTGTCGATGATGGGGAGCCCAGTGGAACTGCAGGCCGCCCGATGTTAGAAGTGCTGCGCCACCAAAATCTGGAAGGTGTTCTGGCGACGGTTGTTCGCTACTACGGCGGGATTAATCTGGGTGCTGGCGGCTTGGTTCGTGCCTACACGGATGCAGTGGCACAAGCGCTCAAAACTGCAACCAAGGTCACCCTCGTGCCTTTGGATACCCTGGCCTGTCTCGTACCGTATCCTCTTGAGGGACTCTTCAGAAACCGGATAAACAAGGATGGCGTAATCCTGTTGAGTGTCGAGCGTAGCATGGAATTGCGGGTGATCATTCAGGGACCCAAGGACCGGCTAGCAGAGATTGTGACCCAGTTGACCCGGGAAAGTCAGGGGAGAATCCACTGGGTGGATCCTCGGGGGGCTTAATTTAAGTCAGAAGAATGGCTGAGTTCATTTTCCCAGCGGCTGACCAACGTGGCTGCAATGCTATTCCCTAGTACATTGGTGGCACTCCGGCCCATATCTAGAATCTGATCGATTCCGAGGAGCAGGAGGAGCCCCGCCTCCGGAATATGGAACATGGAAAGCGTAGAAGTGATGACGATCAATGACGCTCTCGGAACGCCCGCGACCCCCTTACTCGTAAAGAGAAGCACCAAGAGCATCAACATTTGATCTTGGAGTGGCATCTGGATGCCATAGGCCTGAGCAATGAACAGGACCGCGAAGGTCATGTACATCATGCTTCCATCCAGGTTGAAGGAATAGCCCAGGGGAAGAACCAAGCCAGTGATGCGATCAGAGCATCCAAACCGGCCCAATTGCCGCATTAACATCGGGAAAGCCGCTTCACTGCTGGCTGTGCCGAAAGCGAGGATCATCGGTTCGCGGATATGGTGTAGGAGTGCCCTGACACGTTTCCCGATAAAAATGAAACCCAGTATTCCAAGAGTCAACCAAAGTACGGCGAGCCCCAGATAAAATTCGCAAAGAAAAACGCCATACGTCGCAACGACGCCCAAACCTTGCTGACTGACGACCGCAGCCATGGCCGCAAAGACTGCGAAAGGCGCAAATCGCATCACGTAGCTCGTCATCTTGAGCATGATATGACCCAAGGCATCGAGCGAGTGAACCACGGGTTTGGCCAGCTCACCGAGTTGCGAACAGGCGAAACCAAAGAACATGGAAAAAACGACAATCTGCAAAATCTCGTTTTGTGCCATGGCTTCGACAACGCTCTTGGGAACGATATGCGAAATGAAGGACTGAAGCGTCTGGGGTTCTTTATTCAGCCCTGTCTCAGCACTAACGTCGGGTAGGGGGAGATGAAGGTTTTCCCCGGGTTCAAACCCATTCACCAGCGCCATTCCCATTAGCAAACTCAGTATAGAGGCGCTAAAGAACCATAGAATGGCTTTGCCCGCGACACGTCCCAGACTGTTCCCATCCCCCATCTTGGCCATACCGACAACCAGGGTTGAAAAAACCAATGGCGCGATGATCATCTTGATCAGGCGCATGAAGAGGTCCGTGATCGCGTTGAATCCGCTGATCCAGAGGGGAAGATGAGGGCTTGCGTAGGCCGAAAGATAGGCATTCAAGGCCGCGCCAAAAGACACGCCCATGACAAGACCAACGATAACCTTGAATGTTTGCGAGTTTGAGGTAGGGGCGGGAACGGGGGGATTCATCATCTTTGCTCAGGGTGAGGGGCGATGCCCTCACCGTAGAGCAAACATGAACTCGGCTAGAGCTTTGATCAAAACATTGTTGGTCAAAACTGTCGCGAATTCAACCGAGTATCGCACAGGTGAGTGAGCCGTTGATCAGGCCTTGGCCAGTCTTGAATAGTAGGGCCAACTAACGACGTGGAGATGGCGTCTGATGGGTGACTTGATCACTGACAGGCACAGTGCGATCGAGAATAGGCACCACACTGCGGCATATTCATTGGGGTCACGGGTCGTCAGGATCGACAGGATTGGTCCCATGAAGATGTGGAACAAGACAAAACGCCATGATCCATAGACAACGGGAAGGACAAACCCCACCAGGATATACGAGAGACCATGAAGACCCAGGAAGTAGTTCGGGATCAGGTAGGACAGGTCGTACTGGATACCGTTCAGCGGCAACTGCCAGGCAATATGCCAATCCCCAGAAACGGAGCATGCCTGCGATCCACAGAAGGCCTCTAATCCGACAACACAATGATCCGCCCAGTTAAAGGGATACATTTTGACCAACATGCCCAGCGCTCCAACGGCGCAAAGCGTATAGACGACGGTGCTGATCCTTTCCTTGACGCTCTGGGGGATGAAATACATCGCGACCATGTTCACAAAGAAGGGTTGGAAGGCAATATGTATGTAACCGAAGTACGTTAATATCTGGTTGGGTGGACTGTCACATAGGTTGATATAGACATAGGTCGCTGCCTGGAGAAGTTCCATGCAGGCAAAGTATGTCAGAGGGATCCAGAGATCCTTGGACTCGCCCTTGTATGCAATGTACGCAGCCGTACCAAAACCAATTGTCGCCAATACGGCCGACGCCTCTCCACTCCAGCACATACCTTTACCTCATTTTTCTAGTCGTTTTTATGTTTCAGCGGAACGGTTGGGGTAGGCTCGAACAACGAAGGGGCACTTTCCCAAGGTTACAACCGTTCTAACCTGACATTATGCAGAATGTGGACCCATAAAGGCATGCACGCCTTCAGATTTTATCTCGCCAATGGCTTCTGCAAGGGCAGCTTCGTCCGTGGCAAATGTGTCTTCCCAGACTGTTGAGTTGTTGTTTTCATCGACCACCTCAAGGGTCCAGTCGCTATCTGGCAATCGATAAATAATAATCTCAAGAGTATGGCCATCCATCGCGAAGGTTGTCTGTAAATCAGAGTAAATCAGAGTAAATCAGTGCCTGATCTTTTTTCATTGAGATCTCCGGGTGTGTGATCTTTGAAGAGCATTACTGACGATTCATGGGCAGCGCGTCAAAGGGGATTGCTGTGTTCTCATTCAGCAAGGGTTTTTCAGAGGAGGGCATTTGCGTGACCACGTTTTTATTCTTTTAATCGGTCAACTGGCATTCAGCAGGATGTTGTTGTGCCAGATTCCGAATGCTACTGAGAATCGATTGCAAAAGAAATCCTTACCAAAAAGGGCGTGAGACCGATTAAACCCACGCGGGGAGGTAGCCAGCCAGAGGCAAAATCTGTGTTTTGATCGGCACCCCTAGAAATCCTTATGATTTATGTGGAAAATACTGATTGGTCGGCAGGGGTCTGATCCACTAGGATTTCCGACCTTCCACGAGATAAACGCAGAGATATTTGATGAGAGACGCCCTGAAGCAGTTCGATGTCCTGGATCAAGGGACTGAAATTCGAGTCCATAAAATCTACCGTATAGGAAAGGACTTTCTCGTTTCTTTTGACGTTTCAACCCCTGCTAACGAACCCCTTTTCATGGAGAGTTCGAGTTTTAGATATCACCTATACGATCTGGATGATCGGGTCTTTGAGACGGGCCGCAGCTTTGAAACGCTTGAATGTGCCCGTGATGGCGTCCTCAGCCGGATGAGCTGGCCCTTCAGCACTCCGAAATAGGCGGTGCAGAGAAGTTGCGCCGAACTATTCGTTGAAAACAAAACTTTCTCTGAAAGTAGCGGTCTACTCTCATTGTTACGGTTTAACGTCGGACCGGGGGTCCACCCGGAATATCTAGAGCGGATCTAACGTATGAAACATTCAATGACGTCATCTTCCGACAGGGCTGTCGTTGTCCAGATCAATCAGATCGCAAGGTATGAGGGCATGAAATGGGCCTCCAAAGGGGGAAGTACCTTTGATAACCCATATCCACTGGGTTCAGCAGAAGCCTATAGCTGGTTAGCCGGCTTTATAGAAAGGTCTGAGAGCATGGCTGCCGCCTAAATCGGCTTCCCATCGCTGTCCTAACCGATAAGGGTCTTCATATGCTGGATTGCACTCTTGAGCGCTGAGGTAGCGGATTCGATATGCCCCTCCACATTTGCCTCAAGTACTTCCCAGGAGTCATCCGCTGATTCGATCCAAACTCCTACATTTGCCTGGGTTGCCTCGTAGACATTCTTCAATTCGCTCAAGGCTTCCTCGCAACTTGCTTTGACTTCGTCTCCTCCGGTCTCGGCCTTCATCTCAAGCGCCAGGATTTCTGCTTTCCAGCCGTCAAGCTGTTCACTGAGCCGCTCTAAATAAATGTCTTTCTCGCCCATGATGGGATACCTCAACCAGATATGCTTTGGTACTGATCTCAACGATTAAGCCGAGTCAGGGTATTGCCCGGTCTCGTCCGCCATATTGGGCATGATTTTTGGCTTGGCCCCTCGGTCTCGCTTCAGTGACTGTCAGCACACGGCCTTCAACTTCTTTACCGTTCATCCCTTTCGTGGCGGAGTCTGCGGCTTCGGATTGCATTTCGACAAAGCCAAACCCTCTAGACCGCCCAGTTTCCCGGTCCATAATGATCTTGGCCGAGAGGACTTCACCAAATGGTGAGAAAATCTGACGCAGTCTGAGATCGTCGATCAGATAACTGAGGTTGGTGACATAAAGGGTTTTCATAAACAGCGAGACTCTGATACACCAGTGACAAAGGTATTACCTTGGGATCCAATCCATCCGAAGGCGCCTCACTTTGTCAGTCTGAGGATTGAAAATGTTCCCCTGTGGTTCAGCAGAATGCGAAAGTTGCGTTTATAGCCCAACGAACGGGTGACGAGTTGGCGTCCATGAGGAATCCTTGCCCCTAGGTTGCGCCTTTTGCTCAAAACTCGCCCCATGCGGTCACTTTGAAGTTGAATTTTTTTTCAGAAAAATTTGTGTATGGGATTCCTGAAATCGCTACTCCGACGTAAAGACCCACCGACCAGCCCCGAGTCCTCGGAATGGTTTACCTACTGTGCATTCTCCCTTGCGGAACGATTCGATCAGCTTGCGCATGATCAGGTCATCTTCTTTAAAGCGATTCGACTATCTGAAGATCGAGAAGTGGCGTTGGCCACCCTCATGAAGATAGCGACGGGAGAATCCATTTCACCGGGTGTCTGCTTTGACGCAGCGCTGCTTCAAATACTTGATCCGCTCCATGCTATATCACCCTATGCGCCACGGAATTTCGAACGAGAGTTTCGGCTGGTGATGCGGTGCTATACGGATAAAACTTCCCAGCTTTAAGGGAAGGATCGAGGAGTCGGTGATGACTCGCAACCTTCTTACTGAATTGGGGTCCTATGCTGAGGATGCGATCCGAATCTTAGGAGAGACCCAATGACTCATTCAATTAAATCGGCTTATGAATCCCTGGATCATGAAGATGAAGTGAAGTTTGAAGAATTTACCCTTGAATTGACCCATGTGTCTGAGATCGAACCCGATGATATCGATGATGGTCCTTGATGCTCAATTCAGAGCAAGTACTTCAGATGGCTTCATCGTGAACCTCGCGAGAAACCCCGTCGTTTAGACAATATGGATGACCTGTCGAACCTCAAGCGACTGAACGGCATCGTTTGAATCTCGCGTCATTGGTTCGGGTTATCGGGTCACAATGGAGAAGCCCGATGCCGAGACTCAACGCAAGGTGCAAGAGCTTAATTTGAAGCTCATGAAGATTGCTCGATTAGAAGGTATTCAGGTAAATGTGATTTATACCATCGCACGGAAGGACTGAATGGAATCTTGATTCACAAGGTTAGCCTAGGAAAAGGCTACGTAGGCTCAGTGCGCATCATCGGCGACGCAATGGGCACTTTGGTTATGCGATTGGTATCGCAAGGATAAGGAACGACTCCTAGAATCCTCGCGAGGGTCCCGCCTCAAATCGATCTCTCCCCAAAGGGCTAATTCCTCGGGTCTTGGTTGTCTCACGTGGTTTCGCCTTGTTGACCCTTAGAGCACGACTCTCAAACTCTTTGCCGTTAAGCGCCAATATGGCAGCACTGGCCTCAGTGGCTCCCATCTCGACAAAGCCACACCCTTTGGAACGGCCGGTATCCCGGTCAATGACGACACTCGCAGATTTGACTGGCCCGAACGACGTGAACAGCGCCTTTAGTTTTTGACTGTCGATGCCGTAAATGAGGTTGCCTATATAGAGGTTCTTCATGCTGGTCTATGTCCTGATGCTTTAAATTCTGAATAAATCATCCAAGCCGATCTTGGGGCTAGAGTCACCCGAAGCATATTCCCCGAAAACTGGATAGCGTGATATCAGGACAATTGCATACCAGTGACTGCAGCCTGGAAACTTAAGCCATCAGGGTAGAGTCCGAAATCGGAAGCCATAGTCGAAAGTCACAACCCTTGCCATGGCCCTCAGACGATACTGATACACCGCCCCCATGGAGGCGGGCGATCTTCTTCACAAGGTAGAGGCCCATTCCGAGCCCTGAACGATTTGAGTTGTCTCCAGATTGTACATACAGGGAAAACAGGGACCGTGTTTCATTCGGGTCTAACCCACGCCCCTCGTCCTTGACGGAGACCACAACCCGCTCATTCTCCTGGCTGACATTGACATGAACGTTGCTATTTGAAGGGCTGAATTTCAAGGCGTTGTTTAGCAGGTTAATCATGGCCTGCTTAAACAGAATCTTTGATCCAGAGACAGTGGTCGCATGGGGGGGCGTCTCCAAGCGAACACGCATCGACTTTTTTTCAAAAAGATGGCGACTCGACTCGATGACCTCGAACAATTGCTCGCACAAGAGAAAGTCATCGCGTGGAATGGGATCCTTTCCCAGCTTGATTCTGGAAATTGAAATCAGGGTATTTGCTGTGTCGTCAATTTGACGGGCTTGTCTCATGATGAGCTCGTAACACGCCCGCTCTTCTGGCGTGGCGTCTTCGTTCATATTCAGAAGCTGAGCGGTATTCGTGATGACCGATAGAGGGCTCCGAATTTCATGGGCGATTAGAGCGAGTAACTTCGCCCCTTGATCTTGAGATGGCATGGATTCCCCCTGATAGTCTCTAAATCTCTGAAGCTGAAAGGAGACCATAGCAGTCTATCGCTTCGAATCATCAATAGTGATGATTGACGCATTAAGGTTAGATGAAGATTTGTATAGATTTTTTATGAAAAACGAATGGGTGGATCTGGGGATACCTGCCAAGTACGCCGTTTCCCTCCAAAAAGCGGTAAGGGACGGTACGTGACCGAACCGCACTGGAAAAACCCCGTTTGGGTACTTGGTAAAACCACGGAAGTAGTTTTCCTATCATCTAAAAATCGTGAGAGACAGGGACAAATAAGCGGTCAACTCTGAGATTCAGTGATCCCTTCGGGATTACCTTTCAAATAAGCCATGACCGGCATACTAATGGCCCAGCGCCTGATTCCGGCGAGAAAAACCCGAGTCTGACCCATCACTTCCTGAGGAGTTAGGTTTAGCCGGTCCCGGTGACTCCCCTGGGTTTTGCTTCATTCACCGTTAAGGGGCGCCCCTGAATTTCTTTCCCATGCAGTTCACTGATAGCGGTTTTGGCTTCGTTCTCCGCCATGGCGACAAATCCAAAGCCTTTGGATTGGCCCGTCACCCGATCCATGACCACATTCGCCGACTGAACTTGGCCGAATGGTGAGAAAAGCGCGTGCAACTGTTGATTGTCGCTGGCGTAACTGCGATTGCCCACAAAAAGATTTTTCAACGTTAATCTCGCGAGAAACCCCGTCCTTCGGGGCGGGGAGGCATAGCGAACTCTTCGATCCGGAGAGCGGTTGCCTGAATAGTTAGCACAGGCTATATTCCGCGTCGTGAATACGCGCAAACGGGCCTACAAATATCGGTTCTACCCCACGCCTGAGCAGGAGGTTCTTCTGGCTCAGACCTTCGGTGTGTGTGCGTAAAGTCTATAACCTGATCCTAGAGTGGCGTAGCTTGGCCTATCAGGAACGACAGGAAAAGATCAATTACCTCAAGGCCAGAGCCCGGCTGACGGAAATCAAACGCCTTCCGGAGTTTGCCTATCTCAATGATGTCTCCTCGGTGCCTTTGCAGCAATGTCTTCGCCATCAGCAAAGCGCCTTTACGAACTTTTTTGAGGGGCGAGCCAAATACCCGACCTTCAAGAAGAAACATGGCCGCCAGTCGGCGGAATTGACCCAGAGAGCTTTCAGCTACCGAGAGGGGAAGCTCTATATGGCGAAGAGTCCGGAGCCTCTGGATGTTCGCTGGTCGCGGGAACTTCCCTCGGCACCCAGTACCCTGAAGCTGACCAAAGATTCGGCAGGACGTTACTTTGTTTCGTGCCTGTGCGAATTCACTCCGACGGTGCTGAGTGTGACGCCGAATACCCTCGGCATTGATCTGGGCATCAAGGATCTCTTCGTGACCGATGAGGGAGATAAAACCGGCAATCCACGCCGTACAGCTAAATATGCGGCTCAGCTCGCGCGATACCAGAGGCGATTGGCTCACAAAGCATTCGGTTCGAAGAACCGGGCCAAGGCCAAACGTAAGGTGGCCCGCATTCACGCCAAGATCTCCGATGGCCGGATGGATAACCTCCACCAGTTATCTCGCAGACTGATTAACGATAACCAAGTGTTCTGCGTTGAATCCCTCAAGGTCAAGAACCTGACCCGCAACCCCCAGCTCAGCAAGCACATTGCTGATGCTGGCTGGGGATATTTCGTGAGAATGCTGGAATATAAAGCGGATTGGGCGGGGCGAAGCGTTGTCGCGATCGACACCTTCTTTCCAAGCTCCAAGCGTTGTTCTTGTTGCGGATACATCAACGATGCGCTGACGTTGAATGACCGGGAATGGACCTGTTCTTCCTGCTCGACCCTTTTGGATCGGGACATCAATGCGGCACGCAACATCAAAGCCGCAGGACTTGCGGTGTTAGCCCGTGGAGAGAATGTCAGACTTGTGTCGCCAAACGGCATAAGCAGTTCTTAATGAAGCAGGAATCCTCTTCCTTTAGGGAGAGGGGTAGTCAAGCTGGTGTCTATCCTGAATCTGTGTTTTAGGAGAGACCTTCCCTCAAGGCGAGGGTTTGTCCGGGAAGCATGCTCTACGAAAGTCAGCCAATTGAGGAATAAGGATGATTACCTCTGTTTGCCTGATAGGCCTCATCAATCATCTCCTTTAAGCCGGAGGAGACCCGCTGCCACTAATGCAGAAGTCCACCCTGTGCGTAAGTGTGACTATAGAAAAGAAGATATCCCCATGAGACTTTGGACTGGGGAAAGGAGCGTTTACGCGTGTCACCCAAGACGAAACATCACACGCATCAGGAGCAAAGTCATGGCAAACGAAGAGGAAGAGATTAAGGCGCACGAGGGAAGGGATCCGGGGACTGGCAGTGCCTCAGGGGATAACTCAGGCGGAAACGAGAATATGGATAAGCGAGGTCTTCTCGCTCGGATCCGACATGATCGCCGTATCGGTTTTTGGATACTGGCGGCGGCTCTCATTCTTGGATTCATCTTTTTCTGAAATAACCCCTTTGCTGTGAGAGAGGACTTCATGTGCACAGGGGTACTTGCTTTCCCTGAGACATGAGACACCGGGGACGAATGGATCTCAAACTCTGATAACGAACGAACGCATGACTAGTGACTCCGCGGTTATAGCAATCCATCGATTAACAGGGCATTGATGGATACCACCGACTTCATCGTTTCATGGGTCGCAGGTGTTCTCCTCGTTTACCTTCTGATTGCCCTCTTTTTTCCAGAGCGGTTTCAATGATTCACGCGGCAGTCATTGAATTGCTTGAACTCCTAATCATACTTTTTGCGTTGGCCTATCCTCTTGGTCTTTTAATAGCGAGATTGGTACAAGGCGATTCACGATCGCTGAATTTATTCTGGCCGCTGGAAAACGCGCTTTATCGCATAACAGGCATTGATCCTGATCATGAGATGGATTGGAAGGAGTACGCCTTACATCTCATGATTTTCAGTGTCACGGGTGCGATCGCCTTGTACGCGCTACTCAGAGTGCAAGGATCGCATCCCCTCAACCCTCAACATCGGCCCGATGTCCCGTCAGATCTGGCCTTCAATATCGCGATGAGCTTTGTCACAAACACCAACTGGCAGAGCTATGTTGGCGAAACGACGCTCAGCTATCTCACCCAAATGCTAGGCCTTACCGTCCAGAACTTCCTTTCAGCCGCTTCAGGGATGGCTGTCCTCTTCGCCTTAGTTCGAGGTTTTACCCGACTAAATACCTCACGGATAGGCAACTTCTGGGTTGACCTCACTCGAGCCAATCTGTACGTATTGCTGCCATTGGCGATACTGCTCTCAGTTCTTTTAATCAGTCAGGGTGTGGTCCAAAGCCTTACCCCTGATCAGCCCCTCAAAACGCTTGAGTGCTTCCATTCGACGGTTGGGCGTTCGGATGGATATCGGGACTGTCCTGAGGGCTGTCTGAATGCGCAGATCATTCCACTGGGTCCTGTGGCCTCGCAGATAGCCATTAAGCAGTTAGGAACCAATGGGGGCGGTTATTTCCATGCAAATTCAGCACATCCCTTTGAAAATCCCACACCTCTATCGAATTTCCTCGAATTGCTCTCGATACTTCTTCTTCCTGCCGCGCTCTGTTTCACCTTTGGTTCGTTGGTCGGTGATCTACGACAAGGAATGGTCATTGTCGGCAGCATGACCCTCGTTTTCGGGGGACTGGCCCTCGTGGAAATATGGACTGAACAGAGGGGAAATCCGGCACTTTCCCAACTGGGTCTTGATGCTCGTGCGAATCTCTCCCAATCAGGCGGGAACATGGAGGGGAAGGAAACCCGATTCGGGATCATCGCATCGGCGCTATGGGCCATCGCGACGACGGCAGGATCTAATGGTTCTGTAAACAGCATGCTGGATTCATTCACGCCCATCGGGGGTTTACTGCCCATGGGGTTAATGCAGGTGGGGGAAGTGATCTTTGGCGGGGTGGGCTCCGGCCTTTACAGTATGCTGGTTTTCGCCATGATCGCGGTATTTATTGCTGGACTCATGATTGGTCGAACCCCGGAATATCTGGGTAAAAAGATCGAAGCCTTCGAGATGAAGATGGCGGCTCTGGTCATTTTGATCCCCGCCATTTTGATTCTGATGGGCACGGCGGTTTCTGTGATGGTGGAACCCGGGAGAAGTGCTGTGGGGAACCCAGGACCCCATGGATTTAGTGAAATCCTCTATGCCTTCTCCTCTGCAGCAAGCAACAATGGCAGCGCGTTTGCCGGCATCACATCCCTAACGCCTTACTACAACCTAGTCCTGGGGGTGACGATGTTCATCGCTCGTCTAGGGGGAGCCATTCCCGTTCTGGCCATTGCAGGTCACCTTGCGCTGAAGAAAACATCCCCGGCAGGTGCGGGCACATTATCGACGGATAACGGCCTCTTTCTTGTCCTTCTGATAGCGATTGTCCTGATTACAGGGGCTTTGACATTTATTCCCGCACTCGTCCTTGGGCCTGTGGTTGAACATCTTCTGCTTTTCAGGGAAACCCATTCATCTTCGTGATGAGCTTTCAGCTTGAGGGAATGGCCATGTTACAAAGAATGCCGGGAATCGCTTACGGTGAACTTTTGCTCAGCGCAGTGGGTGAGGCGTTCATCAAACTAAATCCCACCCATCAGCTACGCAATCCGGTCATGTTTGTTGTCTATGTGGGATCACTACTCACAACCGTCCTCGGAATTCAGGCCATAGCAGGGCAGGGCCAAGAAAAGCCCGGATTCATCTTTGCGATCTCTTTCTGGCTTTGGTTTACGGTTCTCTTTGCCAATTTTGCAGAAGCATTGGCAGAACGACGAAGTCAGGCCCAGGTGAATTACCTGAGAGGGTCAAAGCGGGCCATGACCGCACGCCTGATGGCTTCACCCGATCGTTTGGAAGAATACCTAGAGGTCTCTGCAACGTCGCTTCACGTTGGCGATTTCGTGATGGTCCTTGCCGGCGATTATGTCCCGGGTGATGGTGAAGTGATTGAGGGGATTGCCTCTGTTGATGAAAGTGCCATCACCGGCGAATCGGCACCGGTGATCCGAGAGTCCGGTGGCGATTTCAGTTCTGTGACCGGGGGGACCAAAGTACTTTCAGATTGGGTTGTGGTTCGCATTACGGCGAACCCGGGTGAAGCCTTCTTGGACAAGATGATTGCCATGGTGGAAAACGCCAGACGCCAAAAATCCCCCAATGAAATCGCTTTGATGATCCTCCTGGTGGCTTTGACCTTGGTCTTTCTTTTGGCAACGTCCACTCTGTTGCCTTTCTCGATCTATGCCAGCAAGGCATCAAATGCTGGACAGCCGGTCAGCATAACCGTGCTGGTTTCACTCTTGGTCTGTCTAACCCCGACCACCATTGGAGGACTTCTCTCCGCGGTGGGCATCGCAGGAATTGGACGAATGATGCAGCGCAATGTGATTGCGACTTCAGGACGATCGGTTGAGGCGGCGGGAGATGTCGATGTGCTGCTTTTGGATAAAACCGGGACGATAACGCTGGGTAATCGGCAGGCAGCGGCCTTTATTCCGCTGGCCGGAAGCACCGAAGAAACCTTTGCACAGATTGCCCAGCTTTCTTCACTGGCGGACGAAACGCCGGAAGGTCGGAGTGTCGTGGTCCTAGCAAAGAAATGTTTCGGGATTCGCGAGAGGGATGTCCGCTCCCTGAATGCCGCCTTCATTCAGTTTAGTGCTCGGACCCGGATGAGTGGCGTCGATCTGGCTCCGGAGAAAGAGGGGGAGCTTCCCCGCAGGATCCGAAAGGGCTCGGCGGATGCGATTCATAATTTTGTCATTGAACAGGGTGGGACCTTTCCAGAAGCCGCTCAGGCGCTGGTTGATGAAGTCTCCAAGCGTGGAAGTACCCCATTACTGGTTGCAGAATCATCCCGCGTTCTTGGCGTGATTGAGCTCAAGGATATCGTCAAGGGAGGAATTCGTGAGCGTTTTGCACAGCTCCGAAAAATGGGCATTCAGACGGTCATGATCACCGGTGATAACCGAATTACAGCGGCTGCAATTGCTGCTGAAGCCGGCGTGGATGATTTTCTGGCTGAAGCAACACCTGAAATGAAACTTCGATTGATTCGAGATTACCAGATGCAAGGGCGGATGGTCGCAATGACTGGAGACGGGACCAATGATGCACCGGCGCTGGCTCAGGCCGATGTGGCTGTAGCGATGAATTCAGGCACCCAGGCGGCCAAAGAAGCGGGAAACATGGTGGATCTTGATTCAAATCCCACCAAGCTCATTGAAATTGTCGAGACCGGGAAGCAGATGTTAATGACACGAGGGGCCCTCACGACATTCAGTATTGCCAATGACGTTGCCAAATACTTTGCAATTATTCCTGCCGCCTTTGCGGGGACATTCCCGATTTTGAGTGACCTTAATCTAATGCATCTTTCAACGCCGTCCAGCGCCATTTTGTCGGCCGTGATTTTTAATGCGTTGATCATCATCGGGCTGATTCCACTGGCGCTAACGGGGGTCCGTTATCGACCGGTGGGTGCTGCAATTCTCCTTAGAGACCATCTCATGATTTATGGCATTGGCGGAATCATCGTGCCTTTCATCGGCATCAAGATCATTGATCTCGCGCTTCGAGGTCTCGGGTGGGCGGAGGCAGGCTGATGCGACTGAATGTCATCCAGTCCTCTTTTGTAATGTTACTGGCATGGTCCTTCATCTTCGGAATCCTTTATCCGGTGGTGGTGACAGGAATAGCTCAGTCCTTCATGCCTGTTCAGGCCAACGGGAGCATTGTCCGATTTCGCGACATTCCCGTTGGATCCCAGATTCTGGGCCAATATTTTTCAGCTCCGTACTATTTTTGGGGTCGGCCTTCAGCAACTCCAGGGGGGGCCAATAATGCACGCGCCTCGAATGGATCCAATCTCGGGCCTTCAAACCCTGTGCTGGTCGATCTGATCAAAACCAGAATTCAACTGCTTCGAAAAATGGACCCTGAAAACCCAGCGCCTATTCCCATCGATCTGGTAACCGCCTCCGGAAGCGGGCTGGATCCAGAGATCAGTGTTGCAGCCGCACACTACCAAATCGCCCGGATTGCGAGGGTCAGGCATTTGAAGCCCGGAACGATAGAAGCTCTCGTGGAGCAATTCGCGGTTCCTGCTCGCCCTTATTTATGGCAAGAGCCACGCGTAAACGTGCTCGATTTGAATCTTGCGCTTGACCGTCTGAGCTCCTCGTGAGGACTCGGTGACAGAACCGCAGCGTCCAGACCCGGATCGATTGTTGGCGCGTACTCGGTCCGCAGAACGGCGCCGCAGGCGAGGCCGATTAAAAATCTTTTTTGGCTCGGTCGCCGGTGTTGGAAAAACCTGCGCGATGCTTCAGGCAGGCAAGCAGAAGCTTCTCTCGGGTACAGATGTGGTCGCCGGATGGATTGAAACCCATGGCCGTATCGGAACCCAGACATTTCTCGAGGGTTTTGAGCTCTTGCCGGCACTTGAAGTCAAATACCGAGGCATTCTGATTCGGGAATTTAATCTGGATCTTGCCCTTCAGCGTCGACCTGAACTCATCCTGGTCGATGAACTGGCGCATAACAATGTGAGTGGCTTACGACATCTCAAACGTTGGCAGGACATCGAAGAAATACTGGAGGCGGGGATCGATGTCTACACGACCGTCAATGTTCAACATCTTGAGAGTCTCAATGATGATGTGGGCCACATTGCAGGTGTGAGGGTGGGTGAAACATTTCCCGATCGAGTTTTTGAGCAGGCTGATGAAGTCTGTCTGATTGATCTGCCCCCTCGTGAGCTTCTGGACCGATTACGAGACGGCAAAATTTACTCAGGAGAACAAGCGCGGAAAGCTGCGCAACATTTCTTCAAAGAAGGCAATCTGATCGCGTTAAGAGAATTGGCACTGCGTCAGACCACACAACAGGTTGATGCGCAGATGCAATGCTATCGGGAAAACCACCATATTCATGATGTGTGGCCGGTGTCGGAATACGTTTTGGTCTGTATCGGTCCGACGGAAACGGGTGAACGGTTAATACGGTCGGGTAAGCGCTTTGCCTCCGCCCTTCGAGCAGAGTGGATAGTGGCTTATGTCGAGACGCCTGAGCTCGAGAGATTGCCTACGGAACAGCGAGGACGAGTGCTTCAAATGTTGAAGTTTGCTGAGGATCTGGGTGCTGAGACGGTCACCTTGCGCGGGGCTGAAAGTAGTAGCGAAATCATTCGGTTCGCCCGAGAGCGAAATATCAGCAAGCTGGTATTGGGTCGGCCCAGCTTGCGTGGTCTTCAACATTGGATTCGTGGGTCGATGGTCGACACGCTCATTCGTCGGGCACAAGACATTAATCTTTACCTACTCGGTAGCCCTGACGAACAGGTTGCCGAATTTGTCAAACCGTTTAGCAATGAAGACGTTGACCTTCAGGCTTTTCTGGAACAGGAGGAATCAGAGAGAGAAAGGTGCCTATTAAGCTACATTTCGGGCCTGGGAATCAGTGCGGGTGTTGTATGGATTGCATGGTTACTTTCACCCTATCTTTCGAAGGTGAACCTCATCATGATCCATGTCCTGGGGATTTTGATGGTTGCCATGCATTGGGGAAAAGGCCCGGCAATGATGGCATCCCTCCTCGTTATCGGGGCTTTGGACTTTCTTTTCGCCGGACCTGCTCTAAACTGGACTATCGCAGACCCGCAGAGCGCTCTAACGATTTTGGCCATCTTGATTGTGGGCTTTATACCGGGCCACTTGATGGAGCAGATACGCCATTATGCCTCTGACTCTGTGCATCGCGAGCGTCGTTTGAGCCTTCTATATCAAATGAGCCGCGAGTTGGCAGACAGTCACAATTGCTATGAGGCCATTGATTTAGCAATCAAAGGGTTGCATCGGGAGTTTGGTGGCAAGGTGGTATTTGTTCTTCCGAATCGGGAGGGCAACTTGGAGTTTCTCTCGAGCAAATCCAGTGAGTATTCCCCGAATAAGGTGGATATGGGCGTTGCCCAATGGGTTTTCCAGCATAAAGTGGCCGCTGGAAAAGGGACTCATATCCTTTCAGGCGCGGAGTTTCTTTATTTACCGATGATGGCAACTGCCTCACGAAGTGACACTGCGGCTGGTGTGCTCGTGATAAAGCCTCCAATGCTTCGGCGCGTCATCCTTCCTGAACAACGAAAGCTTTTAAATATGATCCTAGAGATTGTCACCCAAACACTGAATCGGCACGCCATGGGGATAGGGGAAGGTGAGCGATTCGTCGAGAAATAGAGGAAATATGCGAGCGATCAGAGTGATCTGGCGAGGCGCCGTATAGAAAAGGCCGTCGCCCTCTCGCTTTAGTTGATATACCGGACTAAAACCTGATGTAAATCATCAGGATGGATAGGCTTCCTTAGAAGGGCGGTAAAACCTGCTGAGATCGCTCTTGGTGAGTTGGCTTCTATAGGCTCACCGGTAACCGCAATGACGGGCAGGTGAAGAAGGCCCAGCACGTCTCGGATATGACGTGCAAAGGCAAAGCCATCCATCACGGGCATGGCAATGTCTGTAATTACCGCATCACATTGGTGGTAATGGTTTTTCAGCCAATCCATAGCATCTTCGCCACTCTCGAATAGGAAGGCTGTCGTTTCGAAGTGTCCCAAGAGCATCCCTACGGCTTCGAGGTTACTTCGGTCGTCATCAAGTACAAGGATCCTCTTCCCTCGGAGGGGATTGACCGACACTCTCATTGATTCCTGATTCCTGATTCCTGATTCCTGTGGCACTGAACGGGTCTTGGACATGATCTTTCGCATCTGAATATCCGTAGGTTCGACTATATGACATTCGTCAAGGCGTGTGTGCTCAGATCCTGAATTCACCGCTCCCGATTCCCCATAGGGGATACCCCCAATATCGTGAACTGAATAGAGAGTGCATCCTGTTCCCGCCATGGTGAGAACACGAAGGACGATCGATGCTCTGGCGAGAAATCAAAAGGGAAGAGTCTCGTTCTGTTCGTCCACGGTACTTCAGCTTCGCCGGTAGCTTTTGACCTTATGGGCCGAACGATCAAGCCATAGGTCTATGAAGACGGGATGGGCTTTGGGACCATCGGGAGCACTAAGCACCTCTCCAAAGCTGATTTTTAGTGCGCTGAAATCATGGCCTTCGACCTAGTAGTCGCTGGACACCTGAGCGAATGATCTTCAGATCCGAGAACCGGACGAGAGGTCCTGCGCCTTTAAAACCTATAACGCAGCGGGGTTTTGCGTATGAAGTATTTATCCGAAAAAGACCACCTTCGGGCCGTCGAGGGTGAGATCACTCGCATCCTGATCCAGTACTGGTATCTCTTGGGAAAACCGCCCCTCGCGGAATTCCTGGCCTCGCTTCCGATCGCTTCCGGCATTGCCTTCATTGATGGGGAGCATCAGAGCGGTCAATCCGAGCCGGAGGCTCTTCGCTTGAACTAGCCCTGCTGAGGAGAGCTTTCCAACAGAGGTCATTATGAAGAATGAAAACTTTAAATGGGTTCGGGTCATCGTGAGTATCTGGCTTTTATATAGTGTACCCATGATGGCCCAAGCGGCACCCAATCTATGGTGGGACCATATCCACTGGGGTCGAGACAATGATCGTTCCGGCTGTGTCAAACAGGCATCCAGCGGGGTACTCAAAGACGCCACGCATCATGTGACGGTTGATGCGGACTCGGTTCGCTCCTGGTCCGATCAGACAATCGCGGTTGTGGAGTGCATGCGCTTCGGTGAGGAACTCGTCGTGGCCATCCTGGTGAGTGGCGCCAATCCCGATGAGGGCGCAAAGCTGTTTGGCCATCTCCAGGAGGGTATGCGACACATTCCCAATGCCTCGCCAAGTGGCAAGCCTATTCCTTAAAAAGCCCACTTCTCGGATGTACATGTCACGAGGGACATATTCAGGGAGTGAAGCCCCTCTCATCGCATCCGGTGTTATGGACAAGTTCTGTTTCGGGATGCCTCGTGTGATTACGCACAGACGGTCGGGGCTGGCCTGTTTATCGTCCAGCATCAATGGCGAATCACCGAGGCGACGAGTGGCCATGAGTAAAAGAGAAAAGACAGAGCCCGTGCTGCATCCCCATGAGGAGGCTCTCCGGTCCGTTCGGATTTTTAATCGGATCGGAAGGTTTTGCCGATCGATTGGGTCTGGAGTTTCTGAACAAATCCCCTTCCCATCCGGGAAGCCGAGATGGTTTCTTATCTGCATCGTGGCCCTTACTTTGGGGGTTTTCAGTCATGTCATTTCAAAAAACATCGAGCACGAAATCAGCTATGCCGAATTTCTCTCCAGAGTGGATCTTGGTGAGGTGGCTGACCTTCGGATTTCTCAAAGGCAAATTCAAGGACTTTTAGGTCAAGAAGGGAGGCGGCAATCGCCCTTTTTCAGCCTGAGGGTAGAAGATCCAGATCTCATCCAAAAATTGACGGCAAGAAAGATCACATTCCGTGCGATCGAAGAATCCGATTTATTCTCATTCCTGCTCATTTGGCTTCTTCCTTTCATCCTGATGATGGGGTTGATGCTTTTCATCTCAAAGCAAATTCAGAGTGGGGGAGGGGCATGGTTTGGCAAGCGAAAACCCATGATTCCCTTGATCCAGGGGAATGCAAATCGACTTAAATTTGATGACGTCGCGGGAACGCGTGAGGCCAAACAGGAACTTCAGGAGGCCATTACCTTTCTCAAGGATCCCCAAAGAATTCAACGGCTCGGAGGGCGAATGCCGAAAGGCTTACTGTTGGTCGGCGCGCCTGGGACGGGTAAGACCTTGCTGGCTCGTGCCGTTGCAGGGGAAGCAGGGGTTCCTTTCTACAACATCAGCGGGGCTGAATTTATGGAGATCTTTGTCGGTGTTGGGGCGGCTCGTGTACGGGAGCTTTTTGAGCAAGCTCGGGAGCACGCACCCTGCATGATCTTCATTGATGAACTCGACGCCATTGGACGAAGCCGAGGGGGGGTCAACCCTCTCGGTGCGCATGACGAAAGGGAGCAGACGCTCAACCAGCTTCTGACCGAGATGGATGGATTTGATCCTTCGGCGGGCATCATTGTGATGGCGGCAACCAACCGACCCGAAATTCTGGATCGAGCGCTTCTGAGAGCGGGGCGATTTGATCGTCAGATTGTCGTGGATAAGCCAGGTCTTGAGGACAGAGAGGCCATATTGCAGCTGCATGCCCGTTCGCTGGTTCTTGGAACCGATATGGATCTTCATGTCATTGCCAAAAGAACGGCAGGATTAGTCGGTGCAGATCTTGCCAATATCTGTAATGAGGCAGCCATTTTGGCGGTCAGGGATGATGCGCCATGCATTCAAATGACGCATTTTGAAACCGCCATCGAGCGTGTCATTGCGGGACCTGAAAAGCGTTCCATTTTGCTCTCCGCGGATGAAAAACAACGGGTGGCCTGCCATGAAGCCGGCCATGCTCTGGTGGCGGAATTGCTGCCCAATGCCGAGCCTGTCCAGAAGGTCTCCATCATCCCAAGGGGTGCGGCTGCCTTGGGATTCACGCTGCAATCGCCAGAACAGGAACGATTCTTTTTAACCGAGCCCCAGCTTTGGGATCAGATCACGGTCCTTTTGGCTGGCCGGGCCGCAGAGAAAATGCGGTTTGGAAGCTACTCCAATGGCGCTTCGAATGATCTGCACACGGCCAATACAATTGCTCGAAAGATGGTGTGTGAATGGGGAATGAGTCCTACATTTGGACCTGTCGTTTTGGGTCATCGCCAACGACTATTTTTTCTAGAGCATGAAGAGACTGAATCGCTTGATTTCAGTGAAGTTTCATCCGAGCGAATTGATTCAGAAATTCGCCGAATCGTGGGGGAGGCTGAAGGAGTCGCCATCAACACGTTATCGGCCCATCAAAAAGCGCTTGAGCGGATCATCCAGGAGTTGATGGATCACGAGGAGGTGAATGGCACGATGATCAGATCTTGGATTCAAAAGGAGTAAGCCCATGACTAAATTTTGCTCTATTGACTCGTTCGAAGCGGAGGGGAGTTAAATATGTCCACGCATCGCTTTGAACACCATGAACAAGCTTTCCAAATTAGAAATCTGAGAGAGCTTCAGCATGATCCCTATCATGGCCAGGAAAAATTAGCGGAACCGAGTGCTTGTGCCGAATGTGGTGCGAGCTATCACAAAGGGCGATGGACGTGGCAGAAAGCTGATTCATACGCAGTGCTCAAATTATGTCCGGCTTGTAGGCGAATCAAAGACCGCTGCCCCGCGGGATTCCTGACGATTGGCGGAGACTTTTATAGACAACACGAACCCGAGATTAACCATCTGATCGTGAATGTTGAAATGAAAGAAAAGGCGGAACATCCCCTGAAAAGAGTCATTGAAACGCACCAAGCGGCCGAAGGTCAGACGTGCATGACATTCACGGACCCGCAGTTGGCAAGGGCTGTGGGTGAGGCGCTTTATGATGCCTACAAAGGGGAATTGAAGTTCGACTACCAGCCTGGAGAATTTCTGCTCCGTGTGTGGTGGACGCGTTGGTCTTGAATCGGGTGTTGAAGGGGTCTTGTTTAACCGGAAAGGACGCTTGAACTCTGATGTGCGGTCGTTATGTTCGATTCAGCGATATGTCCACGTTTGCGGAATTGTTTTCGGCAAAGGGTAAACCTGCGGCTCGCCCCAGCTACAACATTCCCCCGAGTAGCCAGGTTCTTGTTGCAAGATACGATGCCCATGGCCAACGTGAGCTGGCTCTTTTGAAGTGGGGGCTCGTCCCTTCCTGGTCGAGCGAGCCCCGAACCGAGTTCTCAACGATCAATGCGCGCGCCGAGACGATCGCAGACAAGCCTGCATTCCGGTCAGCGTTCAAGCAGAGAAGATGCTTGATTGCCGCCGATGGGTTCTTCGAGTGGCATAAAGAATCGGATGGGCATAAACAACCCTATTTTTTTCGACTCATCGGCGGTCATCCTTTTGCTTTTGCGGGTATCTGGGAGCGCTGGGAAAGAGACAGCATGGTTTTGGAAACCTGCTCCATTATCGTGACGGTCGCTAATGAGAAAATGCGCCCGATCCACCCCCGGATGCCGGTGATTCTGGAACCTGAGGATTACGATGCCTGGATGGATCCGAAAACATCGGAAGCCTTCAAATTGCAACGGTTTCTTCGCCCGATGGCTTCAGAGAGAATGGAGTGTCATCGCGCCCCTGTGGCGGTTAATAATCCCAAGAATGACACCATTCAACTGATCTCACCCGCATAAATCAGCGGGCCGGTAATTGTCGCTGGTCTCTAACGCATCGTTTCTGAATGTCGATTAGAAAGAGAGAGATGGGGAAATGGCCAAAATCGAAGCTTGGCCCATCAAGACTCAGCCTAGTGCATCGAGGGTCAGGCTGACCAGCCTGGAAACACCCTCCCGCTGAAATCGGACTTGAACGGTTTGACCGACCGTCTTTTCTTCGAGATGTTTCAAAAGGTCTTCAACGCTATGGACCGGTGCATCGTCGACGGCAGAGATAATGTCACCTGCCCGAAAATTGCCCAGTCGGTCGAATTGGCTTCCACGAAGCCCCCCTCGGTCGGCGGGCGAACCTTGCTCTACAGCAATTACCATAACGCCCTGATATCCCATTTTGCTTTGAGCGAGTTTGTTGATGCCATCATCAACGCGGATTCCAAGGGATGGGCGAAGATAGTGACCCTCTCGAATGAGGCTGGGAATCACTCGATTCAGTGTATTCGTTGGTATGGCAAAGCCAACCCCCGTGCTGGTTCCAGAGCTACTGAAGATGGCGGTATTCATTCCGATGAGATTTCCTCTGGAATCCAGAAGGGGGCCACCTGAGTTACCGGGGTTGATTGCCGCATCCGTCTGGATGAGGTGTTGAATCAGATTGCCTTCATCATCCATCAAACTTCGGTCGAGAGCGGAGACCACGCCGGACGTTAAGGTCAGGTCAAGACCGAAAGGGTTACCAATGGCCAGCGTTCTTTGTCCCACCCGAAGTGAGGTGCTATCGAAAAGCCTGAGCGGGTGAGGGGGGGGGCGCGGGAAATCCACTTTGATTACTGCAAGGTCATAAGCGGCACTTACGCCCACTAGTTTTGCATGCAGTTCCCGTCGATCCGGCATTCGGACCGTAATCTCTTCGGCCTCTGCCATCACATGATGGTTGGTGACGATGTGGCCATTGCGATCCCAAACGAAACCACTTCCGGATCCTGTTGTGAGTGCAAAGGCCCGTTTCTTGTAGGGATCACGCACCCTTCTGAGGGTATTAATGAAAACGACGGAAGATTTGGTCTTTTCAAAAACTTCAATCGTTCGCAATTCGTCTGCCGTCAGTTCCCGATCACTGATTTCGGAGCGAATGTCACCCGCAAGATGACTCGAGGGAACGTCGGAAAGATCGCACTCTGCGTTCAACTCACGCCCTGAAATCCCGGGGGATATCAGAACGATAAACAGAATAAAGGACGAAGTCAGGGCCCGGCTGACATCTGCAGAGGTCCTGACTTTGGATATGCAACGGGTAGGGCACCCGATGAAGGCAAAAGGATTTTCCATGAGGTTTTCCAGCAAATGAGTCCGTCAATTAGGACCCTGATTGCGGATGTGAGTCGATCAGTACGATTTCCTAGAACTGCTCATAATCAGAGATGTTACGTCCTGATGTTCACGTATTTACCACGTGAGATGGGAGATTTAGTTTGCACAATTCATATCCGGCAGTCCCTGTCGTGGGCACCGCCGGGTCAACCCAAACTCAGGAGATCATCATGAATTGTGGAGAGATATGTAATCGAGAAGTCGTCGTCGCGCGGAGGGATGCCAAGGTCTCACAGGCTGCAAAACTGATGCGTGAACACGATGTCGGCTCGGTGGTGATAGTCGAGGGGGCAAATGGTGCGCAGAAGCCGATTGGAATTCTGACCGATCGCGACATTGTTCTCGATATCGTACGTAAAGAGTGGGACCGGGCCGATGTACCTGTCTCCGAAATCATGTGCCAGGACCTCGTCCTAGCGCGAGAGACGGACGACTTAAACCTCACGGTAGAAAAGATGCGGGATCGAGGCGTACGGCGAGTCCCGGTTGTGGATGATCAGGGCCTTCTGAAGGGGATCCTGAGTAGCTCGGATGTGATGGAGGTGCTTGCCGAGGGCATTGCAGCGCTGGCCGATCTCCATGTCACCACACAAAGGCCGCCTGCCATTCGAGTCTGACCGTTTCTACGGGGCGGGATTCGTATCATCGTCTTGACCATCGCAGGGCATCCAGGAGCGCCTAATAGTCACCATCTCCCCGGATCCATCGTGACCCGGGGAGGACGGATTGTCGAGCGCAATGCCCCGACGATCTAAAGAGTGACCTCTATTCGTTACCACAATGGCTGTTTGCGTGATGTTTGAAGGGGACTTCATGGTCGAAAAGCGATTTCTGATCACCATTGAAACTTGAATACAGGGATTTCAAAAAGGGGAGACTGGCCTTCATGGCATTGAGGTGCTCCTGAACGGACGCCATCCATTGCTCTTGTCGAAGAGGCGCAGGGAGTTTACGCCGCTCTTGCTCATCCTTTTTGAATTTATCCTTGATCTGATGCGCAGTTATGAGTTTTGCAGACCATTCCTCCCAGAGCGGGGCTTGGGTGCTCGTGAGCTTGAGGTTGGTCTCCAGTTCGTTAAGCGACTGCTGTAGGGACTTTGGATGCTTTTCCACGTCATTGCATTGGATCATGGAGGATGGGGTTTCGGCTTTCCCCGCGACACCCGCGTGAGCGGGAAGGAAGGAAAGGGTCAAAAGAATAATGGCGATGGAAGATTTCATAGGGGACTCCGAGTGCAGAGTGATTGGTTTCTGCCCAGTGATATACCTCGCAGGCATCGCAAGAATCAGATCAGGACGCATGACGCCATTCTATTCGTCGAAATACCTAGGTGAGGTTGAATACAGACATCAGAGACCCATCTCTGATATGTTGGTAAAACCAGGTTGTTATACTAACTTATATTGGCTAACCCATATCAGGACTGCGTCCTGTGGAGGTAGGGTATGAAGGTTATTGATTATCTTATGCTTGCGAAGTACCTTGACCGGTATCCAGAGGATGAGGATACGCTGCGTTCTGTTCTACAGGTCTGTCAGCGACAAAGAACGGTTGGTATCCTTAATGACATTTTATCTGAAGCGATTGAGACAGGTTTGAGAGCGGACTGGGACCCCATCTTTACATATGAATTGAACGGCAACCTTCAAAGTCTTTTGCGAAAACAACAGAGTCCGCGAATGGATCGCAGAACTAGGCCCCGATGGGAGTAGAGCCAATAATTAGTTAATACTCAGCATGATAACGGCTTCATGGGGTATTCATACGGACAATACAGGGCATGGATCTATGATAATCTATTGCCTTTAATATATAGATGAGGGTTTATTTATGTCCTTGGAAGCAATAAAAACGTTTTTGCTATGGTCGTTTATCTTTAATTATGGGATCTTGGTTATTTCTTCAATGATTCTGGTGGGATGGCGCGACCAGATCTATTCCCTGCAATCACGTTTCTTTCCAATGCCAATTGCGAGGTTTGATGCATGCCACTTTATTCTCTTGGGTGGGTATAAGATCGGAATCATCCTGCTGACCCTGGTTCCATGGTTTGCATTACATCTGCTTACATGATTCCTGATGTCTACAGATTAGGTATTCCTATGGATAGATGGTTTTAAATTTCGGGCGCTACAGTCCATCCGAATCTTCAACGCCTAGTGCGTGTCACGATGCTGCGTAAAGAGGACGGCTTTAAAAAATCAAGTTGTCAGCGAGGGCTTTGCTATTTCTGGGAATGATGGTCTTTAGCATCCGCCTTTGATCCTTCACTTTTCATCGATTCGACAGGGGCCTGTTGCCGGCTAGGACGAGACATGGGATGCCTTGATCGGTCTGCCAGTGATCAATTAACTCAAGGAGCTCAGCGAGATAAAGGTATGAAACGACTGACCTTACCGGTATTGCTTATCGCTTCGGCTGAAGCTTTCTCTGATATTTATGACCCGCAACTGCGCCAGAGGGTGACAACCCTCATTGGCTTTAGTGGATCGGAGCCTTGCACGATAGAACAATATGTCAGAGCTAAAGGTGGACATCCCGTAGTAAGTTCCATCAGTCAAGACCAAGAATCCGCTTATTTGGGGTACGACCCGCTTTTCTAAAGCGCTGGAAGAAATGGAAGGTCGAATCGATAGGCAAACGAAACCCCGACCGAATAGTCTGGAGAAGCCCGAGTCAGGCCAATTCCGGAGGTGAAGTCCAGAAATAACCCCTTGCCTAGCACGGATGCAGCGCCTATGTTCAGCATACTGCTATTCGTGGCAGTGCCCTGAATGGTTTTTCCGTAAAACTCCGCATCGGAGATAAAATTCTGATTGATGAAAAACCGGAGCGAGGTTTCAGGACTTGCCGCCATAACGGTCCCAATGACGAAGCCAAGGGTGTTTCCGGGTGATCGGTTGTCCTTGGAAAACGCGGCTTGATAGGAAACTGTTCCATAAAAGACCAGGGGATCCTGACGTTTGGATAGCGTGACGGATCCATTCAGTTCGTTGAAGCCCGATCCCAAGGGAATCAGATACGGAGTGGCTCCCGTATCCGCACTCCATGTGATGCGCGCAATGACATCAGGCCACCAGCTTTTTTCTGTCAGCAAGGTTTTTGCGAGTCCCAAACGGATATCACCAAAACTGTTGGCGGACCGATTGGCGGATGTGAGGATGGATGCATTTGAAATCGACGTATCTGTTCGGTTGATGGATTCATACGGGACGTAGGTTTCGAGTTGGGACTCCCAGGGGAGACCTAGACGAACATAGGCACTACCCACATACATGTCACTGTGTGCCCTGGTTGTTGCTAGGCTGACGGCAGAGCCCTGTTGAAATAAAGCCGATCCTTCGCTCGAATATCGGAGATAGTTGAATCCAGGCTGGACTTCGCCCTGTCCGTAGGGAACGAGCGATGCACCGCTAATGACCAGAGTCCGCTCTAAGGCCCGCTCTGCGTCCTCTCCATCCGCGAGCTCTGTTTTCGATTTAGACGGTGTTGGGCGCGACTTTTTGACTGGGACGGATGTTGATTGCTTCGGACCACTTGTTTCAACCTTTGATTCGGCTGTCACCGGTAAGGCGGGTTTTAACTCTCTGCTTTCCAGCGCTTCCACGCGATTCAAAAGGCTTTGAATTTGCAGATCGCGCTCTAAGAGTAACTGTTCTAGAGGTGTCTGTACTTTCCTCGGCCGTGTCGATGCCTCTCCTGCAAGGGAGCCCGTCAGGAGACCGATCAACAATAAAACCTGATACATCGTCGCCACCCTCATTCGGTGTAATATCCTCGGATATCCAATTAGTGAAATGAAATAAAGTCGGTATCTTGTGGATTAAGCGACTCAGGTCCTTTTTCATCGTTGATGGGAGACATAATCTGTAATCCCACCCGGCCTATCTTGGGAGCTTCCGCCCACATATCCATGAACTGATCCACCGTCAGGGTTCGGTTTCCCCATGCGGGATCGGCTAATAACACCCGATTCCTCTTGATTCCCCTAAAGACCACGAAATGGTTGTAACCATTGATAACGACGGTCACCATAACCGGGGCACGTTCAATCAGATCGGCGAGTTGCAGTCCACCCAGACCCAGTCCGATATAGCCAACACTCTCGACATATCTTTTGATGTCGAGTAATGAGAATCCAAGTCGCATTCTGACAAGCTGGGGGTTCTTGATGTATTCATCCCGCTGCATAAGCGAAATGGCAATATCCTTTTCTGAGATATCCAGTCCGTGGTGATACCTTAAAATGGTTCCAATGGCGGCAGCTCCGCAACTAATGTCCCACTTCTGCATCATGACGTTCTTTTGTCTTAATTCCGTCAGGGAATGCACAGGTTCTGCAGGGATTGCCATGGATCTGATTAGACATGTGAAACCTATCAGCAAGCGCTTCTTCACAAGAGGTGCTCTCATCGATGGTGATTCGGTTACAGCGGTTGAGTAATAGAGTCGGGGCTATAAGGTCATAGCCCCGACACGCAAGGATGGCTTTTTCTAAATAATGGTGGTGAGATCGACCGCATAATCACTCACCATAACCATCATTAGAGCCTCCTCTACTCAGTGAGTGAGCATAGAGACGGCAGAACCGGTATTCACATAGGACACCGCGCCAAACGGTCCGCTTGCTACGGCCAGACCCGCTGATTCAGTGGCTGCCATGCTGGAACCATTGGTTACGGCATTAGCAAACGACGCATTAGCAAGCGTGGTTCTGCCAATGGCCAGCGCGCTGGGTCCTACCACGGCTGAGAATGAGACAGACGGGGCGTTGTGGCGCGTATTTGGTGCATAAAGGGCACCCGCAGTGATCTGATCCAGATCTGCACTGGCCAGTTCAATGGGTTCCCCTGCAGTTGCAACATTGACGGCGGCGATCAGTGCAACCAGCGAAAGTCCTTTAGTCAAAGTATTCATAATAATGTCCTCTATAAAATAATTGGAGGCAAAATGCCCAATACACAGTTTCTGAGGAATAGGAGAAAACACCTATTAATGATCAATGGGCGAATTAACCCAACCCCATCCACTGAAGGCCAGTTTAGAGGTACTGAATTCAATGACTATACGGATAAATAACTAGTCTTAAACCATCCTAGATAATCCGGTCTTAGCGAAGAGGTCCTGGCACCGGCCTTGGAGAAATCTTCAAAGGATTCTTTGTGGGCTCATTCATTTCATCCCTTTAATTGTGAGACTGCATCTCTGTGTGATTGTGAGATGCGATTGGGGATTAGGTAGTTGTTCGTATTTATTCCAACGGCCTGGATATCTAAGATCGGAGGTGTGGGAGCCTCCGACGGTGGGGGTGCTTTAACTCCTTACCATTAGTTAGGCCATATATGAATCAGATCAATCACCCCCTGATTGAACACTCTATTCAATACATACCGGAGTGGCAGCACGATCCTTATCAAATTCGTCGGAAATGGCCGGATCCGTGTGTCTGTCCGGATTGCGGAGCGCTCTACTCCTCAGGGCGTTGGTGCTGGTTCATGTACCAACTGGATGCGGAAAGGCGTCTCTGTCCCGCCTGTCAGCGAATAAGGGAACGCTTTCCGGCCGGGTACCTCACCTTGCGAGGAAACTATTTCAGACATCATCGCAACGAGATTGAAGCCATGATTTCCGGGATCATCGATCGCCAAGGCATGGCACATCCCTTAAAAAGGCTTATGGGGAGTGTCAAACACGCGGATGGAAGCCAGGTCATCACATTCACTGAGCCGCATCTGACATCATTGATCGGCGACTGCATGGTGGAGACCTATTCGGGTACTCTCGATACGGAATATGTCGATGGTGATTATCTTGTGCGAATTGCTTGGACAAGAAATTAAGTAATGTCCTTTTTGTAGGAGTGCCGAATTATGTTTTTGCGTCAACTAAAGGAAGGTCATCTGGTTGAGGTCGAGAATCTGCAAGAGCTCCTTAGCCCCTTACACGCAACCGTCAAGGGTCGCCTCCACTATGGAGAAGAAATGCAGGATCCCGAGAACTTTGACAAGTCGGCTTTGGTTTTTCCATCGGGTGAGCCGCTGCCTAAGTGTTGGAGAGAAGCCCCGATTCTTTGAGCCGCTTCATAGTTCGTGAAGCGTTAAAGTCCAGAGTTGAATAAATCTACCAGGTCCACCCAAGAATGGTTCTCATGAGAATAAGCAATAGAAATCAAAAGAAAGAACTTGCGTCTAACGTCAGGACGGTGATTATTGTGGATGATGATCCATCGGTGTGCGAGGCGATCGCCGACCTGATTTCTCATCATGGGATTGGGGTATCGACCTATTGCTCTAGCCGATTATTCCTTGATGAATTCATCCCCTCAAATCAACCCATCGTTATTGTTATGGATCTTCTGATGCCGGACCTGGATGGTCTTGAGGTGCAGAGTTACATGAATGAAAAGCATGGCTTGTTTTGCCCTATCATCTTTCTTACGGGCCACCCAGGGATTGATTCTGCAGTTTCAGGTATGCGTGCTGGCGCGTTTGATTATCTGCAAAAACCGGTGAACCCAGAACAATTGATGGAGACAATTGAACGGGCGTTCCAGCTTGCGGAAGAGAAGCTTCGTGAGCGGTCAAAAAAAGAAAGCCTTGCCGTGCTCTTTAATCGGCTAACGCCCAGGGAGCAAGAGATCTCCCAATACATCTGTAAGGGATTTACCGCGAAGATGATTGGACGTGCGCTGGGGATTAGCCCGCGTACAGCCGAAATTCACCGAAGCCGGATCCTGGAAAAACTCGCAGTCAAAAATGCGGCAGAACTGGTTGCACTGGCCATCAAGATGGGTATCCATGAGCCCGATCCCCAACCTTCACGTCTTGATCTCTCCTTTCAAAGCCCATTAAGGGTACAAACCGCACGGGAATGATTGGCTCTTGTTCAATATGATCCTGATGCTTGGTCACGAGAGTGAGTGATTGAACCCCTGCCGGACCAATCGGCATTACTGCCCTCCCACCGACCTTTAACTGAGCGGCAAGCTGGGTCGGGAAGTGGGTCGAGCCGCAAGTAATCAGCATGCCGTCGAAGGGGGCCTCTTCTGGCCACCCGTTGATGCCATTGGATGATCGGACCGCAACGTTTTTGTAACCCAATTTCTTAAGCGTTTTTGATGCCCTGCTTGCAAGCTCGGGAATAATTTCGATCGAATGCACCCACTTTGTCAGACAGCTGAGAATGGCTGCCTGATAGCCTGAGCCTGTTCCCAACTCCAATACGGCCTCTTCCCCTTTCAGCCTGAGCAGCGCAGTCATCAGAGCAATGACATAAGGTTGTGAAATCGTTTGTCCCCAGCCAATGGGGAGCGGGCTATCCCGATACGCAACGGGACGGAAGATTGAGGGGACAAAGCATTCCCTGGGAACCTGCCGCATTGCGCGAAGGACGCGGCGGTCAGTAATCGAAAGATTCTGGTACCGAAGTATCGTTCGAACCATTTCCATACGGTCTTCACGATACGCATCCAGGCCATCACTGCGCCGGGGCGTCTTGATCCCTCTGGGACAACTGGGGAGTCTCAGGCGGGTTCGGGTGCCGATCGATAGTCTAAGCGCGTGAATTGCCTCGGACAGATTGAGACTTTCTAAAATCTCATAGTGGCTCCCCCCTCCAAAACACTTCTCATAGTCGCTGATCAAGTCGACGAGTTCTTCAAACTGGTGCGGTTCCGAGTGCAATTTCAGCTCCATCTCGAATGTGATGCTTAGATCATCTGCTCCTGATAATTCTGGACCCCACGTTTTGTGAGGAACCCGCTCATGGCCCCCTTCGGGGGATCAGAATTGATCGAAAGCGTTCGTTCTGGACCTCATCGTAAAGATCAAGCCAATATTGCCTTTCAGCGGCCTCCCCACCTGCTCTCTGACAGGCGGCGGCCGCTCTGTCGTAAAAGGGAATTCCTGAAAACAAGGATCGCATTTGCTGCACCCGTCTATCCTCTCGTGTTTTGAAGGGATTGAGACACAAGGGCTCTTTTATGGTCGTGTGCTTTTTCATCATGACTATCCCCGAGTTGCGATACCCAAGATTCTTCAATTCTCAGTGGGTGCTCACAAGCCGTAATGAAACCTAGGGAAGCGTGTAATTGACAGACCCCCGATGCAAAAAAAGGCGGCATCCGTCAAACGTAGCCGCCTGGGAGAGTGGGGGGTTCTTATTACAGGCAGGTACGATCCTACCGCCTCAGGATGAGGAATCCATCCGTATGAACTCCTACTTCAGGTTATGCAGAGGCGGGCATCCGCGAAGGCCTCTGAATAGAAAAGTTACCTAGGATGATCTACGGATTTCGTATTGGAATTTGACCCTTCATGCTCTTGGCCGCCTCTCGGTCGCGGATCAAGTTCGGAATGTGGGCGAAGTTCCGCTGCGAGTCGAGCTAATCGCAAGGCCGCAAGGTATTTCAGTTTCACCGCCAGCTTTTTTACGCATCCTTGAACCGACAACGAGCGACATTAGAGGTGGGGTGTGTTTCGGTACACATGGAGAGGCCTGAGCACCCTCTCAGAAACTGATCTTCAATGGGTCGAGCCACACTGAGCGCCTGTCAGCCTGATTTAGATGGTCTCGTGACTTAACTAACCACCCCCTCCTTCCTGCAAGGATTCCTCAGAGGAAATACCCGATGACCGACACTTGTTCCTTGAATCAGCCTGATGAAGCCCAGAAAGAGCTGATCAAAACCATCATGAATTACTGGGCCACGCTGGGTCGGCCAAGCATTCCTGAATTTCTGATGCTTTTTCCGATGCATACAGTCATCGAGTGGATTGAACGGGAGTCTCAAAAAAATAGGGGAACTTGATCTATAGAGACCCAATGGAGTCCTCTCCTATTTTACCTGCCAAGTCTTCGGTCAGGCCCGATCGGATTCAACGTTGCCGTAATGTTACGAATTTCTGCATTCGGTGATCGAATCTAGTGTTAGCACCGCGAATCGTTCAAACCATGAATTATGAGGTGATTTGTGAAGACTAGTAACGTTGAATCAAAAAGCAATTTAGAGCCCTCCAACCCCGTTTACATGGATGCCGAGGATCGTCATCGAATGATTTCGGAGGCCGCTTATTACATTGCTGAATGCCGCGGTTTCTCGGGAGGGTGCCCTGCCGATGATTGGTTTAAGGCTGAGGCGGAGATCAATCGTACCCATCCTATGCAGGGTGAAATGTGCAACTGATGCACGCTATCTAGAAACATTAACGTAAGGAGTTTTTATGGAACATCAATTGAGTCAAGAGAGGAAGTTGCCCTCTACCGGCGTATGGTTCAATCCCTTTCAGGCCATGGAGACCTGGTTTGAGGACATGGAAAACCGCTGGCTTGAACCGCGTTTCCCGTCAAGCCGTGCGATAGAAGGGAATTCAATGCGAGCAGCACGTGTAGATGTGATCGATCGGAAAGATGAAGTTTGTGTACGCGCGGAACTCCCCGGCGTTAAGAAGGATGACCTCCATATTTCAATCCAGAATGATCTTCTCAAGATTGAAGCCAAGTACTGCAAGGAGGCGGTTGAGGAGGAGGGCAACTTCTACCGACGAGAGCTCAGCAGAGGGGGGTACCATCGAACGCTTGCCCTGCCATGCCCTGTGGTGGCCAACGAAATTAAGGCAACTTTTGATAATGGGGTTATGGAACTGGTTGCGCCAAAGCTACCGGGGCACGAGGCAACTGAAATCAAAATTCGGTGACTTAGCAGGGGGGCTCATCCCCCCCATCGCCCCTGCGAATTCCCGGCAACGAAGGAGTGCACGGAAGCACGACGACCCCCGAGACGGAGAGCCTATATGGTCGCTCGCCTTATGCAAGGGGTCTTGTCAATTTTGGAATGGTGAAGTTGCAGCCATATATCCGTATATGGACGCCCCTACGGTGCGCAAGTGATTTTTCTGGTTGCATAAAGTAGCGATTGCATTCGTATATCCGGGCTCTCTGGTGTGATGATCAATCACGGCCCCTGATGGAATTTGCTGAC
>JBEBBO010000007.1:0-2719 GCA_041158345.1 Pseudomonadota bacterium | reverse complement strand
CGAATATCGAGTCAAATTTTGGGCTCATGATGGGTCTTGCGCTTATGGCCTATGAGAAAACACTGATTTCTGACCAGACGCCTTTTGATGCTCCAAGAGACAAGAACGGGTATCCATCAGGCTATTCGCCTGAGGAGAAACATGGCCTCGATTTATTCAACCGATTGGAATGTGATTTTTGTCACAGTGGTGCTGTTTTTTCTGCTGCAGCCATCAACGGAGGTGCGGGGCATCAGGGCGGGAAGTGGGTGGATCGGAGGGTTATTGCACCGGATCTCGCGCATCATGATGCCCAGATGGCTTTCCTGGACGTTGGCTTTGCCAACATCGGTGTGTCTCCTAGCGAAGAGGATCTGGGTGTGGGTGGGAGCGATGAGAGGGGCATGCCATTTTCCTATTCGGAACAATATCTGCAAACGCTACAAGACCCAGACAAATCAATGGTTGATCAGATTAAAGTAAATCCTGAGTCTTTCTCGATTGGATTCAATATGGATTTTCAACCCTCTGAATTAATTCGGTATACAAAAAATAAGGGATCATCTGAGAGGGCGTGGCGACCCAATCCCATGATTGCAATTAATGAAGGGCATCTTGCTCCTCAAAAACGCCTTGGATTGGCTGTTCGGGGCGCATTTAAAATTCCGTCGCTGCGTAATGTCGAGTTAACTGGACCCTACATGCACAACGGCAGCATGAAAAGCCTGGAGGAGGTCATTGACTTTTATGATCGGGGCGGCAATTTCCCTAATCCGGAAAAAATCGCAACGTTTGTGCATCCCCAGCGCTTGTCCGAAGAAGACAAGCGGGATCTTAAAGCCTTCCTGCTTACGCTAACTGACGAGCGCGTGCGATGGGAGCGATCACCCTTCGACCATCCTGAACTTCGTATTCCAACGCCCTCTTTCGAGGCAGATAAAGGTAAAGCCAAGGAGCAATGGCAGGAAATTCCCTCGGTTGGTCGACATGGTCGCTCACCGATGCAAGGACCACTGCGCTCATTTGATGCGCGGATCACCGCTGATCACCGCTTGCCTCAATAGGACAATCAATGATTTTGATGAATTTACGCAGGACCTCATGCCTTGCCATATTCCTTAGTAGTCTTGTAATGACATTCCCCGGAATAGCACATTCCGGAGTGGTCTCCTACAACCTTGCAGACTACTCTTCGCCGCTGACCAAGCGCGTAACCATTCCACCGAACTGGTTTCCCTCGCCAGGCGCGCAAGGCTACTCAGGTGCGTTAGATGCGACTTGGTTTGCAGTCTTGGCCTCTGATTCGGATCAGGTGACCTTGTCCCAAGGGCATGCGATTCAGATTGGGGCGCCTCGAGATTTCACACTGGCTACAGGACCTGACAATTGCTGGGGAATGCTCATGAATTTTGGGTTGATTACCCTCGGGAGTACCTCTGATCTGGTGGTCAGTCTTAGCGCGGACGCTAAGCAATCTTCGTCTCTGGCTCCGGCATTTGCCTTATTTCAAGGCTGGGACACAGGGGCAAACTCATCAAGGCACCAGACGATCACCTTCGGTTCTGATAACCCCTTAGGTAGTTCTGGTCTCAAATTTATTGGTGATGCCTATGGCAATAACCAAAGTGGCTCGGTAAAAAAGACGTTCAGCAACCTCCCTGCGGGAACCTATGAGCTATTTGTCACGAATAGAAGCAATTCAGGAAGCTATGGAAGCTATGCCCTGACGCTTCAGACCTTTAAGGCAGGAACCGCAACTTTGGAGCCTGCGAATCAATCCGACCTTTGTGGGCCAGCTAACAATCAAGTCAACGCGGGAGAACCAGCTCAGGGGCTTTGCGTCTATGGGACTTCTACATTACTTCCCCACTATGAACCAGACGGAAGATACCTCTGGTCTTGTGGTGATGCAAAGGCGGTTGAACCCATGGAAATGTGCTACACGCTAAGCAATCGGAATACGAAACTCAATCAAGCGGTACTGACCCTGTCACCGGGGCATATGAGTGTGGCAGCAAACACCAGGGCCACGGAGACGCTGTCAGGCGGAAGCGGAAGTGGAGCTATTCGTTATGTCGTCGCGGGTGCATCATCGGGTGTGAAATGCCAGTTGACACGCAAAGGAAAGAACCTTGTTGTGTCTTCTAGAGGCCAACAGGCAGGAACCTGTCTCATCTATGCGAGAAAGGGATCCAGTTCGAGATTCAATGACGTTAAGTCAATCGTTTACAGGGTTGTTTTCTTGGCGCCTTAAAGGGGATTCGACAGCAATGAGCCCCCTTCCTTTCCTTCGCTATCCATCCACCAATGAGGCTCTCCCTGCGTTTCGAGCCAATCAGGTCCTTTGTCCTCCTTGAGCATCGCAATTGTGGAAATGCTTCCGGCGACGACGCAAAGCTCAGAAATTACCGTAACAGAGGCTAGATGGGAGACTGGCGATCCTGTGATCGGATTAATAATATGGCTGTAGCGAACACCGTTAATGATGGCGCAGCGTTCATAATCGCCGCTCGAGGCAACTGCTCCTCGGAGGACGTCAAGAAAACGAAGCGCGCTGCCCTCGCGCCGAGGGTGCCGAATCCCGACTAGCCATGGCTTACCGTCGGGGTGCGGGCCCAAGACATGAATATCACCCCCAAGGTTGATCACGCCGTGTTCAATGCCCTGGTTTGAAAGTATCTCAGCGACACAATCCGCAGCGTATTCTTTTACGATCCCGCCTAAGTCCAGTTCCAACCCC
>JBEBBO010000006.1:0-5191 GCA_041158345.1 Pseudomonadota bacterium | reverse complement strand
CAAATTTGCCGGGAAATTTAACAAGTCCACCGTTGAGGTGGACCGAAAACGAAAGGCCAAACTTGGCTACCAAAAACATCGAAAGCCCGGCCCCGACCGGGCTTCTTTTTTTCTCAGGATTCCCGCCTAAAACCAGTCCCGGGTTCGGTTGCAGAAGGCACAGACGGACAGCATGACAGGCACCTCCACCAAGACCCCAACCACAGTGGCCAGTGCCGCACCGGATTCAGGTCCGTAAAGGGCGATCGCCGTCGCGACGGCCAGCTCGAAGAAATTACTGGCGCCAATCAAGGCCCCGGGGGCCGCGATGCGATAGGGCACTTTCAAAACTTTCATCAAGCCATATGCCAGAGATGAATTGAAATAGACCTGAAGGATGATCGGGACGGCAATGAGCGCGACATGAAACCCCTTATTGACCAGATTGTTCGCCTGAAAGGCAAAAATCAGAACCAGCGTAGCCAGTAAGGCACTGATGGCCACCGGATGGAGTCTGGCCAAAAAGCCCTGTTCAAACCAGACCAGGCCCTTGAGCCTGACCAGGAGCGAACGCGTCAGAATGCCCAAAGCCAGCGGGATGACGATGAAAATCACAACGGAATACAGAAGGACATCAAAAGGCACGGTCAGGTTGGATGTGCCAGTCACCAGCCAGGTGACCATCGGGGCGAAGGCGAACAGCATGATCAGGTCATTCACGGCAACCTGAACCAGCGTGTAGCCGGGATCACCCTCGGTCAGGTAACTCCAGACAAAGACCATCGCCGTACACGGCGCGGCCGCCAGAATGATGGTCCCTGCAATGTACTGATCGGATGCCTCGGGGCCGATGAAGGGAAAAAAGAGGTGCTTGAAGAACAGCCAGCCCAAAAGCGCCATGCTGAACGGTTTGACCAGCCAATTCACGAAAAGCGTCACCGCAAGCCCCTTGGGATCCTTGCCCACACCCATCACCGAGGCGAAATCCACCTTCAGCATCATGGGATAGATCATGAGCCAGATCAGGAGGGCAATTGGCAGATTGATGCCATGGACCTCCAGTGTTCTGAGCGCCGCAACGGGTTCCGGAAGGGTCCGACCCAAGAGCAGGCCAAGTCCCATGCAAATCGCTACCCAGACACTGAGATAGCGGTCAAAGAAACTCATCTTCGGGGCAGTCGAAGCGTCTGAAGGCTTGCAGCTCATCTCCCAGTCCCTCCTCTTTTAGACGATCTCGGTGCCGATGCGTTGAAGTGCGGTTGCGATGGCCGCCTGACTCATGGACGCCATCGGCAACGCGACCATGGCTTGCACTCGACGCTTCAAGAGATCGAAGGTCTGGTCAAAGGCTGCAATGACCTCCTCAGGGGAGCCCTCGACATGCCCAGGATCCTTCACCCCCCAATGGGCACGAATGGCAGATCCCAGGAAGACCGGGCACGGTTCCTGGCCCGCTGAATCACAGACGGAGATCAGAATGTCGATGGGCTGATTTTCAAAGGCCGCCATCGATTTACTGGTATAGCCCTCGGTGGGCAGATGATTTCGGGCCAGGGTTGCGAGGGCACCCTGGTTGATTCGACCAATCGGCTGACTTCCCGCACTATGGCCCTTGAATCGGCCTTCGCCCAGCGCAGTCACCAGGGCTTCTCCCATGACGCTACGGCAAGAGTTGCCGGTACACAGGACCAATACATTGAATACATCAGGGCTCATGGGTTGCCTCTCGATAAGCAGTTGGTGAAATTAACAGCAGCCGCCCCGGGTTTTCGGGGCACAACAGGCGCTCTGTTCCTCGCGGATTAAAGCCACGGGTTTCGCACCAAAAACAGGGATGGAACCCAAGGAATGGAAGGCTTCCCAGGGAATACCCTGCGGATCCTGTGTCCAGTATTTATCGGATTCGGCATAGCAACAGGCCGTTCCCTTTTCTTCAATCACCGGGAGTGCTGCCTCGGTGAGTCGCGCCTCCATCTGTGAAAGTTCTGGGTCCGATTCCACCTGGATGCCGAGGTGATCCAGGCCTTTTGGGGCGCCGCGCGCGGAGATTGCAAAATTGACCTTAGGATCCTCGAGCATCCATTTCGCATAGTCGGGATGCCGAACGGCAGGGGCGCTCTCGAAGAGCGCCGAGTAGAACCTGACATTGGCTTCGAGATCCTCGACGCTGAGATGAATATGCAGGCGTTTCATTCGATTCTCCACAAAAAGTCAGCAGGATTTTCCGTTGCAGCAGTTGTCGGTGAGAAAGCTCAAGACCGCATTCATCCGCGCGTAATGGGCGGAGTAGATCAAAAAGCGGCCTTCCTGTTTTTGAACAATCATCCCCGCATGCAACAGTTCCTTGAGATGAAACGACAGGGAGGACGCTGGAATCTGGAGAGCTTCCGCAATCTTTCCAGCCGGCATCCCCTCGGTCCCGGCTTGAACCAGGAGACGAAATACCGCCAATCGACTCGCATGAGCCAGCGCGGTGAGTGCAATCACGATCTCTTCGGAATTCATGTTTCCATAATAGTCGAATTGTCGAATCATGCAAATGATCGAATCAATACAAAGCGGTATTGGGCATAATTCATCGCACTTTTATGAACACACGCCCTGTGTCGAGTGAATGGCAGGACCTTCATGCATCTGATCAAGACCTACGGCATCGTCATGGTGCTCACGCTTTTGGCTTTGAACGCACTCAAGCCAAATACCATCGCGTCATTGAGCCCGATCGATCCCATCCATACCGAAAGCCCCCGAGCAACGTTGATGGGCTTCATCCATACGGTCAAGAATCGGTACGACATCGGTCTTGGGCCTCAGGGCATGATGACCCTCTATATGGCCTCGGGTCGGCTCTTCCCAACGGAGGAGGAGGAATTGGGTCTCCACAGGATGTATGTCACCCGCAACATCCCGCCCAAATACATGGACATGAGCGCGATCCCGGATGCCTCCAAAATCCAGACGGTCTGGCGCTTGTCCTGCCAGCTCAAGGAAATCCTTGATCGGTTGCCGATGCCTTCGGAAAAGGACATTCCCGATGAGGCCACCGCCAATCGGGAGCACATCAACGATTGGCGCATCCCGGGAACGTCCCTGGTCATCAGCCGGATCACCAGTGGACCCCACGCCGGGAAGTTTCTTTTTAATGCAGAGACCGTTGCCAATATCCCGAAGTACTACGAGGCGGTGAAGGATATGCCCTACCTTGAGGGCAACAGCACCCCCGGACTTTACAACTACACGTTCCATCAACCGACCGGGATGGCCATGTTCCTTCGACATGTCATCCCGGTTCGCTGGTTCATGTCCCTCCCCGACTGGACACAAACCCTGATTGCGGATCAGCCGATCTGGCGTTGGTGTGCGATTGTCATTGCGCTGGCCGCCTTTGCCGCTCTCTTCCAGTTGAGCCGCTTCATTGCCCAACGCAAGGCCCGGGGCACTCGCCAGGATCGGGCGTATTGGGGACTCCTTCCCGCCATCGCCATCGTCGCCTTGACGCCGGCCTACACCTACCTCTTCAGCGAGATTCTTCGGATTTCAGGGGTCGTCTACACCGGCTTCAATGTGTTTTTCTGGGGGGTCTTTTTCATGACCCTCACCTGGCTGGTTTGGCGGAGTGGTCAACTGATTGCCGAAGCCATCATCATCAGCAATGAGATCAATGCCGTCAGCATCGACAGTCAGATTATCCGTCTCGGGCTTCGGCTGGTCAGCCTGATCCTCTCCCTGGGCCTTCTCACGGAAGGAGCCAATCGGCTCGGGCTTCCGGCCTATTCCATCCTGACGGGACTCGGTATCGGCGGCCTGGCTGTGGCACTGGCAGCGCAGCACACCCTCGCGAATTTGCTCGGTTCCCTGATCATCATGTTCGAAAAACCATTTCGCGTCGGTCACTGGATCAAGGCCGGCAAGGTCGAGGGCATCGTCGAAGATGTCGGGTTTCGCTCGACCCTCATCCGAACCCTTCAAAACAGTGTCGTGAGCGTGCCCTCCAGCGATCTGGTGAATCAGTCAATCGAAAACATGACCACCCGGAAATTCCGGCTGGCGCGCCGTCAGGTCTATCTCTCCCTGAAGACCCCCATATCCAAAGTAGAAACCCTGATGACACAACTCAGGGCGATCATCACTGAGGGCGACCCGGATGCGAAAACAGCCGCAGAAGTGATCTTGAAAAGCATCAGTGGCAAAGGCTACGAGATCATGTTCGATTTCAGAGTGAAGGCGCCGAACGAAGCGGTCGAGCTCAAGGAACAACAACGCATCCTGCTGGCCATGGCCCAATGCGCTGAACACGAGGGAATTCAATTTTCGATGTACAACGACTGGAGCGACGCGCACCATGCCGCCTCGGGCGAATCCGAAGCGGGTCATGAACAGCCGTCTGAATCCAAGTCGCCCTCAGCCGAAGCCGAGTAGATTGAGGACACCGCACCGATCCGTACAAGACCTTTTAGAACGATCCATCCAACCCCGAAAGGAGCCACACCATGCCCAAAACCCTCCGCAACGCTTTTTTCCTGTGCCTGACGGCGTTTTCCCTCCCGACCCTTGCCGATGGCTGGCAGCCGGTGGGCGACACTGAAGAGGGCAACAGCTTCTACGTTGAAATGAGCAGCTTGAAGAAAACAGCGAAAGGCGGCCGCATCTGGACGCTGACGTCCCTCGCTGCACCCAAGGATGGCTACAGTTCCATGCGGACCCTCTTTGAGTTTGACTGCAAATCTCACAAGCACCACATCATCGATATGGCGTTTTATTCGGAAACGATGGGGAATGGCAACCAGGTCAAGAACATCCTGATTCCGAAGACGGTCTGGGTCACGACGGATCCCAATTCAACGGAAGGGGCCTATCTTGAAGTCGCCTGTGACTCCTTGCGGGCGCCGAAATAACCTGTTGAACCCTTAGACTGCCGTGACTGATTCACCCGCACTTCGGGTCGGATGGTCAACGAAGGGGCAGCGAGGGAGCCCTCTCCCTCGCCCCCCCTATTTCTGCTTGTTGTCCTTTTTCGAGGGCCTCACCGGGGACTGAACCGAATCAATTTGGTTCATCGCCTGGATCGCCCTTGAAAAGGGTTGGCTCGTGGCACCGATCCGACTTCGCATGGGGTTATCCAAAACCGCAATCAAGGTCACGATACCTGAAAGATAGAAGGTATAGGCCACGATGAAGATGATGTGGAGCCGAACGGAAGGGACCTTGAGGA
>JBEBBO010000005.1:0-6312 GCA_041158345.1 Pseudomonadota bacterium | reverse complement strand
TTCATGGCAGTTATTTCTCAGGCCTTAAACCGGGATACGAAACGCAGCATCAAGCGTTAAGCATGTCGGTCAGTTTCTTGATTTCCTCATCCGCATTCACCCTGTAAGTCACGTCGTACTGGACTCCCAGGTAATACAACAGTTCGCCTTTGTTATCGAACAGCGGGGTGACAGCAAGATGGTTATGAAACAACGTGCCATCTTTCTTGTAGTTGCGGAGGGTGACCGAGACTGGCTCATGTTTTTTGATGCTTTCACGAAGTCGGGCCACTTCCGCTTGACCCTTGTCAGCTCCCTGAAGAAAACGACAGTTCTTTCCGATGATGTCTTCAGGGCCATAACCCGTCAGATCCGAGAAGGCCTTATTCGCGTAGACAATGGGGCAGTCCTCCTGATCGGGATCCGCCAGAGTGACACCATTCACGCAGTGATCAAGGATGGCGGTCAGCACCTGAGGGATCAGGCCTGAATCTTTTCTCAAAATAAGGGGCATGGTCGGTCTCCCGGTTTAATAGTTATAGGTGGAATTCAGGCCGGTTCGAGAAGGGAAGTCAGCGTCATAACCGTGGTTTCGACGCCTTCACTGATCGCGGATCGCAACAGCTTTACGAAGGGACGCATGAAGAGTTCGACCTCGAGTAACTCGAATCGAAAGGTCACATTGGTTTCCGTAGGACCCAGAGACTCAATCCGATAGATTTGCTTGTAAGGCATATCGATACCTTGGAAGGAGAAGAGATCGCTTTTTTCAAATTCCAAGACTTCGAAGGTCGACGTCACCGGCTCTTCGTTCTCCAGACGAACTTGCCGGACGCGACTACCCTTTCGGAGAGGAACCCCATCCAAAGGTTCCAGTTCGACCACGTCAGTCATCCAGCGCTGATAATTTTCGTGAAAATTGTCCGCAATGAATTCAAACACTTTGGTTTGGTCCTGACGGACTGTCGCCGTCATTTCTGCGGCTATCGGTTCCGAAAGAGTGGGTTTGATTTTGAGTTCCATGCGTTTTTCGCTCTCTAAGGTTTTAGAGACTTGGGTTGATCCGTTTCATTCATTCGCACAAAGGGTTGCATTGGTTCATTCGTTCCATGGACATTCCCTCACTTTCGACTGGCATTGGGAATGACCTTCAGAACCCGGCGGAAGTTTTTCTCGGTCAGAAGTCCAAGGCACATCAGCTGGATGAAATTCTCGGCAACGATGATTTCAAGACCAATTTTTTGCGGGACAACTTCGAGCCGAGTGCCAAAAATTCGGTCCCAGAATGAGAAGACGATCCCATAGTTGCTGTCATGTTCCTTACGGAGCGCGGAGTGATGCGCCCGATGGAGTGATGGGGTGATGAGCAGTTGGGAAATCTTGTCTTCGTGCGGAATTTCAGTGTTGGAGTGGTGGAAAAGGATGAAGACGAGCTGTATCGCTTCCATTGCCAGCACAATGTAGGCGTTCACACCGATGAGGATGACGAAAAGACATTTGTAAGGAATTTCGATCAGCAGATCGATCACGTGGAACCGAAACCCCGTGGTGACGTTAAATGCCTTATCGCTGTGATGAACCTTGTGAAACCGCCAGAGGAACTCGTTGTGGTGTCCCACGACATGCCAGAGGTAGATACTAAAATCATAGATGAGGAAGGTGAGCGACCACTTGGCGGGGCCTTCTTCCATGCCATGCAGGAAACCGTGACCTGAAAATTCTTGCGCCACGAAGAAGAGTGACGTGGCTCGAATCAGCGTCAATACGATGTTGTTGAAGAAGAATGCCGTGAAATTGGTAAATACGGATTCTTTGCTGGTGGTCTTGGAAAAATCCACCTTGGGGCGTTTCTTCTCGAGAGCAAGAAGAACAAACAGCGTAAGGAACGCGATTGTTATAAAGATGTTGCTGATCAGTTCAGCGAGGGCTTGGGTCGTCATTGATCACCTTTTGATTTTCTATGACGTTCATGGTGACACGTCCCTAATCCATCCAAATGCACGCATTGGAACGCGTGATTTCCTGACAGTACGACAGAGGATCTTGTCTAAAGTTCGGCCGGGGATGGATTGTTTCTGCAGCGATTTGAGCAAAACTGAACGGCATCCCAGTTCCTGGCCCATGCTTTTCGCCAGACCATCACCCTCCCGCAGCCCCGACAAATCTTGCGAGGCAGGGTGGATTTGTTTCCCTTAAAGTCGTTTTTTTGCATGATCGTTTGGGCCGGCATCGCCATTTTTCTGAAGTTTTGGTTAAACCCATTCGGATTTCTTAGGTCAGACCCCCAAGGTGTTCGCAAATTCCTGAAGATAAAAAGACGTCTCTGATGAGAAATTTGATACTGGTTTTGGGTGATCAGCTAAACGTAGACGCATCCGCCTTTGATGGGTTTGATCCGGCACAGGATCGAATCTGGATGGCTGAGGTCAGGGAGGAGTCGACCCATGTTTGGTCCAGTCAACCCAGAATTGCAGCGTTTCTTTCAGCGATGCGGCATTTCAGAGCGCGAATTGAAACGATGGGCTGGCCCATCGAGTACCGCGAATTGGATGACCCCGAAAATCGGGGAACTCTGGTGCTGGAATTGGCCGATGTGATTCAGCGATTGGCCCCGAGTGCCCTCATCATGACGGCACCTGGTGATTGGCGGGTTCTTCAAGGCATCAAGAGGGTGGCCCGGGATCATGCGCTGTCTCTAGACATCCGGGATGATCGAACCTTCTTTTCAACGGTTCGTGAATTTGTGGCGTTTTCCAAGGGCCGCAAACAACTCCGAATGGAATATTGGTATCGAAACCTGCGTAAGCAGCATGACATCCTGATGGACGGCGAGGCGCCTGTCGGGGGGCAATGGAACTTCGATGCCGATAATCGAAAAAGTTTTGACAAGGCAGGTCCTCAGGCGCTCCCTCAGCCTTTGGCCTTTCGGCCTGATGCATTGACACAAAGCGTGTTGGCCCTGGTTCAAAGGGCGTTTCCTGATCACCCCGGCAGCCTCAATTCTTTCGCGTGGCCGATGACGCCTGAGGAGGCCCAGTTGGCCCTCGACGATTTTCTGGCGCATCGCTTGGCGCTTTTTGGGCCTTACGAAGATGCCATGTGGCAGGGCGAGCCCTGGCTCTATCATTCGCAGCTTTCAATGGCTTTGAATCTGAAACTCCTGTCTGCGAGGGAGGTGGTCAAAGCCGTGGAGGCGCGCTATCGAGAGGGACAGGTTTCACTGGCCTCCGCGGAGGGTTTCATTCGCCAAATTCTAGGCTGGCGTGAATATGTTAGGGGCATCTATTGGACGCAGATGCCGGCTTATCAGGCGTTGAATGCTTTGGAGGCCTCGAGAGATCTCCCTCATTTTTTTTGGACCGGCGTGACCCCCATGCGTTGCCTGTCCGAGTGCCTGACCCAAAGCCTCGCATTGGGTTACGCCCACCATATCCAACGACTGATGGTCATCGGGCTCTATGCGCTTCTTTTTGGAGTGAAGCCCGAGTCTGTGCACCAATGGTTTCTTGCCGTCTATGTCGATGCTGTCGAATGGGTGGAACTTCCCAACACGCTGGGGATGGGGCAATTCGGTGATGGGGGTTATATGGCGAGCAAGCCCTATGTGGCCAGCGGGCAATACATTCAACGGATGAGTAACTACTGTCAGTCCTGTGACTTCGATCCCAAGCTGCGTGTGGGGGAAAAAGCCTGTCCCTTTACGACCCTCTATTGGGATTTCTTGATCCGTCATCAGGCGCGACTCGCGTCAAATCCTCGAATGGGAATGCAATTAAAAAACCTGGCGGGTATTCCTTCAGAACTTCAGGCCGAAATTCAGACGCAAGCGTATCGCCTCCGCGAGCCATCGAGGGTTTCCTGATGCCGTAAACCCAGACGCTTTTATCGGGTCGAGTTGAAACTCTGACGGGCTGATGCGGTCTTAAATATATGACCGAAACCCTGTGAGGATAAGACCATGAAAACCGATACCTCAGCGCACGGTGACAGAAAAATCTCAGCTGGCAGAGCCCTGATGAACAATCCGGTTGCGGACTCTTGGCAAAGCCGAATGGCGGATCCACTCTGCGAATTGGCCGGTCAAGCAAATCACCAAGAGGCGTTAGATCTGGTGGGGCACACACTGAATGGACGTCCAATGTATAGAGCCTGGCAGTTGGCACTCCTTCTAGGCATATCACCGGCGGTGCTTTCTTCATCGCTCGGCGCAATCCCCACCAATTTGCGTCCATTCGAACTCTTGGAGGAGGAGCATGAAGCCATTTCCTTCCGGCGGGTTCTGGACGTGCCCCCGGGTTTGAAGGTTGCAAGTGCAAGTGCAAGTGCAAGTGCGGCCCAGTCCAAAGCCCTTGATGAACTGCGTCGACTCGCAGTTCTGGCCAGAAGCTCTGAACCATCGATATTGGCCGAAGCCAAGAATCCAGACTGGAACGAACTGGTGGGTTCATTCCACGAATTTTAACCTCGCGTTCCGGGGGTAAATATTCATAGAATAGCGTTCACGCGGTTCAATCAATTGGATTGGGGCACGGAGTTCTTACTACTAACGAACGTCATGGACGACGAGATTTGATTCGAGGAGACTAGATGAAATCCTTATTTTTGGGACTTTGCCTGGCCTTACTGGCAGGCTGCTACAGCTATTCAGGAAATGTTGGGGTGGTTCGCCCTGGATTCGGTGGATACGGGGGCGGTTGGGGTCATTACGGCGGTGGTTGGGGCCACAACAACGTGGCTGTCATTAACAATCGTGGTTTTGGCGGTGGTTACTACCATCCGGGACGCTGGTGATCTATGAAAAAATTATTTGCACTCATGATGTTGGCGTCGGGTTCGGTGCTCGCGGTGGATGACAGCGAAGTCATCCAAAAATTGGCGCCTGCATGGGCCAGCCTGGAAGAAAAAACGGTCGCTCTCGTCGGGCCTGACTACCAAAAGCAAGTGGTTGACGCGGCGTTTGCCAGCGTTGCAGTCTCCGCGTGCCCTGGTCTCGAATACAACAGCGCGGAAGTCGACAAGCGGTTCGCGAAACTGGTCGCTGAAAAGGGCGGGAAGACGCCTGAGGAACAGCAGACCTTTACCGTGAAGGCATCCACCCTCTATGGTGCTTATCTCGGACTTCTCATTGCGGAGAGCCATCTCGATACGCCGGCATTCTGCAAGTATGTCGATAAGGCTAAGGCCGGTAAGGACGGTCCCAAGCTTTTCTGGACTCAGAAGTGAGGGGATGACGGTTGGGGTATGGTTGTTTTATTCGATCTCGCCTCACCAAAAAGGGGCAGTCTCTGACTGCCCCTTTTTGTTTGATTCACTCAAAGCCGAGGCTTTGAATAGATTCATTTGCCGTCGTTTGGAATCAAATCGATGATGGTGTGACGGTTTTCTGCGCGGCCTTCCTTGGTGGAGTTGTCAGCGGAAGGGGAGTACTGACCGTGTCCAACGGTCGTCATCCGCGAAGGATCAACACCTTTCTTTTGAAGATAGCTGACCACATCGGCCGCTCTCGCTGCAGCGAGCTCCCAGTTATTCTTGAACTTACCCTTGGAGTGAGCGCCGTAAGGCACGTCGTCGGTATAGCCATCGACCTCGATACGGTGATCAGACGCCTTTTGAAGCGTCGGAACGATCTCATCCAGAACCTTTCGGCCTTGTGGGGTCAATGTCGCATGGCCTGAGGCATAAAGGCTGCGTTCTTCGATGCTGATACGCAGACGATCCTTCATTTCGGTCGTCTTAAAGTCCCCGGGCTTGCTTTCCGATTGAATTTCTTGATTCCACTGATGTTCGTTGTCGCGATTTTTTTGCCCAGCGCAGCCTGAAACCAGAACAGCTGAAACGAGGGCAAGAGTGGCGTAATGGCGCATGATGGCTCTCTTAAATTATTGTTGATACAGAACGATTCACGGGTTGTGGAGTGCTCCGTCTTGAGCGAGGTCTTGGGTCTCTCTTACCTCTGCATCCAGAATCTTCATAAGTGTTGCCTAAAACGGCCTGAGATGGAAGTCCATCGGGACATCTCCCACGAGTGACTTAAGAAGGCCCCTTGACGCCCTATTTGGGGGAGTCAATCAAGTCGCTCTTGCAGAGCGAAAAATTGGGCCTATGATGGCGCTCAGTCAGGGCGTAGCCGTAATTTTCACGGGGTCATGAACTGCCCGGCTTCAAGTGGGGCTATCGATGTTGAAGCGAATTTGCGCTGTTATGGTCCTTGGCGTTCTCTCAGGGTGCGCCAATTATGGCGGCTACCCATCGTATTCGGGAGGCGGCTACGGTGGGGGCTATGGTTATCCCTCTTACCCGCCAACGGTCTATGGCTATGGCGGCTATTCGGCC
>JBEBBO010000004.1:0-5474 GCA_041158345.1 Pseudomonadota bacterium | reverse complement strand
AAGCAGAACAAAGAATACGATAAATTAATCCTTAACAAGAAAAAAAACGTCAACTCAACATATATAACACTGAAAAAAGGGACGAAAGCTAAAAACATCCGTCTTCGAGATGGAGATCATGAGGTCGACTGCAAAATCGACAATGTGAGTTATATGCTCAAGGCCTGCTTTCTGAAAAAAGCCTGACTTCGAACGAATTGAGTCGCCGGATTAGGGGTGGGTCTTGTGTTGTGTCGAGATCCACCCATCAATGGCGGTCATTTGCTCGCGGATGAACGTCGAAGTGAGGTGATTGACGTCCCGATAAATGGGACGGCCTGATTCATCGCGCGTTTGGCATAGGCCGTCTATGCAATAGTAAGCAGATGGATCGAACGTTTCTACGCCCAGATCACGGGCTATCTCCCGCAAAAGATTATTTATTTTTTGCGAGCGAGGGTCCACTCCTACACGCTGAGAGCTTTTGGTCTCTGTTGTCCAGGGTTTTCTGAGGTTTCTCACATCCCCCGTTGGATCGAAATCCTGGCCGCTAGGATTATCCAAGACAATGATGGTTCGCAGGGTTTTGGGGGTTGAATTCAAAAAATCCCTGAGGTTTTCTAATGCGGCAGCCACCCCCTCCGGAGTTTCCAGAGGAAAGCGGTGTTTGTTCCTAATAACGTAATAGCCTTTGTTGCCTGAGGCGGTGCCATCAACCCCTGCAAAGTAGCCATTCCAGATTCCGCTGATCACTAAAACATCGACCTTGCCCTCAAGGGCCAGATTAAAGGCGTACTGCTTGATGCTTTCACAGGCTTTCTCATTTGCCCAAAGAGGTCTGTCATTGCTTTCGTCCCACCCTGTGAAAACGCCGGGTATGGGGGGGCAGGAGGAATAGGTCGCAAAGATTGCTTTGTTATGAGCTTCGGGAGAGATCTGTGTGGTTTTTACGATTCGGGATGAATATTGCATCCCGTGGGAGTCTCCCAAGATCAGAGTAACTCCTCCGGAAAGACCCTGCGTCTCATAAATGCCCGTTGGCGCATTGGATGTGATTTGAAGGCCTCTTGGATAGTCGAAATCATTAACGGCATTTGCAATTTTAATAGTGGTTGATGAGTTTGCTCGAGGCAGAATAACTCGAAGTTTGATTGCAAATCCGATACCTACGACCGTAAGCATGCTCATGATGAGTAACCAAATGGGCCACCTGTCTCGCTTGTTGTTTCGTATTGGGTTTTCAATCCAATAGGTCGTGATGCTTGCTAGACAGAAAGATGCCAAGATCAGTAAGGCACGGAGTTCTGGAGCACTATCTTTACCTTCTAGAAGGTACAAAAAGGAAAAAAGCGGCCAGTGCCAGAGGTAAAGTGGGTAGCTTATTTTTCCGATAAAAATGAGAGCGGGTTTAGCTAGTACGTGCTTATTGATCCAGCCCTGGGATCCGGCTGCTATAAGTATGCAAGCGCCGAGGGTTGGCAAACTCGCCGAGACCCCCGGAAAGGCCCACGTTTTATCGATGATGAGAAATCCGACAACCACTAGCAGGCTCCCCAAGATAGAAAGCATGTTTCGATGGCGTGCAACCTGAGCTACGAAGATGCCGGGTGCAAGGGCAATCAAGGCGCCAGTCATTAGTTCCCATGCTCTGGTCCATGGTAAGAAGAAGGCGCGATCTGCTGCTCCCGACGTGACGACTAGGTTGGATGTAAGCGAGATGATCCAGATGATCGTCGCAAGCCAGAAAAAATTAAGACGTACAGTTTTTGCGAAGATGAGGAGTAAAGGCCAGACGAGGTAAAACTGCTCTTCTACTGCGAGGCTCCAGACATGCAAGAGTGGTTTGGTTTCAGCTGCTCGATCAAAGTAGTTGACTTCCTTCAGAAGAAGGAAGTTTTCGTAGAGGCCGGCACTGGCCAGAATGTGCCGACCCAACTGGATAAACTCGTGCGGGAACAGAAAGAGCCAGCCCATCAGGCTCACACCAAGAAATGACAAGACTAAGGCGGGAGTAATTCGCCGGATTCTCTTGGCGTAGAAACGCGTGAGCGTGAATTGATCTTTCTCGAGTTCGTCAGTGATGATTTGAGTGATAAGGAAGCCAGAAATGACGAAAAAGATATCAACCCCTATGAAGCCGCCCGTGACGATGAGGGGAAAAGAATGAAAGAGGACAACGGGAACGATCGCAATGGCTCTTAATCCATCTAGATCAGCTCGGTATTTCATGGGGCTGTGATGAAACGACAACAGATTCGGTCGCCTTGAGATGATTTGCCGGGGGTCTTTAGGATACGTATCCCTTTATTATTCCGGGCAAAAGCGCCTTCTCCGGTGCCCGAATAATTGCAGTAACGGATAAAACACGCATAGCGTGCTTTATCCGATTGTGGGGCTAGCTTTCCAACTCTATGGGGTTATATGTCTAAAAGGTTTCTAGGATCGCTCCCTTTACCGCGTCGAGAGTGGCCGGTACCTTGCTCGGCTGAATATCGCACTGGCCGATAGCCGTGTCTGGATCTTTGAGGCCATTGCCAGTCAGAGTGCAGACGACGGTCTTGCCCTCCGGAATTTTGCCGGATCGAAGGTCGCGAAGGACGCCGGCCACAGAGGTGGCTGAAGCGGGTTCGCAGAAAATGCCTTCTTTTTCAGAGAGAAGCTTCTGCGTTTCCAAGATTTCAGCATCGGTTAATTCGTCAAACCAGCCGCCGGACTCTTTTTGCGCTGCCCAAGCTTGATGCCAGGATTGAGGGTGGCCAATCCGGATGGCAGTAGCAATGGTTTCAGGTTCATCGACCATGTCACCGCGCAGGAATGGGGCGGCACCAGAGGCCTGATAACCCACCATGACGGGGCGGTTGTCAGCCAATTTTCCAAGGCCGGTGTAGCTGCAGTTGCCTTGGCAAAAGGCGCAGGCTTGTGTTGGGCATTCGCCGCCTGAGCAGGTGGCTTCAGTGTAGCCGATCCAATGGGCGGTGATGTTCCCGGCGTTGCCTACCGGGAGGCAATGGTAATCCGGGGCGCGTCCAAGCGCCTCGATGATTTCGAACGACGCGGTCTTTTGACCCTGAAGACGGAACGGATTGATGGAGTTCACGATCGTGACGGGTGCATGATCCGCAATCTCTTTGACCAGGCGCATGCCGTCATCAAAGTTGCCCTGAATCTGCAACACTTTGGCGCCATGAATCATGGCCTGGGCTAGTTTGCCCAAAGCAATCTTGCCGTCAGGAATCAGGACGTAGCAGTGAATTCCTGCCCGAGCCGCATAAGCCGCTGCGGCGGCCGATGTGTTGCCTGTGGATGCGCAGACGATGGCTTTGCTGCCTGCTTCAACTGCTTTGGTCACCGCCATGGTCATTCCGCGGTCCTTGAAGGAGCCGGTGGGGTTCAGGCCTTCAAACTTGACGTAAAGGTCGACATTTTTGCCGATCAGTCGCGGAATATTGATGAGCTGGATCAGCGGGGTATTACCCTCGGAGAGGCTGATGGCACGGGTTTCCGGCGCGACAGGCAGTCGGTTACGGTATCGGTCAATCAGTCCGGTGTAGCGGTTTGCTTGAGTCATGGCGTGAGCAATTTTCGATAATGGAGTCGGGGCAATTAGCCCATGGATTCGACGCGAATGCGCTTGATGGGCCCGTTAATCGTGGGTAATGCCTCGATCTGCATGATGGCTTGATCGAGTTCTTTTTCAAGCACTCGGTGCGTCAGCATGATCACCGGCAGGGAATTTTCGCCCTCAGGCGGTTCCTTTTGGAGAATGGCCTCAATGCTGATCGCATGATCGGCGAGAATCCGGGTCACATCAGCGAGGACGCCGGGCTGATCGCTGGCACTGAGCCGAAGGTAATAGGCGCTTTCGATTTCACCGATCGGGAGAATCGGGAGTTCTGCAATTGCTCCGGGCTGAAAAGCCAGGTGAGGAACGCGGTTGTCAGGGTCGGATGTCAGTGTGCGAACTACGTCCACGAGGTCTGCAACGACCGCTGACGCGGTGGGTTCGGCGCCGGCGCCGGCACCATAATACAACGTGGATCCGACGGCATCGGCCTTCACCAAGACGGCATTCATCACGCCGTCGACGTTAGCGATCAGACGCCGATATGGAATGAGGGTCGGGTGGACGCGAAGTTCGATGCCGCGTGACGCCCTTCGAGCGATTCCAAGGAGCTTTATGCGGTAACCCAGAGCTTCCGCATAGTTGACGTCCATGGCAGTAATCCCGGTGATTCCCTCGATCGCGACTTTGTCGGCTTGCAGTGGGATGCCAAAAGCAATTGAGGCCAGGATTGTTAGTTTATGGGCGGCGTCGATCCCTTCGATGTCGAATGTCGGATCGGCCTCCGCATAGCCTAGGGCTTGGGCGTCGCTGAGGACATCCGAAAAGCTTCGACCCTTGTCGCGCATTTCGGTAAGAATGAAGTTACAGGTGCCATTGATGATGCCGGCCAACCACTCCACGGTGTTGCCTGCAAGGCCCTCCCTGATCGCCTTGATGACCGGAATGCCTCCAGCGACAGCGGCTTCAAAGGCTACCATGAGTCCTTTTTCCCGGGCCTTGGCGAAGATTTCATTCCCGTGAAGCGCAATGAGCGCCTTGTTGGCAGTCACCACGTGTTTACCGTTCTCCAGGGCCTTGAGAACCAATTCGCGGGCAGGATTAATCCCGCCGATCAGTTCGACGACGATGTCGATTTCAGGGTCATTGACGATACTGAAGGGGTCGCTCGTCAGGTGGATGCCCTGGATGTCACAAATTCGAGCTCGAGAAAGGTCTCTTGCGGATGCCGAGTGGATCTTGATGGCCCGGCCGGCGCGGCGGGTGATCTCACTTGCGTTTCGTTGCAGCACGCTGACTGTGCCGCCGCCCACTGTGCCAAGACCGAGTAAGCCGATGGATACGGGTTTCAAGGCGATTCCTCTGGGTGTTCCTGTTCTGGGTTGCGGCCTTAGGCCAATCCGTCCTTTCGCATCATGTTCTTGATGCCTCTGACGGCCTGTCGGGTGCGGTGTTCATTCTCGATAAGGCTGAAGCGGACATGGTCATCACCAAAGTCGCCAAATCCAATGCCGGGAGACACGGCAACTTGGGCTTCCAGAAGAACTTTCTTGGCAAACTCGAGTGAGCCAAGGTGTCGATAGGGTTCTGGAATGGGGGCCCACATGAACATCGTGGCTTTAGGTTTTTCAATTTCCCAGCCGATTCCAGCCAAACTGGACCAAAGGACATCTCGGCGTCCTTTGTAAATGTTGCAGATTTCCTGAACGCAGTCCTGAGGACCCTCAAGCGCGGTAATGGCTGCGACCTGAATCGGTGCAAAGGTACCGTAGTCAAGGTATGACTTAATGCGTCCCAAAGCGGCAACCAGTTCGCGGTTTCCGCACATGAAGCCAACTCGCCATCCCGGCATGTTGTAGCTTTTCGATAAGGTAAAGAACTCTACGGCCACATCGGTAGCGCCAGGCACCTGGAGGATTGATGGAGCAACGTA
>JBEBBO010000003.1:0-3322 GCA_041158345.1 Pseudomonadota bacterium | reverse complement strand
CGAGTCTTTTGCCCGGCGGAAAGGGAACCAAAACGACGATTGAGCAAGGGGCCCAGTTCAAAGAGACGAGAGATGTCCTCAAGGCGATCAGCGGGATGGACAACGCCGTAGAGTCTGGCATAAACCTTTAGGTTTTGAATCACCGTCAAGCGCTGAGGGATATCGACGTACGGTGAAGTGAAATTCATTCGGTGCAATACCTGGTACCGATCTCGAACCATATCGGCCCCGAGCACCTCTATCCTGCCTGAGGTCGGTAAAAGGATTCCGAGCAGCATCGAAATCGTGGTCGTTTTTCCTGCGCCGTTCCCACCGAGAAGCGCGACGATTTCGCCTTGGTCAACATGAAAGCTGACGTTATCTACCGCTCTGACGGAATCGAAAGTCTTGACCAGGGATTGAACCTTGATGACCGGCATCAGAGGTACCTTAAAAGCGGATGCGCACGACCTTGCTTGAGCTTGGCATAGCCTTGGCACAGGGGGTACAGGACCATGATGACCAGACCCGTGACCATGTAGACCCCAGACAGCGGAAGGCCATGATATGCCGGGGGTTTGAGGTGATCCGCGTTGATTGGCCAGTTAAACTGCCAAATCGCCGTTCCATAAAGCCCAAGATCCCAAAGTACGGCAAGCCCATGAATCAAGGGAAGATGGGTCAGGTAGAAGATCAAAGGCACTTCACCAAATGTGGCAAGAATCGGTTGCCGTTTGGGAAGCCCGCGCTCCAGGAGGGCCAACAGAATCAGACCCGGGCCCAGCGTCATTAAAAGATAATGAAGGGATGGGGGATATTTGGTGCAGTCCAGGAATGAGAGTGTTTGATGGAGCAGGGATCCATCGGTCTTCCAGTCGTGGGCGTCCCCATATCCGTGGTGCCAACGTAGCGCGATGAATGAACCCGTCAGCAGCGCACCGATCATGATCAATATGCGTTGCCGATCAATCGGGGTCTGGTGAAACCATGGCCCCAGGGTATAGCCGAGACTCATCACACCCAGCCAGGGAACCAGCGGGTAATAGGGATGAAAGGTTTGAGCCCCCCACAGTGGAATGTGACCACCCGTGTGAAGAATCTGCCAGAGCCAAGCCCATGATCCGAAGCGGTCGGGGCTCACGCCATCCAGTGCGTTATGTCCCGCGATCAGCGTGACGCTAAAGATCAGAATCCAGGTTCTCGGGAGAAAGATCAGGCCCGACAGGGTGATCATGCTCCAGCCGATTGCCCAGATGACACCGACACTGATCGACGTCTGATCCAGTCCAAAATCCCAGCCCACAATACGTACCCAACTGAGTTCGAGGAGAATCAGAAGCATCCCTCGAATCAGCAAAAGTCGGGCTTGTTGGGTCTTGTTGCCGCTCCGGTTCAGTGAAAGTGCCGTACTGATGCCCGAAAGCAGAATGAAGAGAGGTGCGCAGAAATGCGTGATCCAGCGTGTCAGGAAAAGTGCTGTGGTCGTCTGGCTCAGATCTAGGGGGTTGAAATGGGCGTTGCTGAAATAATCCCGGGTGTGATCCAACGCCATCAGAATCATGATCAATCCTCGAAGGTGATCGATGGACGTCAGCCTCAAATCTGAAGCCTTTCCTTGCGGGAATCTCGTCATGGCTGGCGATTTCTGATGGGTTGCGAGCGTCGGTGGCGTGAGGGGACGAAGCGGCTGGCTATGGAATCCATGTCCAATCCGTTAGTTCTAGACACCCAAGAGCGGTCCCCAGTTCCCGGATCAGACTTTGGATCGGCTTGATCGCCTGTCTAAGGCGTCGCTTGCGGCGAAGCGATCGGGTCACCGATTGGAGCGGCCCAAGCATCTTCAATCAGCATGTTGACCTCTGATCCGGTCAGTGACTCGAGGAAAGCGATTAAAGCCTTGGTCTCGGACGCTGTAAGTGCAACGGGCTTGATGAGAGGGTCAAGGCCGGGGTTTTGAATGCCTCCGGACTGATAGAACCGAATGACGTCCTCCAGCGATTTTAGGGCGCCATTGTGCATGTAGGGGGCCGTCAGGGCGACATTTCTGAGGCCAGGCGTTCGGTATTTCCAGCGATCCAGCGGGTTTTGTGTGACTTCATACCGACCCAGATCGGCCGGTTTTTTTTGGCTTACGCCGGCGATAGTCGCAGCATCCAGTTCCGTCCAAACGCCTGGTGCGAGTTGGACCCGGGTTTTTCCGCCTTCAAGGCCCATGGTGTCCTGATACCCGATGCCGGTATTGTGAAAAGATTCATCGCTCAGCAAGGCTTGGGTTTTCTCTATCCGGTGGCATTCACTGCAACGGGCCTTTCCTGTGAAAAGCCTATAGCCCCTCTGGGCCTCAGGGCTGATGGCCGATTTCTGTCCGCCGAAATACCACTGATCGAACGGGGAGTTTCCAGCGATCAGCGTTCTTTCATACTGCGCTAGCGCTTCGCCGATCGTATCCATAGTGGGGCCCTTGTTAAAGGCCCGCTCAAAAAGACCCTGATAATCGGGGGCCTGTCGAATTTTCGCAATGACCTGACCCACTGCAGAATTACCCATTTCGTTGGCCGCAAGAAAGGGTCCCCAGACCTGGGTTTCCAGTCGATCCTCCCGGCCATCCTGGAAGAGGCGGTGGAGCCTTCCGACATTCAGGATCGTCGGTGCATTTCGGCGCACTGTACGACCTTCGATCCCGATGGCCGTTGATTGTTCCTGGCTGGTGAAACCTTGCTCTGGGATATGGCACATCGCGCAGGAAAAGGTGCTATTGAGCGAAAGGCGCCGATCGTAAAAGAGTTTTCGGCCCAAAGTGACTTTGTCCTCTGCCAGAGGGGAATCCGACTCGGCAGGATCTGGGGGAAGACCGAGTGAATCGGAGCTGCTGAGGCGAATCAGATCGTGGGAGGTGCCTTGGCGATGGGGCAATGAGGCACTTTGCGTGTGATAGTCGGCACGCTCGTAGTGTGATTTGTCATCCCCAGGTCCGGGCTTGGCGGAAGCTCTGACGATTGATGGACTGGACGGGGAAAAGGGCTGCTGGTCCGCATTCAGACTCAAAGTCAGGATGTCCGCTAAAAGAAGATCCGAGTGAAGCACCGAGGGAGTATAGATATTTCGAATTCTTCGCTTTGGATCGACGAGGATCACGCGGAGCACATGGCTGATGGATCCTGTCATCTTTCCCTGCGCGTCACGCTCTGGCGTGATTGACTGCTGGTATCCCGAGAGCAAATTGGTGACGGCACTCGCCGATGCAGCGGTCAGAAAGTGCCAGTCATCGCCGTCCTTGATGAAGGGGTGTGCGTAACGGGCCATGACCTCCGGCGTGTCGTGCACGGGATCAAAGCTGATTGTG
>JBEBBO010000002.1:0-3819 GCA_041158345.1 Pseudomonadota bacterium | reverse complement strand
TGGCACACTGGCGGATTCGATCCCGTGCCCTGAAATAAGAAACCGGAATAACACAACAATGGACAACGCAAGGTTCGTACTGGTCGTCTTCTTCTTTTTTCTGAGCGTCATGCTTTACCAGCAATGGCAGATTGACTACGGCCCCAAGCCGGAGATTCCTCAAGCAGTCGCCGGCGCACCAAAGAACCCTGATGTCCCCGGTGGACAGGCCACTGCGAGCGGCACGGTCGCAACCGCGGCCAGCACCAATGAGGCCATTGCGATTCAGTCCAAGCAGCGGATCTTGGTTGAAACAGATGTCATACGCCTGGAACTCGACACCGAGGGTGGTGATATCCGGGTTCTGGAACTCAAGAACTATCCGGAAAACAAGGATCATCCCGAACAGCCGATTCGACTCTTTACGGATCAAGACCTCATCTTTATCGCCCAGAACGGCTTGATTGGCGATGAGGGCTCGGCGCCCAATCACCACACGCTGTGGACAACTCAAGCCCAGAAGTTTGCCTTAGCGGAAGGCCAAGATGTCCTCAGAGTTCCGCTGACCTGGACCAATTCCCACGGCATTGAGGTCTCCAAGATCTATATCCTGAAGCGGGGCAGTTACGATATCGCGCTGGAACAAACCATCCATAACAACGGCAAGGCGCCCCTCTCGACCCGCCAATACGTTCAGCTGCAAAGAAAAGATCCTGGCGACAAGAACAAGGATCAATTTGTTCGGACCTACACCGGGGGTGTTCTCTATACCCCTGAAGACAAATACAAAAAGATCAGCTTCAAGGATATGGCGTCCGAGAATCTGGACAAAACCGCCAAGGACGGCTGGGTCGCGATGATTCAGCATTACTTTGCTGCAGCGTGGATTCCACCCCGTGGTGAAGAAAACGGCTTCTACACGAAGTCTCTGGCTGACAATCATTTTGTGATTGGTGCCTACGGCCCGACGGTTGAAGTGCCAGCCGGAACCTCCAAGACCCTGACGGCCGAGCTTTTTGCGGGCCCTAAACTTCAGCATGTGCTGGAAGCGACTGCACCGGGTCTTGATCTGACCGTTGATTATGGTGCCTTGACCATCATTGCCAAACCGATCTTCTGGTTGCTGGAGCAGTACCACAAGCTGTTCAACAACTGGGGTCTCGCGATTATCTTGGTGACGCTGACCCTCAAAGCGCTGTTTTTCCGCCTCTCCGCTGCGAGCTACCGGTCCATGGCCAATATGCGGAAGCTGCAGCCGAAAATGGCAGAGCTCAAGGAGAAGTACAGCAGCGATCGACAGAAGCTGAATCAGGCCATGATGGAGCTTTATCGAAAGGAAAAAGTTAACCCCTTGGGCGGCTGTCTTCCGATTCTGGTGCAGATCCCGGTCTTCATCTCCTTGTACTGGGTGCTGATCGAAACCGTTGAAATGCGCCAAGCCCCTTTCTTTGGTTGGCTGATGGATCTTTCCGCTAAGGATCCCTTCTTCATCTTGCCGGTCCTGATGGGAATTTCCATGTTCATCCAGCAGCGCCTCAGCCCCCCGCCGGCTGACCCGCTACAGGCGCGAATCATGCAGTTCTTCCCCATCATGTTCACGGGGTTCTTCGCATTCTTCCCATCAGGTCTCGTGCTGTACTGGGTCGTCAACAACCTGCTCTCAATTCTTCAGCAGTGGTACATCAATAAGACCATTGGGGCACAAGTCGCCAAGGCTTGAGCACACAGACCCGCTGTTGATCCCATGAGATCCTCGTGGGAGGACACCATCGCCGCCATCGCGACCCCGCCGGGTCGTGGCGGTGTCGGTGTGATCCGAGTCTCTGGACCCGGTGTTGAAGAGATCCTCCATCCGCTCCTCCGGAAAATCCCCACGCCAAGGCAAGCCCATTTCGTAGGCTTTTGGGACACGGCTGGCGAACGGCTGGATCAGGGCATTGCAATCTACTTCCCTGGGCCCCAATCTTTTACCGGGGAATCCGTCCTAGAGCTCCATGCACACGGCAATCCCGTCCTGCTGGACCTGATTCTGGCACGGCTTTTTGAGCTCGGCTGCCGTCCCGCCCGCCCCGGGGAATTCACGGAACGGGCCTTTCTCAACAACAAGATCGATCTCGCGCAAGCAGAGGCGGTCGCTGATCTCATCAATGCAGAGACACACCAGGGTGTTCGCGCAGCGAATCGCTCACTGGAAGGTGAATTTTCAAAACGCATTCACGCCTTAGTCGAGTCCTGTATTCAACTTCGCCTCTTTGTGGAGGCCGCGATTGACTTCACGGATGAAGACATCGACTTTATGAGCGATGCCGGTGTTGCGGCAAAGCTCCAGTCACTGAATGATGACCTTGCTGCCGTAGCTTCAGCCTCTCGACAAGGCGCGCTGCTTCGGGAGGGCATGACCATCGTGCTTGCGGGGAAGCCCAACGCAGGGAAGTCGAGCCTATTGAACCTTCTCGCCGGTCGTGAAAGCGCCATCGTAACGCCCATTCCGGGCACGACACGCGATACGCTCCGGGAACACATTGAGCTTCAGGGGATTCCCCTCCACATCATTGATACAGCCGGTTTACGGAATGAAACCGATGACCCGGTTGAAAAGGAGGGGATACGTCGTGCTCGTCAGGCCTTTGAGACGGCGGATCATATAGTGATCCTTGTCGATGACCGCTATCCCGATGATCTGATCGAGGTCATGAAGGAGCTACCAGAGGATCGGTCCTATGTGGTGCTTCGAAACAAAATTGACCTTTCGGGTAATCCAGCAGGGATCGCGGAGGACGGGAGACACATCGAAATCCGGCTTTCCCTAAAGACCGGTGCCGGAATCGAACATTTGATGCCGTACCTTCTGCGCCAGACCGACCAAACCCCAAGCAATGAAGGGCTTTTCATGGCCCGAAGACGACACCTCGATGCCCTTTTAAATGCGCAGGACGAAATCAAGCTGAGCGAGATGGCGATGGTCAGTGGACAATTTGAACTACTTGCCGAACACCTCAGACGGGCTCAAGAACACCTCTCTGAAATTACGGGTGAGTTCAGCAGCGAAGATCTTTTGGGAAGAATCTTCTCAAATTTCTGTATCGGAAAATGATCCCAAATCAGACAGCTAGCCGGTTATCTCCTTGTGTAACGAACGACAAGATACAAAATGTGCGCGTTAGAATTTGCAGCAACAGCGAGTAAAGACCGACTCGGGCAATGGCACTCCTTACTTCGCCTTTTTAGCCATTGTTACTCTTTCCTTGTTTCATATCCGAGGGGGACTCCCAAACCGTCCCTACGTAGAAGCACGCATTAGATTACGGGGATCCACGCGTTGCGGGATCCCTGAGATAGTCACTACCATTGCGAAGCCAAGGATGGTGTGTCTGTATCTCGTTTTAAAGCCCGGCGATAGCCGGGTTTTTTTTGCCTTGCCCAAAACCCCAACAAATTCGTGGATGTTTTGGGAGTAGACAGCGTTTATCATGGTTCGCATGACTCCGATGAGAAGACGGCACATGAAACCCTTTGTCCTCCCGATTAGCCTTTTAATCATTGCCATGGGCACTACGGGCTGTAGCAGTCGTTCTCGAGCGGTGATCGGGGGCCCCGATGCCGAGGAGGCGGCGATCCGTATGGAAGAGTCCCGCCAAGAATACAACGACTGCGTCGCGCAGATTCACCCGGGTGCGCCCACGTGTGATCGTCTGAAGGCCCTGTATCAAAAGGACAAAGACGAATACGACGCGCAGGTTCGTTAACTTCCCATATCAATCCCCATGCGAACTCTCTATTTATTACTCCTCTGTCTGCCGCTGACAACCAAGGCAGAAACTATCGACATTTTGATCCACC
>JBEBBO010000001.1:0-4841 GCA_041158345.1 Pseudomonadota bacterium | reverse complement strand
ATCCACCATCTGCTTCGATCGAGCCCATTGGCCAGTGAGAAGCGCCAGGTAGACCTTGTTCACGTCATCTTCACGGAACTGAAGATGGAGATCCTTGAGTGCGGAACGTTTCTTGGCCAGCAAAAGACAACCCGAGGTCTCCCGATCCAGTCGGTGCACCAACTCCAGAAATTTGGCCTCAGGCCGCATGGCCCTCAGCGCCTCGATCACCCCGTAACTCAGGCCACTTCCGCCGTGCACAGCGATGCCCGAGGGTTTATTCAGGACGATCAGATCCTCGTCTTCAAACAGGATGCGCGACTCGATACGATGACGAAGGGCGTCTACCGGAATCACCGGGGCATCGCGTTCGGGTGTTCTTACGGGTGGGATTCGGAGCCGATCGCCCTCCTCCAGACGGTCCTGGGCTTTCACCCGGCCACCATTGCGACGGACCTCTCCGGTTCGCAAGATTCGGTAAATCAGACTTTTGGGAACCCCTTTCAGATACGTCAGAAGAAAGTTGTCGACGCGCTGTCCAGCGTGGCCCGCATCGATGTCTACCCATTGAACGGCGGGTGAAGGAGGTGGGGAATTCATGGTTGGATGATATCACCACGGCAAGCGAATTGATGATTAGCCATAACCCGGTTATAGTTTGCAGGTTGGGATAGGTCTAAGGCCCCTGTTTGGGCCTTGTATTCGACCGGCATAACCAGACGAAGAATAAGCGTGGAGCCCGTGCGCGGGGCGGTTTCCAGACGCTGCCGGATCTGACTGACCCCCAAACGAATTCTGAAAAGGATGATTGGCATCCGGCCTCCACATAAGAGACATCCCGGAAATCCAACCGTCCTATTCGAATCCCGTGACGCCGCTGGAGTGTTTCGACGCATGTCATTCCAAACCATTGGGATTGCATGGCGTGGGCTTCAAGGCATTACTTAAATTACTAACGCAGGGTTTTGACGGCTCGACCCAAGACGAGTCAAAGACATGCGGCCCGAGTGCCGACTCGGGTATCCACTCGCCATGACAACGCGAGTGATGCTACCCGACCCCTTGGGCTCTTCAGCAGACCGAACTCTCTGGTTCGAGGCGCTGGAGCCCTCAAGATTGGCGCGCAGCCATGGAATCAGGCTGCCTCGGGACGCCTATGGACTGGTAAATGAAAAGAATGTTGATTAATGCCACGCAGCCGGAAGAACTCCGGGTCGCGTTGGTAGACGGACAGAAACTGTACGATTTTGATATCGAGGTTCCTTCCAGAGAACAAAAAAAAGCCAATATCTACAAAGGTGTCATCAGTCGGGTCGAACCCAGCCTAGAGGCTGCGTTCGTTAATTTCGGCTCTGACCGCCACGGCTTTCTCCCGTTCAAGGAAATTCTCCCCTCCTACGTTGGCATTCCTGATGATCAGGAAGTCAGCCGCCGTGACATCAAGGACAAACTCCGCGAAGGTCAGGAAATCCTGATTCAGGTCGAAAAGGAAGAGCGCGGCAATAAAGGTGCAGCACTCACGACCTACATCAGCCTGGCAGGCAGTTATCTCGTCCTGATGCCCAATAATCCGAGGGCCGGAGGCATCTCCAGGCGCATCGAAGGCGATACCCGTACCGACATGCGGGAAGTCATGACCGCGCTTCAGGTTCCTGAGGGCATGGGCCTGATTATTCGCACCGCTGGTGGCGGAAAGTCCGTTGAAGAACTGCAGTGGGACCTCAACTACCTGATGCAGTTATGGGAAGCGATTGATCGCTCGGCCAAGGAAAAGCCGGCACCCTTGCTCGTTTTTCAGGAAAGCAATGTCATCATTCGCGCACTGAGAGACCATCTCCGGGCCGATATCGATGAAATCCTGATTGACCAACCCGGCACCTTCAAGCTTGTTCAAAGCTTCCTGCAGCAGGTCATGCCGCAGTTCATTCACAAGGCACGGCTTTACCAGGACAACGTTCCTCTCTTCAACCGCTATCAGATTGAGAGCCAAATTGAGTTGGCCTACGCGCGCGAAGTCCCGCTACCCTCGGGCGGCGCGATCGTCATCGATCACTCCGAAGCGCTGACGGCAATCGACATCAACTCAGCCCGTGCCACCAAAGGCGGGGATATCGAGGAAACCGCGCTCAACACCAATCTTGAAGCGGCGGACGAAATTGCACGGCAATTGCGATTGCGAGACCTAGGCGGCCTGTTCGTCATCGACTTTATCGACATGATGGCGTCACGCAATCAGCGTGCGGTCGAAAATCGTCTGAGAGATGCGGTCAAAATGGATCGCGCCCGCATTCAGCTCGGCCGGATTTCACGCTTTGGCCTTCTTGAAATGTCACGCCAGCGTCTCAGACCTTCGCTGGGCGAATCGAGCCTACTGACCTGCCCCCGCTGCCATGGTCAAGGCACGATCAGAAGCGTCGAATCACTGGCCCTCTCGGTCCTTCGCATGATTGAGGAAGAGGCCATCAAGAAGCAGACGGGTAAGGTTATTGCCTACCTTCCCGTGGATTCTGCGACATACCTTCTCAACGAGAAGCGCGCCAGCGTGAACGAGATCGAAAAGCGCAACGGCATTTCGGTGATGATCATCCCGAGCAAGCATCTCGAAACCCCGGCCTATGAGATTCAGCGCGTTCGCTCGAATACGGAAGAAGCGGAGGACAAAACCTCCAGCTACCAGATCGTTCGACCGGAAAGTGTTCTCAATGACCGCTATAGCCGTGAAACAACGGCCTCCGGGATGGAACCTGCCGTTAAGGAATTTCTGCCTGATCAACCCGCTCCCCGGCAAGCAAGCGTTCGCGATGGCCAATCGAGCAACAGTGGAAAGCCCGGTGGTGGAAACATCATCAAGCGTTTCCTGACCATGATCACCGGCCCCCGCGACGAATCCGAAGCAGAACCCGAATCCAACGAAACCAATCCTGAGACCCCACGCGAAACGCGAGAACCCCGCACTGAAGGGCGCCGCAATCCGCGTGACCGGGACCGCCGGCGTCAAGGCCAAGATGGCGAGCGCCGGGGACGTCGGGGAGAGAATCGTCCTCCCAGACCCCAAACCCCAGCACCGGATGCAACGGCACTCCCTGCAAAGGATCTTGTAGAAGCCGCGCCCCCCGCGTCGGAGGCGACACCTCAGATTGAGGGTGAAGAAGGTGAACGCCGGGGACGTCGCGGCAGCCGCCGCCGCCGCGGACGCCGCGGTGGCGAAGGCCGGAACCGCGCTCAGAACGGTGAAACCGTGCTCAACGAATCCGGGATGGACGCAGTATCAACCGTGATCGGTGATGAGTATCAGCCTTTAACAATGCCTGCGGAAGTTGAAGCGCCTCCAGTCTTTGACGAAGCACCCTCGGTTGACGCTTCCAGCAATCCTGACGAGGTTCCAGCGGACGAGAGCGCTGAAAAGCGGCCCGCTCGGAACTCAAGATCCCGTTCGCGCAGAGGACCTCGCCAGCGGGGTGATCGCGAGAGAGCACCTGCCAGTGAAAACGAGACGCCCATCATCGGAGAAATCGCAGCACCCGTTGTTGTCGACTCGGGCTTCTCCTACATTTCCGGAACGATTGAACCGGAAGCACCCTTTGAACCCTCGATGGCTGTTGAACCCCCAGTGGTTGCGGCGCCCAGATCGACGGTCGCTACGGCACCTGCTCCTCAGGATGAAGATCACGAGGAAGGCGATATCAATGGCAACGTGGCTCAACAAGACCCGGCAACTTCAGAAAAGCCAGCGAGCCGCACCGGTGCCCCTCGCCGACGCACGCGCCCGCGTCGCGATCGCCGCGTGCCCTTGAAGAGTGGAACTGAAGACAAGGGAGCCTCCTCTGATGCGGCAAGTGCCCCTGCGACACCCCCAGTGCCCCCAACCGAAGAATAAATAGGTTGATGGACATTCCTCTCTCGCCATAGAGGGGGGAATCCCAACGTGCTCAGGCAGATTCTGCTGCCTGAGTGACTTCGCTGGTTTTCTGGCCCAACATGCCCCACAGCAGACAAAGTATCTACGCAGGCTAACCGGGCGTGTTCCGCTCCTTGAAACAAGGATCGCCTTGACCGCACGTCGGCATCCCCTTTGAAATCGCTCACAGCACACGCGAACCGCGATGAGTCTAGGCGGTTTTCCTCAGCCGCAAATTCTCGATACGTACCATCGCATAGCTTTGGTTAATCGTGCTCGTGGCTTAGTGTAGGGAATCGCGTCCTGCATGGCCGATACGGGCATGGACTCGCTGGAGATTAGTTCTCCCTTTTTCAGTTGTTGCTGAATTGAGTGTTCCGGCCCATGGCATTTAGTGCTCTACGAGGGGTTGATTCGTGACGTTTGAAACTTCGGCGTTCGGTAGGTTCTTGGCGGTTTCAAATTCCAAGCGCAACACTTGGTTAGTGACATACCTGCGTAGGCATCTGGGCCAACTGCAGCATTTCGTTGTAGACCTGAAGAGGGGTTCTAAACCCATGGACTTTTCGAGGTCGATTGTTGAGCTTCCAGGCAATCGCGTTCAGCTCATCCTGCGTATAGCCTGAGAGGTCGGTGCCCTTCGGAAGGTACTGTCGCAAAAGGCCATTAGTATTTTCATTCGAACCTCGTTGCCAAGGACTATGAGGGTCTGCAAAGGTAATCCCCCCCTTTGTGGCGGGGGCCAAAAGTAGAGGTTATGCGGCCATGGCCAGCCACTGTATGGGTGTCATTCCGCCCAAGGCCATGTGTGGGCGTTCGTGGTTGTATTGATACATCCACTTAGTCGCAAAAAGCCTCACCTGTTCAAGATCAGTCCAGTAATGCTGTGAGAGCCATTCATATCGTACAGTTCGATTAAAGCGCTCAACAAATGCATTCTGCTGGGGCTTCCCTGGTTGAATAA